>CAYZUX010000399.1:0-2600 GCA_964481775.1 uncultured bacterium | reverse complement strand
AACTGGGGTGGAATCGCCGGGCCGCCGACATTGAGCCGGGAGATGAGACGAAGGATTCTGATCTGTTCTTGAGACATGGGCAGCGATGGTTCCCCTCTTCATGGCAAGGATAAGCTTGGAGATTCGCGAGAGTCAATAGTGCCCCCCCCCCCCCCCCGCCCCCTCTCCCCCTGGGCAAAGGGGATGCGCCCCCCTCTCCACGTGGGAGAGGGGGGGGTGAGGTTGTTTATTCCAACGGCCCCCCCACCCGCCGCCGGATCAACAGCCATCCAGCACACCAGAACAGGATCAAGGATACATACCGGTAGTGCATCAGATGATATGAGAAGGTCAGCTCCACCAATTCCGCGGGGTGAACAGGGAGGTTTCCAATCACTGCGGCAGCCATATACAGGAAGAAAACGGACCAGATCCGTCTCTCCCAAGCCTCCCAGGCCCCGAAGAAAAGGGGGATCAGCAGCCAGACCAGGGTGTAATCCGCGACACGTGGAATGGTCAGCAGAACAGTGGGGAGAAGAAAGTAGAAGCCGAGACGGTTCTGTTCCTGGATGGGTAATCCCACTTCATCCATCCGCCTCCACGCGGAGAAGGCTGAAAACCATACCGCTATGGGCACCAGGAATGTGAAAAGGTAAGCAAGCGCCGGGATGACCACAATAGGCTTGAACATGGTCTGATCGGTGAACAGCCGGAAGCCGACGGAGACGGTCGCGCTGTTGTAGATCCCCACGGTGTGTTCATCCATGATGCGTTGAAAAGTCTTTGAGTGAAGAAAAGTTTGGTAGGATTGATACAACCCATGATCCAGGTACATCACGCCATAAAGGATGCCAGTCACTCCCGCCACTGCACCCAGTGCTTTCCACCTTCCACGAACCAGATCCCAGATTGTCACGAACACGGCTAACGGTTTGACTGCCAGAAGACCCCCCAGAAGCAGGCCTGAAAACAGGGGCCGTTCCAGGTGGAAAACCGCCCAAGCAGTCAGGATGGATGTTTCCATGAGAGCGGTGTTTCCAGCTCGCAAGTCAGTGAAAACGCCGTCATAAAGTAACGAGATGGCATGGTAGAGAAGCCAGGTCACGCGCTCGAAAGGTCTCCTGGCCAGTTTCAATCCCAGCCAGTAAAGGCTTTCATAAGCAATGCACTGGAGGAGCAGCCACCCGATTTTCAGAACTGGCAGGGGCAATCCCGCCAGTGGAGACATGACCCGGGCAAGCAAGGGAGGGTAAACATAGATCGTCAGGTTTGTCATGACGACCTCTTTGTCCTCATCGGGTAACGGATAGAGTTCCTCTCCCGTATGTAAAGCCTTGGCGGCATTCAGATAGGCTGCCAAGTCCCACTGGGCATGAAGAGCACGAGCATGGACATAGAAGACCAGCGTCACACCGGCCAGGAAATAGGTGGCGCAACGGAGGTTCATAACGGGATGAGAGTCCTTTCCTCCCGGCGGAGTGGCGAATTCATTCACTTTGGTGCGCAACCAGCGAATGAATGCGCCACTCCTTAGGTTGCATGGAACCGCAGGAACGGGAATCTTCTCGTTCCTGCGGGTTGACGATTCCTCAACGCGCGTATTCGGTAGCACGCATCTCCCGTAGGACTGTGACCTTGATCTGGCCGGGATACTGGAGTTCATCCTCGATTCGTTTGCTGATATCCCGAGCCATCTTGGCCGCGCCGGGATCATCTACCTTAATGGGGTCGACAATAATGCGGACCTCACGTCCCGCTGAGATCGCAAAGGACTTCTCAACTCCCTTGAAGGATGTGGCAATCGACTCGAGTTGCTCCAGACGCTTGATGTAGGTTTCCAGTGTCTCGCGCCGCGCACCAGGCCTTGAAGCGGAGACCGCATCCGCAATCTGGATCAAAACCGCTTCGACTGTTTTCGGTTCCACATCCCCGTGGTGAGCTTCGACCGCATGGATGACCTCCTCCTTTTCCTTGCAGCGCTTGAGTTGCTGAACCCCGATGGTGACATGCGATCCTTCCATTTCCCAATCGATGGATTTCCCGATGTCATGCAGGAGACCAGCCCTCTTGGCAACCATGGGATCGGCGCCCAGCTCATTGGCCAGCATGGTGGCGATATGGGCTACCTCCACCGAGTGAGCCAGGACATTCTGTCCATAGGAGGTCCGGTACTTCATCCGTCCCAGCAGACGGATCAGGTCGGGATTCAGATTCGGGACACCCGCATCAAGGGCGGCGGTCTCGCCGGCATCCTTGATGGTGTCATCCATCTCCTTGAGGACCTTGTGATGGATCTCCTCGATACGTCCCGGATGAATCCGTCCATCCGCCAGAAGCCGTTCCAAGGTCTGTCGCGCGGCCTCACGGCGGATCGGATCGAAACCCGATAAGACAACCGCCTCGGGTGTGTCATCGATGATGAGATTGATGCCGGTGGTGGATTCGAAGGCACGGATGTTCCGTCCCTCGCGTCCGATGATCCGCCCCTTCATGTCATCGCTTGGGAGCGGGACAGTGCTGACAGTGGTCTCCTGTACCTCCTCCGAGGCGATGCGCTGGATGGTGCTGACCAGGATCTCACGAGCCTTGCGCTTGGAGATTTCCTTGGTTTCCTCGGCGTA
>CAYZUX010000398.1:0-2612 GCA_964481775.1 uncultured bacterium | reverse complement strand
CGAATCTAACAAAAGGCCCGGCGCCGCCTCGCCTTGGCGTCACGTAATCGGACGCACGACGCCGGGCCAAAGACACATTGTTGTACTGGCTATGTGGTGGATGACATACTCAACCGAGTGCAAAGCAGGTGGGGTGCCAAAACCAGATCAACCTGCATGTCCATCCCTTTGCATGAGGTATATCTTATTCAAAACATTAGACTTACAATTTACACTTGAGCAGGTTTTTCAGGAATGGAAAGAATGGGATTATGACTGGGATGTAACTTATTAAACGTTCTGTGCATCATTATGATGCATTCACGCTTCTTTTTTGTTACTTCCAACGTTTTCCCAGCAGTCCAGCTCCCCGGTTTCCCGTTTGATGATAGTGGAGGATCTCGGCCTTCGTGTCGGGAAAGATCTCCAGCCCAGAGAGATCTGAGACATTGATCCAACGGACATCTCGCAAGACATTATCGGGTTGGGGTGACAGCTCAGTCGACAGGGCTTCCGCGTTGAGGATCAGGTTGATGACATGACGATGATGGTCATCAGGAATCGAGTCCACCACCCAGAGGAGATCATGAACACGAATCGGGAGCCCCGCTTCCTCGAGGAGTTCCCTGTGGAGTGCCTCTTCCACTGATTCACCAAACTCGACTCCGCCCCCTGGCAGAAGCCAGTAACGCCTTCCCCCCTTTTCATGTTGGGCGAGCAGAATCTTTTCACCTTGCAGGATCAGAGCTGCCACGCGGATTCGAGTCTGCATGGTCTCAGCTGGCACTGGATTCCTCCATTCGAACCGATTCGAGATGAAGGAGAGGGTGATTCAAGAGACCTATCCTGTAAAGGTTATGGGCCATCATCTGGGGAGGCTGACGGAGAGTGAGATGAAAGCCGGATTGAAGGTGTTGTTTGATGGAATGGATGACACGAACCATGGATATGCCCTCCTCAATATCGAGCCCAGCCAGATCCAGATCCATGTCTTGTTTCGTGGCCAGAATGACCTCAATCTCATCCGCCTGATTGACCTGGATAGAACTCATCATGAATGAAGAGGGGATATGGTTTTCTGTTCTCAATTCGAGCGGAAAGGGGGAGGTGCTTCTTCGGAAAACCTCACCCCCTTCCGCAAGGGAATGTGTGGTCGGGTGATCAATGGGAACTGGGTTTGGCTTCAAACTTAAACTCTTCGGCATCCGGAAGTAGTTTTGCCATCTTTGCCTCGGGATCCTTCAGGAATCCCTGGGCGCAGCCCGGGCAACAGAAGTGGATGATCATCCCATTGTATTCAATGGATGCCTTTGGATCGACTACCTCCCCGGACATGGGGCACTTGTCGTTTTTCAAGTCCCTGGCTTCAATGGCTTTGCCGGTCTTCTTGTCGGTGCGATAGAGCTTCTGATAAATCTCAGCTGGGTTTTTCTTGACTTGCTTCTCACACCCCATGCAACAGAGATAGATCCTGCCGAATACTCCATGTTCTTTGTCTTGATAGGTTACTGAGGCATCAGGAACCACGGCTTCGCCGCTTACGGGGCACTCATGATTGCCATAGAGGTGCGTTACTTGTGTCTTGGAATCAGATTGTTTGGCTTCCTGGTGTGTGTCGCCTGAATACCCGGGACTGAGGGCAAAACACAACAGGAGAATCAGGATTGCTGAGGAACTGAAGTATGGTGGGCGGTTCCATAACATGGCTGGGATTTCCTTTCTGTGGTGAAAAAAAGGTGTGCCCGGATGGAATAAAACCTCGGGGTCACATCCCAAGTGATTTTTCCCCACGCACCTCAAACGAAAGACAGGGACACAAGTCACTCAAAAGGATTCGGATAAACTTTATTCACAGCCCCTCACCTGATATGGGACAGGGGATTTTCCTGTTTTTCACAAGAAAACCCAGGTCTTGTGTTCTTTTTTTCCAGAGACAGCACTGAATGAAAAACAAACCAAGAAAGGGCTTGACACAGACAATCCAAGCTCCCTATACTTGCGGTTGATTTGGTCATCAATGCGTTGTCGTCAAATGACTCTACCTTTTTTCGGAGGAGGATCATCGTCCCACAATCATTCGGATTTGCCTGCAAAAAGGGTGCAGCTAGGCTGCGAAACGAATTAATCTGATCCACAGGAGGTAAAACGTTGTGAGAAGGTATAGCGGAATAGCAGCAATCGTCGGTCTCATAGCGCTAGTCTTGTCGCCGATGGCTGCACTCGCAATTGCGCCGATCGCGAAGGAACTGCCGGATGCGCGTGGGCAAATTATTGCCGGTGGTGGCAGCGCGGTGGTGTTGGACTTGGATGATTACGCGATTGATGCCGACAGTAGGAATCAGGCAACCAGTGCCCAGACCGGGCTGACTTGGTCCGATACGAGCTCAAACACCACCATTACGGCGGGGCAAGAACTCCAGGCCAATATCCCGGCGGGGACAGCTCCCATCAATGAGGTGAACACTCTCACCGTCACTGATGGAAGCGGCAATGACTCCAGCACGATGCGTCTCCACACGGCAACCGCCCTCCTGGGTGGTCCACTTGTGGATACCCAGATCGCTGGCGGTTTTGGCGATGGCGCCTTGATCCCCTACTTCTGGGCGGTCGAGGGTGGCCAGACTGGTCTGTTG
>CAYZUX010000397.1:0-2614 GCA_964481775.1 uncultured bacterium | reverse complement strand
GGTGGCGTTCACGTGACAGCCGTTCCGCCGCCCAGGGCAGCGGGGTCATCGCCGCCTATCTTTTGAGCCGGTATGTCCTTGGGATTATGCCAGCTACACCAGGCTTCGGAGTTGTCCGGATCGCTCCCACACTCGCCGGACTTGAATGGGCCGAAGGGTGCTGGCCTTCTCCACAGGGAGATATCCATGTCAAGTGGGGGACTGACAACCATTCAGCTTTCAGTCTCGAATTCAGCCTGCCCGATGGCATTCATGGAGTTTTCACACCACCCCATGAAATGTGTGAAAAGAGAGAATGGCTTCTGGATGACAACAAGGCTCCTGTGGATAAAGATGGGAACATCCCTCTTTCCGGGAACGGTGTCATCGCCACATCATCACCTTGATAAACATCTTTATGAGGGGTAGTTCCCCTCCTTACGCCAGACATCGAGAATGAGCTCATATCGGGAGAGCCGCATTCCTGTATAAATGGTGTTGCTGGTTGAGAAAATATAGCCTCCTCCAGGCATCCCATGACGGAGGGCATAGCGGGCTGACTCGATCACCTGCTCATCTGTACCCGTATCCATCAATCCGCAATTCACATTACCGATCAGGCAGATCCTGTCTCCATACAGTTTTTTGACTACAGCAATATCGACCCCAGCCTGAGGATCGATGGAATGAATGGCATGAGGATTGGCCTGCACGATCTGATCCAGGATGGGCATGATATTGCCATCCGAGTGTTTAATGGTGTAAAAGCCTTGGCTACGGTACCCCGCTACAAGTTCGGCAAGATAAGGAGCCACAAACTGGCTGAATTGACGTGGACTGAGGAATGGACCCGCATTCAGACAATAGTCACTTCCCAAAAAGAAACCATCCAGCCCCCCATGATTCCTGATCCGTTGTGACCATTCCAATTTCTGCTTCACCCGTTCGCCTGCTTCGGCTTTCATTCTTTCTGGTTCGTCGGCGAGACGAAATGCAAATTCCTCCATGTGATCGCCGCTGGGTACCGCATAAGTGGCATCCCCGTGCATCATCAGGTAATACTTGTCACCTGAGATCTCCCGGATCAGGTCGATCATGCGAAAGATCTCTTCCTCGTTGTAAGGGATGGCATAGAAGAAAATCGCGCTGTGTTCAAACCGCTCAGCGATGGCCACATAAAGATTCGCCATGTCCCGCCTGTGAAGCTCACGCTCCTTAGGCTCCATCTGATCCCATTGGTGGTAGCTGCGGTGACGCGGGTGTACCTTGCCAAACACCTCCATCGTCAGGAAAAAAACAATCTCGAAATGCGGGACACGGCCAGTTAAGGGTTGATGATTGAGAGCGGCGATGAAGCGTTCACGGGGAGTCTGCATGTCAGGTACTCCAGGGTCTTGATTTTATTTTCCACTGAGTGATAGTCTTTGCAAACGTTTTCATAGGCATACTCTATACATTTTCATCGAGATGATTCAATCCCCTTCGGAGCGAGAAAAAGATGCGGATTGTTCCGGTTCTCCGATCTTTGTTTTGAAGAACCAGCGGTTGGAAGTGTCCCTACGGACATGTGAGAAGTCTCACTGAATGGCAACAATGAAAGGCAGCTGACCCATGACAGGCAAAGAACGTGTGCTCAGGTTACTCAGAGGTGAACCGATCGACCGTGTTCCCCTGTTTGATTCCATTCGCAATGATGTCCTTCTGGAGTACTTTGCCGGGGAAGAGATCACTTACGAGAACGCACGTCATTTAACCCGCCTTGCCCATGCCCGTGCACTGGACAGCACCCGGATGCTGCCCAAACTTCCGGTACCTCCTATTGATGACATCCTGCCCGATGGGCGCAAGGCTCACTATGAGCGCTGGATGAGGTGGGTTGAGCACCAGGAATACACCTCCGAGGAGGAGTACCTGAAAGTCAAGAAGCGTGAACTTGAGAAACCGCTCTTTTCTGAAGAGGAAAAGGCCGAAGTCGAGGCCACCATCCAGGCCTATGCCGAATGTGAGAGCCTCTACCTGAAAGATATCCTCTTTTTCTGGGCTTTCGGTGTTCATGACCGTCACCAATTCGGAGTCGAGTGCCATTCCCTCCTGGGCTACTATCTGACCGACCTCTACGAGGAAGTTGGTGTCACAAATTTTTCTCTGTGGTTGTTTGGTGATACCGGCCTCCTGGATGCCTTATTGGAACGGGCTTTCGCCAAATCCATGAAAGTGGTCGAGCAGCTCTCCCAATCAACAACCAGGCCCTCCGGATTGTTTATCGCCGATGACATGGCCTTTCGAAATGGTCCACTCGTTAGTCCCAAGTTCCTCGAAAAGGCCTACTTCCCGCGCTTCAAGAAAGTGGTCGAGGCCATTAAAAGACTGGACATCCCGGTCATGTTTCATACCGATGGGAATCTGGAGCTGTTGATCGATGGATTGGTGGAAACTGGTATCGATATCTTGAATCCCCTCGAAAAAATACCCGAATTTGGTATCAGGGAAATCCACCAGAGACACCCCCATCTCATCCTCTCTGGTGGCATCGATGTAGGACATGTACTGCCGTTGGGGACACCGGAGGAGGTGGAAGCGGAAGTCCACCGTGCCATCGAGGAGGCAGAGGGAAAGATCATGATCGGTGCCTCCA
>CAYZUX010000396.1:0-2683 GCA_964481775.1 uncultured bacterium | reverse complement strand
ATCCTGGCGTACCCAGGAATGCCTCAGGAGTAGCAGCGGACTCCGCTCCGACCTGATCCGCCAGAGCAGCTTGAGCGGAGCAATCCATGTCATGGACTACAGCAATTCGGAGGCCTGGGACTTTCAGAAGGGATTTTGAACAGATTTTTGCCCAGGTGCCGGCACCCCAGATCCCGATATGAACCTGTTTACTCATGGCATGAGATCCACATTGGAAATACCGCGTTTGCCCGGATGGAAAAGGTTTCCGGAAAAATGCAGTCCCTTGGGTGGCGGATTGGTCTCGACATAAACCGCATAATTGTAGCGTGGTTCCTCTTTCTTCGGCACGCCGTTCTCCAGGATTTCATCACATCCCGTGTCATAAACGATATTTCCCTGAATGAGAATATCCTCCAGCACGGGATTTTCTGCCAGTTGGCCAGATTTGAAGACAATCGCGCTGGGGGATTTCCCCTGCGGGTCATGCGAGGCCCAAGTGACATGCTCATCTCCATACCCGAAGTCGGAGATGATGTTGTTCAAGATCATGTTACCACGGGTGTAGTTGGCCGGTTGAGCCGGTTTTCCATCCTTCGCGGGCATAGCGGGATGGGAACTCGATCCGGGCATCATCATGATCGCCAGGAGATCGTTATGTGAGAACTGGTTGCCATTTACGATGACATGTTTAGAGCCGTGCATCGCCTTCATGCCAAGAAAGGCATGATCGATGATGTTGTTGGCGCAGATCACGTAGTCGGAATGGATGTCGATGCCTTGCCCCGCGTTCTCGATGTAATTTCCCTCGATCAAGGTAAAAGTGGTCGCCATCGGGTCAGCGACAAGCAGACCGGATCCCTGGTGCCAGTTGTTGACATAGTTGCTCTCCTCGACACTCTTGGGGGCGATGCGTCCCAGTTTCGCGGCGCGCTCAGTAACTGTCCCCAAGCCGTATTTCTGCTTCATCTCCTGTGTGGCGAGGAGATTCTTCTCGATGATCCGGTTATTAAGAACCTGTGTTCCCTTGCATTCACGGACAATGATCCCCGTTCCATCGATGCACCTGAAGGAATAACCATACAGATCGAGGTTATCCATGCGGTTGTCGATGGAAATCCGTTTGTAGTTGGTGACTTCGCAGCCGCGTATGGTGCAGTAATCCGCCTGGCTGACCAATATAGATCCAGTCCTGCTATGGTTATCGAAGACTTTAAGATTCTCGATGAGCAAATGAGGACAGGCATCTCCCCGGATGGCTTCCTCGGTTGTCTCCATCCGTCCTTCCGGACGGCGCAGGGTCAACCCTTGCACTCGCACCCAGGACGCATGATCGATGCGGATGATCTGAGCAGCCGTATTATTCTGGATGAGAGTGCCATAGCCATAGAGACCGGAATGGTCGGTAGTGAGCATAACAGGTTTGTCGAGGTGATATTCCCCGGGCGGCACAAAAACCATTTTTCCAGGATTGGCATCGACTGCGGCCTGGATACCGGAATAAGAGGTGACCGAGGGCACTTCACCAATACCCTCGCACGCACCCTGATAAACAACAACGAGGAGGAGAGCGACAAAAATATAACTTTTTCCGTAATGAGTCAGAAACATCACTGTCTCCCTTCAAAAAGATCCCGGCCTTTCACCAATGCCTTTATCTTGGCGTCAGCGGTGAAGCGTTTGACTTTTGAGAAACCACAGTCCGGATTCACATACCGGATTCGCTCGGGACCGAGTAAACGTGCTGCATATTCGATCGATCGTGCGATCTCCTCCGGGGTCTCGATCCAGGTGGTCTTGATGTCCACCACTCCCAATCCCAGGCCAAGGTCGGGACGGAGGTCGTTGAAGATTTCGAGCTCACTCTCTGGACGGTCCGCGTTCTCCATCACCAGGTGATCGGCGTGCAGGCTGTTCAGGTAATCGAGCAGCTTGTCCCAGGATCCCTTTTGAACAGAACGTCCAGCATAATTTCCGAAGCAAAGGTGTACTGCAGCCTTACCGGGGATTGCATCAAGAACCCGGTTGATAGCCGAAGCGGCCCATTCCCATTCCTCCGGATGACCCGGCAGGTTGGCCTCATCGAGCTGGATCACCTCAGCGGGCAGGAGACTGACCTGTTCGGCCAGGACATCAGCGATGGCATGGGCCAAATCGGGTGTACTTTTATAAAAGTGATTCACCCAGACTTTCGAGAGCATGTGAGGGCCTGTAACTGTGAACTTAAGGGGGTGAGTGGCAATCGACAGGGCACGCTGGCAGGCAGACATCAGGTCCAGAGAGCCATGACCGACCGGGGCCTCGACAACACCAGGCGGACGATTCCGGTAAGAGGTATCCTCGCGAAGCAGGTATTCTTTCCGTTCCTGGAAGGTACTTCCGGTGCGAATCCCATCCATGTGGCGGGCGAAGTACTCAATCATTCCATTGGCTTCGGGATGGCCCGGATCGAAGCGGTAGAGCTCTCCATCACAGACGAGGTCGATGCCTGAGGTTTCCTGGATACTGAGGACCACCCTGGTCGCATCGATGAGGTTCTGTTCCCCGGGATAGGCCAGCAGCCATTCGGGGACTGGATAGGAGCCAACCAGGGTTGTCAGTATCCGGGGCGAAAGTGCTGACATGATTCCTCCAAGTAACTCCTAGCCACAATGCCCCTGAATTAAGGATTTCATGATCTGCCCCCCAACACAGTGGCGGCCAC
>CAYZUX010000395.1:0-2798 GCA_964481775.1 uncultured bacterium | reverse complement strand
CATCTGACTGCCCCCTCAAACTAAATTTTCTCTACTCAACCCATAGGCAACATGCTCGCTTTATCCCCGCCTTGATGTCAAGTCATCTGTGAAGCGGCCACTAGAATTCTCTGGAAATACTGATTGTAACAGTGGGAAACCGTGTGATTGAAAGACAGCGTGGTGATCAGAAAGAGTCACATGGTGATCGGATGGTATGATTGTAACCGGTTTGATGTTTTTGGATGGGTGTTTCAGAAGCTTCACAGGTCTTGTATCGGGGTTTCCAGTCGCAACATGTTAGATGTACCATGGGGGGTATTGTGACTGTTGTATGGACTGTCTCACGTCGAATAAAGGAGTGGGTTTGCGAAGCAGAACTACTCAACCTTAAACCTTCGCCGATAAAAATGCCGGTTCGAACATATATCACTGGTCATCCATGGGAGGATTTACCATCATGTACCGAAGGGAAAAAAATCTTTGTCTGTGTGGCTTATTGAGCGTTGGACTCATGATTTCCGCAAACCCATGTAACTCACAGTCGAATCTTGCTCTTCGCAGCGGCGGAACCACTATTGAGGTTGATAGCGGTAGTGGTGTGATCCACATCATCCAGGATTCCTTGTCTGGGGCAACCCTCTCGCCCAGTCCTGGCATGGCTGAGAACTTCCGGCTGACAATGATGAAACCCGACAAGTCGACGGTCACAGTGTTTGGAAGAAACCAGACTTTGTCTGCTTCTCGGGTTGAAGAAAACACCATGACCCTTGAATGGAACGGGCCACTCAAGGAAGCGACTGCTGAATACCCGGTTTCAGTCCGTATGACCATCGCCTGCGAGGATCGTCAACTTACCTTCAGGCTTCATGTTGAGAATCAGTCTGATCTCAAGGTGATGGAGGTTTTGTATCCACTGATTGGCGGTCTGACCGGGTTTGGGCCAGCCGGCAAGACCACCGATGCGACTCTCTGGATTCCAACCTCAACGCCTGATGAACCTCCTCTCATCCCCACTGCCGGCGGGCATGCTTTCGCCTATCCCGGGCAGATGAACATGAGTTTTTCCTGTATCCAAAGCAAGGAGCTGGGTAAGGTTATTTACTTTGCCTCCCATGATCCCATCGCCCGTTATAAAGTTTACCGCTTCATCGAAACAGGGACAGGCGAAACTACCGACATGGCGGTTGCAATCCAGCATTCTCCCTTTGTAGTTCCTGGAGGACAGTTCGATGGTTCACCCGTAGTACTCAGATTCCTGGATGGTGACTGGAATGCTGCTGCCCGCGTCTACCGTGAGTGGTTCAAGAAATCATTCGGTATTGTGCAACCAGATGAGGACTGGATTCGCCAGCAGTCTTTTTACCTTATGACGATGTTCATGTTGCCTGAGGGAACAATCAATTATACGTTCAAAGACATCCCCAAATGGGCCAAATCCGCTAAAGACCATGGGATCAACTCAGTTCAGATCAGCGGATGGCAAATGGGCGGCCATGATAATGGCTACCCCTATTATGAGCCCGATCCTCGACTGGGCACCTGGGAAGATCTCGAAGCGGGCATACGTGAATGCCACAAGATGGGCTTGAAAGTCTATTTTTTTGTAAATTACCAACCCATGATGGTCGAACTGGACTGGTACAAAAATGAGTTGCACAAATACCGTGAAATGACTGCGGATGGTGGTCACACCTGGATGGCAGGTTGGGGGATGGGGACGCTGTGGGCACGTGCCGGGAATCCCAAGCTCATGACCTGGGCAAACCTGGCATTTCCACAGTTCCGCAAGATTATTGTCGACTACTTTGTGAAGCTGGCAAGTATTGGTGGCGATGGTGTGCATGTGGATAAAATGTTCCCTGCAGGTCTAGACTACAATCCGGATAGCCCCATGAGTCCAGACACAGCAACCTGGGAGGGGGCCATTCAGCTGACCCGGGAGGTCATGCGAGAATGCCGCAAGCACAATCCTGACTGGTGTATGTCGTTTGAGTGCAACTGGGATCGGCTCCTTCAATTCGGAGGGGCGACCTGGTGGGTCGGCAATCAACTCATCACACGTAAAGTATTTCCAGAACATGCTGAAACACTTGGACTGTATCAGGCCTATGACTACCTGGGGGTAAACAATGCAGTTCGTGAAGGTCATATCGTCATGGTAGCACCGCTCAACTTCAGCCGTTCCCTGGACTGGCCGCCCTTCAGCGGATTGGCTGACTATATCAAAGAGGTCAAACGGATCCGTGATTCACTCCAGGAAACTGTCTTTTTTGGGGAAGTGCTTGGCCAGGATCCAGTGAAACTGGATGGAGGTCCACCTGATGGAGTTGCTTACAATTTTTTCCGAAATCGTGAAACCGGACTGCAGGTTTGCATTCTGACCAACAGCCGCATGGAAAAACGCGAAATCCTATTTCCTGCTTTTGATAAATCCACTTCTGCCAAGGCACGCATTCACATGCCGAATCGTAAAGTACGCAGAGTGACACTTCCGGCCACCCTTTCCATCCCAGCTGAGGGGATCCTGTTTGTGGAAGAAATCGGAGGTGGACGATGAACCTGTACACGATGACATCACAAATGATCAGGACAGTCCTATTGATTGCCTTGCTGTATGGTTGTAAGGGATCACCGGTGCTGGCCGGACCGGTAAATGGTACGTTTGAAATGGGTGGATTCGATGGATGGATTGCCGATCCAAATTGGGTGGTTGTCGATAACTCTTGCGGTTATTACTCCGGTTGGGGAGGGAAGTACTGGGCGTGGAGTGGTGGAAAAGGTGAACCAGCAACCGGAGTGCTCAAGTCGAAACCTTT
>CAYZUX010000394.1:0-2853 GCA_964481775.1 uncultured bacterium | reverse complement strand
GGCGAGGCCCGCTCCCTCGGCGGAGACCGGCGGGAAGCGGCGAGCGCCGTCGTCCCTTGCTCGTTCCCACCCTTTCTCTGGGTGAGACTCCACTATCCGGTTCGGCGGTGGTTATGAAGCGGATCTTTGACTTAATCGGTTCCACGCTCCTGATTCTCTTGTGTCTCCCCTTCTGGGTGGTACTCGCCATCCTCATCGTCATCGAATCTCGTGGCCCAGTTTTTTACCGTCAGGAACGGGTGGGGCTGGATGGGAGCTCTTTTCACATCTACAAGCTCAGATCGATGACTGCGAATGCTGAAGCGGAATCCGGGCCTGTGTGGGCAAGGGAGGACGATCCTAGGAGGACTCGCATCGGTGCCTGGATGAGGCGGTGGAATATCGATGAAACCCCCCAGTTCATTAACGTCTTCCGTGGTGAAATGTCTCTTGTCGGACCGCGCCCGGAACGCCCTCACTTTGTGAACCAGTTCAAGGGCGAGATTCCCAGTTATCTTCGCCGTCACCTGGTCAAGTCAGGGATCACCGGCTGGGCCCAGGTGCATGGATTACGTGGTGACAGCTCCATTGATGAGCGAACCCGGTATGATATGTGGTATATCGAGAACTGGAGCTTCTGGCTGGACCTCAAGATTCTCGGAAGAACATTATTTGCGTGGAAGAATGCATACTGAGACGGATCAGGGAATCCTTCTGTTTTTATGAATTGATCAGTGATTGGAAAAACTACCAGGATGTCGAGGAGACCATGATGAAACAGAAAATCAGTTATGCTTCCAATTGGACTGTTTGCATCATGGCGGCTATCCCGATCCTGACCATCATGGGGTGTGGCCCGAATCCTGCCTCGGACTTCTGGAAAGCGGTTGAAGCACTCAGGAATAAGGATTATACGACCGCACAGCAGTATGCCGACAGGGTCAAGGCCGCACAGCCCGATTATGTCCCGGCCTACCTCCTGCTTGGTAGAGTAGGGTCTTTGAAGGGCGATCAGGGATCTGCCGACCTGAACTACCGTACCGCCTACGATCTTATGAGCCGGCGTGATTTCAAGCTCAGGACGGAAGATGTCCAGGCCCGGGACTGTGATCAGAAAATCAGCTGGCAGGAGGCAGCTTTTTACCTGGCGGATTCCGAGTTCAGAAACATGAATTACAACCGGGCGGAGAGGTACTATGACACGGTCATCAAAGATCCAGGCAGTGAGCAGTGGAAACAGACCGCCTTGGCCTACAAGGAAGCAACCCACGATTTTTTCGGTTACCGCAGAAGCCTGGAGTCACTCCGTGCCCAGAATATCAAGACTCCCAATGATCCCCGCATCCAGGCCGACATGGCAGCTCTCTTCATGGACATGGCCTCCGGTCTGACTCGCCTTGGCAAGATGAAAAGCATTGGTGAGCAGGTTGCTCTGGCAGCCAAGTTTCGTGATCAGGCCCGGGAAGCCCTCAAAACAGTTTATGCAGCTTCTCCGGAAGTGGATCTGCGTCAAACCGAGGCTCTGCTGGATTATACGGAGAGCCAGGAATACATCATGCGTGGCAAAACCGAGGAGGCACTTCAAAAAGCGATGGATGCCTGTACCAGGAATCCCAACAATGGGAAATACCACTTTACGGTTGCGAGCATTCTCGCGGCTATGGGCGCCAAGCTGAATGAGCCCCAGTTCCGTATGGACGAACGTATCAATTATGTCCGGAAGGCCGTTGAACTTGATCCAAAAACCGTTGTCTACCAGAGGGCCTATGCATACCTTCTCATGGACACCGGGAGGATGCAGGAGGCCAGAGACCAACTCATCAAGGCCCGCGAGGTGATTGGAGACAATGAAGTCATCGATGCGGTTCTGGCGGATCTGGAAAGGAAGATGGAGCAGCCTTCTCCTACGGCTGCCCCATAACTCATCCCAATCTATTGTTTTAATTCCCGGTGGTGGTTCCTGTTCAGCGTGTGTAAGCACGCACATCAGTCGGTGTGTTTGCGGGGAAGTCCATCATCAGGTTGACAGAGGAAGGATTGCCAAGGGTCATGTCGATGGTGGCATCCTGGATGACCGCATTCCCGCTGTCAGGAGTCAGAACGACCCGGATCGGAACCTGGCCAGTGAAATCACGAGCCTGGACAGTCACCTGTTGAGTAGCTGGCGCATTGATGGGGAGGGTGACGGTCACCGGGACTTCCAGTCCTTCCTGAATATCTGAACCTGCTGCATGAATGATATCCAGCCTGGGGGTCGGTTCTGGAAAGACCCGCATGAAGCCCCCCACTGAGAGGGCGCTGATGGGTTGATAATTCAGGTTCAACTCACGCCGGTCAATCGTATCGATGCGAATACGCCCCCCGCTCCCATGCCCGTTAATTCCCGAGACATCCAGACGTCCTGATCCGTTGCCTGAGACGATCGGCGCGATCAGTCGAATCGCTCCACTACTACCAGCAATACTATTTGGGGTGCCGCCTTCAGAGAGGATCAGACCCGTGTTGCTTATATGAATCCGGGTTGATGAGGCGATCAGAATAGCTCCTCCACCCCCACCGCCTCCAAATCCCGGATTCCCTGCAGTGCCTCCTCCTCCAGATCCTCCCAACAAAGGAACCAGGAGTGGGCTTCCATAGGGCTTGCCATCGACCTGGCCTCCATTGGGGACTCCCGGGGGCAGATTATAAACCCCTTTGCCACCAACCGCCCCGGCTCCAGGTCCCTTTCCTGGACCAGGCTGGGAACCTCCCAGACCGGGCATCCCACCATCAAATCCCCCCGGTCCTCCCTTTCCTCCGACCAGTGGTCCACTACCGGTATACCCCGGCCCGCCGGACACATTGATGGTTCCCTGGATCAGGACATCCCCAGTT
>CAYZUX010000393.1:0-2885 GCA_964481775.1 uncultured bacterium | reverse complement strand
TCTCACTTGCATTAATGTTGGCTGGCCTCCTGGCCCCTTCGCCATTAACCGTTCATCTGGCAAGAAGGGAACCCCGAATGAGATAGAATGTGAAGCTTTCCGCACCAAGACGGATCGCTGGTTTAAGGCTGTATATCCCATCCCCGCAATGAATAGCGTGGTAAGCCCGGTGGCGTTTCCTTACTTGGGCCCTGTTACAGAGCAATGTGTCACCCAAATCTGGAAAATGATCGGAATGCTGTCAGCTGCGGCAAAAGTAACGGGAGGAAAGGTGGAGAGAGTTATTGGAATCCTTCCTGACAAACGCGAGCTCGCGAATCTCACTACTTTCTACGGCCTCATGGGGCAACCGAGGACTCTTGGGGAAGCCAGTCCGACACATAGCTTGCCCGGATGTCTTGTGTGTACCTATGACTCAATCGGCGACAAGGGTATCAGGTACGATATCGCGCTTCATGAGATCGGTCACACCTTTGGATTGCCCATTGGGGGAGGCGAGGAGTATGACCGGTATCCGAGAGCCAAGCCTTGCGCGCATGGATATTGGGTCGAGGAACGAAAGGAAATCCAATCGAAACGCGGGGCCAATGGATGGTGGTCTCCTGCGAATTTCATGACGAATGATGATGGCATGAATCCGATCGCAAACCCACCCTGGGTCGCCCAGGAAGACTATCTCCATCTGCTTAATAAATTGAGGAAACCAAACCGGGATCCTGAGGTGTTCTTAATCAGCGGTTATGTTCAGCCTGGAGGAAATGCCGTCACACCTGATCCTTGGTATACAACTTGGATTAATGACCTACCCGAGGAGCCAACCTCCACAGAATACTCGATCGTATCATTGAATACCAAGGGAGAGATGCTGGACCAAGTAGGCCTTGAGGTCTCCAGCCTCATGACCGAAGCCACTCCCTCGGATCCTTTGGTGGATGGCTGGTCATTTGTTGCCCCCATCCCCAAGCAAAAGTACACGAACCGGATTCAGGTACGCAGGGGAACCGGGGTCTTGTATGAGAGGACTATAACTCCACACAAACCCACCGTCACATTCAACACACCCACGGGGGGCGAGGAGTATGTGGCTGGTACCAGTGTTCTCATTGAATGGTCTGCTTCCGATAGTGACAGCCCCGAACTTTGGCACACCCTCTTTTTTAGTCCAGATGGGGGAGGAGTCTGGCTACCGCTTGCGGCAAATATACAAGAGGCATCCTTCACCTTCACTATTCCCGACATGGGTACACATGCTGGAACCATGAAAGTCCTCACCACCGATGGTGTCAACACAACATCCGCGGTTTCCGGAGCGTTTTCCATTATTGGTTCTGCTACCGCTCCTCTGACCGCATACGCAGGCGTTGATCAGCAAGTTTATACAGGCAAAAAGGTCACCTTGGATGGAACAGGAAGCTATGATCCTCTCGCGCGCCCCCTCACCTTTCACTGGCGGATCGCGGGTCTCCCCGAAAATGCCACGGTTTCTTTAGAAAGACCGGATACATCCACTCCAGCCTTGGTTCCAATGAACGCGGGAATGTACCTCTTCGAACTGACGGTTAATAACGGGATTGAAGACAGCTCGCCAGCTTATACAACGGTCCTGGCTGAAGATTTTGATTTAGGTGTCTTCGATCTGAATGGCGATGCTTTAGTGAATGCAATGGATTTAATTCTCTTGATCCAAGCAAGCCGGACCAATGATACCACCGCTGATTTCAACAAAGATAAACAGGTGGACTGGAATGATCTCTATCTATTCAACATCGCTTACCATTCGCTCGCTGGAAAAGTTGGAAATACTGATCCGGAGGTTTTGCATATAATGCGATAAAATACTATAGAACGGAACATGATTATTTTCGAAAATGTAGTCTATCTTTCGCACATTTTGATGGGGGAATTAGGTGGTAAGTAGTCCTCGGACCGGTTGAGGTTTGTGAGTGCTGAAGTCAACAAACCGAGACCGGGAAGGAGGACTACTCAAATCCAGGTTAACAAGGGCGAGTCAGGAAAGGGAGTCAGTGGAGTGGGTATGCTCCAAATCAACGAGATGGAGCACCCGTATGTGTTCCTGGACGGGATTTGCCTGAAGCGGAGTTGGGGTGGCGAGGTCCGCAACGTGTCGGTGCTGGTGGCCATTGGAGTGAATGATGAGGGGTATCGTTCGGTATTGGGAGTATCGGAGGGTGCCAAGGAAGACAAGGAGAGTTGGCAGGAGTTTTTACGCCACCTGAAGGAACGCGGCCTGAGGGGGGTGCGCCTGTTCGTATCGGACAAATGCCTGGGTCTGATGGAAGCCTTGGGGGCAACGTACCCGCAGGCGCAGTGGCAGCGTTGCGCGGTGCATTTTTACAGGAATGTGTTCACGGTCGTACCGAAGGGGAAGGTCAAGGAAGTGGCGTTGATGCTGAAAGCGATCCACGCCCAGGAGGACCGGGCGTCGGCGCTGGAGAAGGTTCAAGCGGTGGCGGAGAAAGTGGAGAGGATGAAGTTGACCAAGGCGGCGGAACTGGTCCGTGAAGGGGCGGTTGAGACACTGAGTTATTACGCCTTTCCACGTGAGCACTGGCGTAGCCTGCGAACCAATAATCCACTGGAACGGATTCTTCGTGAGGTTCGCCGCCGGACCCGTGTGGTGGGAAGTTTTCCGGATGGGAAATCGGTACTGATGCTGGTGGCTGGACGGCTGCGGCATATTGCCGCGACACGTTGGGGAACACGTTGTTATATGGACATGAAACGGCTGCGGGAAGTGGAACTTGATGCGACGCAAGCGGCATGATGGAAAATGGGTTTGTGTGGAATCTGCCACCAAAATGGTGGCTGAATCACAACAGAGGAGTGACTTTGAGGTTGGGTTTTCTTAGGCATAGGGAATGCTC
>CAYZUX010000392.1:0-2986 GCA_964481775.1 uncultured bacterium | reverse complement strand
ATACACAGGTGAATTAATCGTTGGAGCCCCCAAGTCTACGACTCGCATCCGTGTGGTTCCAGCGGTTGCAGAAGAGGGAACAGAGATGGGAAGGGTATGGGGACCGGTGTCAGTAGTCCCGAACACAATGTCATAGATCTCATCGGGATCATCAAAACCCTGGTTCTGATCCCAGTCAATCCAGACTCTGACTGACGAAGGGAAAGTAGCGGATGGATCCCAATAGCCATTGATTTTGCAGGAGAAATTTGCGCTTTCCCCTTGAGTGACTGTTCCTTTCAGGTTTGTGTAATCGCCATAACCACCCGACTCCCGTGTTGTTGAGTTATGAATACCAGCGAATGTGACATCGGTAATGATGTCGTCATAGGAATTATCCCCGGAGATGCTGGGATATGCCGGAGAAGTGATGGACCGGGTACCGGCAGGATCGGTGGATAACGGGA
Source organism: uncultured bacterium (assembly GCA_964481775.1). Lineage (GTDB taxonomy): Bacteria > Hinthialibacterota > Hinthialibacteria > OLB16 > OLB16 > OLB16. Next base: position 2,540 of record CAYZUX010000392.1, on the reverse strand, counting down.
TTTTGGGAGTCCCATCGATCACAACGGATTCACAGGTGGCATCCACATCATTCCCCAGCGTGACGGTATCGGTCAGCTGATAACACAACCAGAAGTATTGATCCCCATGGGCGAGGATCTGACTTCCGCTAAAACTGATGGATCCGTTGGGATTGAGAACCGGAGAGCCATACGAGTTCTGCTGTGAAAAAACAGGACTGGCTCCAGTATAGTAAAGGTGCGCTGAAACCAGGTCACTGCCCGGTGCGGTACTGCCCGAGGTTGTGAACGAAAGACTGGTAATCGCCTGGGGCGACAAGCTTCCATCCATACAAACCTTTATTTCAAGAATCGGTCCATGTTGGCTGGGACTGATCGGTTGGTTATTCTGGATGATTTCGGTTTTGACATAGGTCATCGTCACATCTTTGGTGAGGAAAGCCTTCGCACCAAATTTGTAGTTGGTATAGCTTTCATCATTTGTCGTATATGCAACCAGTAAGTCCTCATCCTTGTCCAGACAAAATTCACCTGGAGAACCATAAACATCGTAATATGAAAAGAAGCCTTTCCCCATAAATGAGGAATCCAAAGATCCATCGACGTGATACCGTGCACAAACGAAGTGGGAATTATCTTCTCCACCCAGGATTATCCTGCCATCCTTCTGGATCACAAAATGTTCGCTTTCGCCTCCCGTTGATCCTTCGAAACGATGCGTCAATTTCCCATCCGTGCTGAAATCGGTGTAGAGACCTCCATCGGTATTCAAGAGTGCCAGGCCAAATTCCTCGAAACCAATGTATGTGGTCCCAATCTGGCCTCCCGATACGACAACTTTTTCACCAATACTGCCGCCAAAGTCATGGACCTCGATATGATTACCAGCGCTTCCCTCATTTCCAGGAGTATCATCAAATTCAAAAGGTTTCATCCATTGGACAGATCCACTCCCATTCAGCTTGGCTTCCAGATTGATGTATTTTGAACCGAACGATTTCTGAACTCTTCCAGCGACATAGATGTTCTGTGAACCGGAGGTGACCCGGTCTACGGCGATGGCAAGAAGATGCTGATAATCACCGGTATAAGATGGGGTATGGGAGGTTCTGGAATCAAATGTATAAATCGTAGCGCTGTTCCCATTCGCTTTGACTCGAGCAACGAAGCTGCGGTAGTTATTCGTGCTCCCACAAACCACATAATCTCCATTCTGTTCAATCGCGAAGTCGTACGGATACACTCCTACTCCGGCGACATAATCGCTAAAAACACCATCTCCGGCGAAGGTGGAATCCAGCGAACCATCGGCATTGAAACGAGCCATCCCGATTTGGCAGTTCGGTGAAACCGTGGTCCGATGCTCAACCAGAACAACTATCTTGTCATCGGATTGCACAAGGACTTTCCTTGTTGTGTTTCCATTACCAGCACCAAAATCAACGGTCTGGATCCCAGTTCCGTTGAAGGTGGTATCTAACGAACCATTGGCAGTGAATCGCATGACCTTGGTTTGGTACCGGGAAAGGGCTGCCACCCAATGATCTCCGGCAACCACGACCTTGCCTGCATGAGAGGAGGTTGTACTGGAATAGATCGCGACAGCATGTGCTCTAAGACTAGTGCCGCTCAGCAAGACGCCAACGCTCCCATGGTCACCAAATGAGTGTTTGAATTCCCCCATTTGTGCCTGAACGGAGCATACTGACCCCAAAAAAACAAGAAAAAAGAAGAGCCTGAATGGAGTTTCGATGCGAGTCATCATGGGTGCTGATTCCTCCAAGTGTTTCAGAGTTCAAATAGAATAAAACCAATATAGAGCATAAATATAATATATAGCGATTATAGTGTCAACGCTGATGCATATAAAAGCCACATATGTTCAATAAGTTTTTTATAAGTGTAAGAGAATCAAAGTCATGAATCGAAGAAACAAGGACCAGAGGTGTCACTCACAGGGAGAGTCGGAAATGGTTCCTCTGGCAGGGGGAAGGCACTCAAGATGACCGGGCAGTTCGAAAGTGCATCCCTGGAATCGTCCAGGAACCTCTTTATGACTGTTGTTTGTTACCAATACAGTGGAAAAAGACAGCAGCTGTTGCATTCAGAATCTCAGATAAACCGCCCAGAGGGTGCGACTCTGGGCGGCCTGTTCTGCCATGACTGGTGTTCTCAAAGGGACGGTCTGCTCCTTTTCAGACGAAACAAAGGGACAAAAACACCTGTTATTAACTCGGACCTATTCGTAATTCATCCACTCCTCAACCGCCGAGGTGTTCTTGTCTTCCACCTCTGTGGGCGTGATGATCCACCCGGGCTCACGTTTGCCTGGTAAAGTAACCGGTTTCGTAGGTCCGCCGGTTATCTCAATCTTCCCATTTTCAGTCAGATCGTTATCTCCCCAACCTCCATCCTTCAGATAGAGCGTAATGGTTCTTGATCCCATAATCGCTCCCAAACCATTATCCAAAAGGAAGGGATAGAAGTGAGGAATCGGATTGTCCGTAGTGGGGCCATAATTCATGAAACTGGAAACGCTGATTCCTCTTGGAAGATAAAAA
>CAYZUX010000391.1:0-3116 GCA_964481775.1 uncultured bacterium | reverse complement strand
TCCGTTTCGTGGATGCTTCCGAACGATTCCTTGGGAACCTCAAGGATGTCATCGATCCTGAACAGAAACGCAAAATCATCGGTCACACCTTCATCGAGGTCTTCGAGGAAGAAGCTGCAAGGATTGGCAAGGTGGATTTCCTTGTCCAGGGCACCCTCTATCCCGATGTGATCGAATCGGTTTCCGTAGCGGGTCCTTCCGCAACCATCAAGTCTCACCACAATGTGGGTGGTCTTCCGGAAAAAATGAACCTGCAGTTGATCGAACCACTCCGGGAGCTTTTCAAGGATGAGGTTCGCCAGGTGGGTCTGGTCCTCGGTCTCGATGAGGATCTGGTCTTCCGCCAACCTTTCCCTGGACCAGGTTTGGCGGTCAGGGTTTTGGGGGAGGTGACCCGTGAGGGTTGCGACCTGCTCAGAAAGGCCGATAAAATAGTGATCGATGAGTTCAAGGCCTCTGGTTGGTACCGCAAAGTCTGGCAGTCCTTCGCGGTGCTTCTCCCGATCCGGTCAGTGGGTGTGATGGGCGATGAGCGGACTTATGACCGTGCTGTGGCCATCCGTGTCGTCGAGAGCCAGGATGGGATGACCGCTGATTGGGTCGACCTGCCGGCTGATTTGCTCAGGCGGATTTCAAACCGGATTGTCAATGAGGTGAAAGGAATCAACCGTGTTGTTTACGACATCAGTTCCAAGCCCCCCAGCACGATTGAGTGGGAATAATGGACATCGTTTCAGAAACAGCTAAGGGACAACCTCAGTATGTCACTCTTTGATAATCCTATCGATTTTCTTCTGGATTCCACCGGCAGAATGCCGGCCATCCTGTTTGCGCTTTCGTTGCATGAGGCCGCCCATGCCTGGATGTCTCTCCGTTGTGGCGATGACACCGCCGCGCGCATGGGACGGATCACGCTCAATCCTGCAGCTCACCTGGATCCCATAGGCTCTATCCTCATTTTCCTCTCTTTCTTTGGATGGGGGAAACCGGTTCCCTATGTGGAACGCAACCTCCGGAATCCGCGCCGGGATGCCATGTTCATCGCGGCGGCAGGGCCGGTATCCAACCTGATTCTCGCCGCTATCTCAGGGATCCTGTTCCGGATTCTCCTGCCACTGGCTTCCAGTTCAGGCGAAGATACCATGAATAGGATCATCCTGTTTCTGCTCTTCCTGTTTTCCTGGTCCGTGGTCATCAATCTGGCGCTCTGTTTTTTTAACCTGATCCCCATCTTCCCGTTGGATGGAGAGAAAATCCTGCTGGGTCTATTGCCTTATCGTCAGGCTTATACTTACGCCTCCTTCCGTCAGTATGGCCCCATGGTATTGCTTGGGATTCTTCTGCTGGAGATGCAATCACGGAGTTTCAGCCTGATCAATTCCTGGATTGATCTCATGGGAACCCCCTTTTCTTACCTCTTTACCGGCATGAGTTTTGGAGATGTCTGGCAGATAAAGAATATCGCGTTCCTCGCGCTCTGGGGGGAATGATGCCTTTGCTTTACTCTTCATCTCCCAGTAAGATCGATAGATCATGACGGAATACATCCTGGGCATCTCAGCCTACTACCATGACAGCGCGGCCGCGCTCCTGCGTGATGGTGAGATCTTCGCCGCCGCGCAAGAAGAACGTTTTACACGTAAAAAACATGACTCCGGCTTTCCCCTCAATGCGGTTCAGTATTGCCTGCGCGAGGCTGGAATAACCGCCAAAGACCTGACTCACGTTGTCTTTTACGAGAAGCCCTTCGTGAAGTTCGAACGGATCCTCGAAACCTATTTGTCCATCTCACCGCGTGGTCTGACCCAGTATCTCCAGGCTATGCCCCTGTGGTTAACCCAACGCCTCTGGATGGGGGATGACATCGGAAAAGAACTGGGCTACGAGGGCGAGGTACTATATGCCGAACACCATGAGTCCCACGCCGCCAGCGCCTTCTTTCCGAGTCCCTTCCAGGAAGCTGCCATCCTGACTGTCGATGGTGTCGGCGAGTGGTGCACCACCACCTATGGAACCGGCGAGGGCAATGACCTGCGTCTCATGGCCGAGATCCGTTTCCCGCACTCGCTCGGACTGCTCTATTCCGCTTTCACTTATTACACCGGCTTCAAGGTCAACTCCGCCGAGTACAAGGTGATGGGCCTCGCCCCTTACGGTGAACCCAAGTATGTCAATGCGATCCTCGATGAGCTCGTAGACCTCAAGGAGGATGGTTCGCTCTCCATGAACATGGACTACTTCGGTTATATGACCGGGCTGAGGATGACCAATGGGAAATTCGATCAGCTTTTTGGTGGACCACCCCGCAAACCTGAATCCAGGCTGACCCAGCGTGAGATGGACCTGGCCCGTTCGGTTCAGGTGGTTACCGAGATGGCCATGCTGAGGCTGGCCCGGCATGTCCATGAAGCCACTGGCAAGGAAAATCTCTGTCTGGCGGGGGGTGTGGCGCTGAACTGTGTCGCGAATGGCCGGCTCCTGCGTGAAGGACCTTTCAAACGGCTTTGGATCCAGCCCGCGGCGGGTGATGCAGGCGGGGCTTTGGGGGCGGCTCTGGCAGTGCATTACCGATATAAAAACCATCCAAGAAACGCCCAACCCAAAGATGCGATGCATGGTTCTCTTCTGGGACCAAGTTACAGCGATGAGGAAATCGAAACCATGCTCTCCAAGTATGGTGCCAAGCTTCGCAAGTATGGAGATGGTGAGTTCCTCCCGGCCGTAGTGGACCGTTTGACACAAGAGAAAGTGGTGGGCTGGTTCGCGGGACGCATGGAATTCGGTCCGCGGGCTCTCGGAGGAAGGAGTATCATCGGCGATCCGCGTTCCCGTACCATGCAATCGGTGATGAACCTCAAAATCAAGTATCGCGAGAGTTTCCGCCCCTTCGCTCCCTCTGTCCTGGAGGAACACACCGCCGAGGTTTTCGAAATGGAGGCGGAATCACCCTACATGCTTCTCGTGGCTCCAGTCCGCGAAGAACGGCGCATTCCGATGACTGATGAACAGGAGAAGCTCTTCGGGATCGATAAACTGAATGTACCGCGTTCGGATGTTCCAGCGATCACACACATCGATTACTCGGCACGCATCCAGACCGTTTCCAGGGAACGCAA
>CAYZUX010000390.1:0-3169 GCA_964481775.1 uncultured bacterium | reverse complement strand
ACTCGTCAGGCGCAGCCCGCCAGCGATTTCACCATCGTTTACCACTTGCTTTCCTTTGACCGGAATAGCGACCTGCGTTTGAAAGTCCCGCTTCAGGGGGAGTATCCCTCACTCCCAACGGTGACTGGCGTGTGGGAATCGGCGAGTTGGTGTGAACGTGAGGCCTGGGACATGTTCGGCGTGACCTTTGAGGGGCATCCCAATCTCCGCCGCATCCTTATGCCGGATACCTGGAAAGGACACCCCCTGCGTAAGGAGCATCCTGCACGCGCGACTGAAATGGGCCCTTTCCAATTACCGGATGAGAAACAGGATCTTGAACAGGAGGCGCTCCATTTCAGGCCTGAAGACTGGGGGATGAAGAAGAGCAGCGACACCTCCGACTTCATGTTCCTCAACCTTGGGCCTCAACACCCCGGAACCCATGGTGTCCTGCGTCTTGTTCTCCAGCTGGATGGAGAGGAGATAGTCGACTGTGTTCCTGATATCGGCTTCCATCACCGTGGTGCCGAGAAGATGGGAGAGCGCCAATCCTGGCATTCCTATATTCCCTATACCGATCGCATCGATTACCTCGGCGGAGTGATGAACAACCTCCCCTATGTCATGGCGGTTGAACAACTGGCTGGCATCGAGGTTCCAAAGAAGGTCCAGACAATCCGGATCATGATGTGCGAGCTCTTCCGCATCGCCAGCCACCTGGTCTGGTATGGAACCTTCGCTCAAGACATCGGCATACTATCCACGGTCTTCTACACCTTCAACGACCGTGAACGCATCTTCGATATTGTCAAAGCGGTTTGCGGTGGACGCATGCATCCCAGCTGGTTCCGGATTGGGGGTGTCGCCCAAGACCTGCCTCGTGGCTGGGACAAAATGATCCTTGACTTTATCCGCCACCTGCCCCCACGGATTGTGGAATGGGACAAGACTGTGATGCGCAACCGCCTCTTCAAGGCAAGGACCGTGGGCATCGGGGCGTACTCGTTGGAGGAAGCCATCGATTGGGGTGTAACAGGGCCGGGCTTACGGGCGTGCGGACTGGAGTGGGATTTCCGCAAGAAGCGTCCATACTCAGGCTATGAGTCGTTTGAGTTTGACATTCCCACCGCCCAGAATGGGGACTGCTATGACCGTGGCGTGGTGCGTATCGCCGAGATGACCCAGAGCCTGAGGATCATCGAGCAGTGTGTGAAAAATATGCCCGAAGGCCCATACAAAGCGGATCATCCACTGACCACCCCGCCACTTAAAGAAAAAACGATGTATGACATCGAAACCCTCATCAACCACTTCCTGGGAGTCAGTTGGGGACCAGTTATCCCTCCTGGGGAATCCTTTGTGGGGATCGAGGCAACCAAGGGAAACAATGGCTATCACCTGATCAGCGATGGGAACACCATGTCGTACCGGACACGCATCCGGACACCGTCTTTCCGCCATTTGCAGATGCTTCCCATGATGACACGTGGCGGTACAGTGGCCGATGTTCTGGCCGTGCTGGGAAGCATCGATTTCGTGCTGGCGGATGTTGACCGGTAAAAAGGTTTTGAGGAAACGGACCCAAGAGGAACATGTTGACCGTTGAAGAAAGAACAGAGATCGAACACGAAACGCATCTCTACGAGCACAAACAGGCTGCGTGCATCGAGGCGATGAAGGTGGTTCAGAAGCACCGTGGCTGGGTCTCTGATGAAAGCATCCGGGATATCGCGGAAGTGCTTGGAATGACACCGACTGAGCTGGACAGTGTGGCGACTTTCTACAACATGATTTTCCGGAAACCAGTCGGCCGCCATGTCATCATGGTCTGTGACAGTGTGAGCTGCTGGATCATGGGATATGACAACATCCGGGACTATCTCTCAAAACGGCTGGGGATTGGATTGGGGGAAACCACTCCGGATGGGAGGTTTACTCTCTTACCGGTGGTCTGCCTGGGAACCTGTGACCATGCCCCGGCCATGATGGTGGGTGATGACCTCCACCAGGACCTGACACCTGAAAAAATCGATCGGATTCTGGAGCATTACCAGTAAGAAATTGAACCCATGGACCGCCCGCTCACCAAAAACATAGACCTGACACGGGAACCGCTTGGCCTCAGGGAATATGAGGCCGTGGGCGGCTACGAGGGTGTTCGCAAAGCTCTGAAGACAATGGAGCCCAAAGCTGTCACCGAAGTCGTCAAGGCTTCGGGCCTGAAAGGCCGCGGTGGTGCAGGATTTTCCACAGGACTCAAGTGGAGTTTTGTTCCCATGGGACCCGATGTGGCCCGCCCCAAGTACCTGGTGTGCAATGGGGATGAGATGGAGCCTGGTACCTTCAAGGACCGTCTTCTGCTTGAGGGTGATCCGCACTCCCTGATCGAGGGAATGATTGTGACCGCCTTTGCCATCCAGGCAGAGGTTGCTTATATCTTCCTGCGATGGGGCTACACACTCGCCGCGGAACGGCTCCGTAAAGCGCTCGCGGAAGCCTATGAGGCGGGTTATCTGGGCAAGAATATCCTCGGAACGGGTTTCAACCTGGAGATGCACCTGCATATCAGTGCGGGACGCTACATCTGCGGTGAGGAAACTGCCTTGTTGAACTCGCTGGAGGGGAAAAGAGCCAACCCAAGAACCAAACCCCCTTTCCCGCAGGTCAGCGGCCTCTTCGGCAAGCCGACCATCGTGCAGAATGTCGAAACGCTCTGTAACGTCCACCACATCGTGGTGAACGGGGCCGAGTGGTACAAAGGATTGAGTCAATCAGAGGATGGCGGTACCAAGTTGTATGGAGTCAGCGGCAAGGTGAAACGCCCCGGGGTATGGGAGCTGCCACTCGGAGTGACGGTACGTGAAGTCCTCGAGGAACATGCTGGTGGAATGCGGGATGGACTCAAACTGAAAGGGTTCCTGCCGGGTGGAGCCTCGACCGATTTCCTTACTGAGGAACACCTGGACCTGAAAATGGACTACAACACCATTGGAAAAGCCGGAAGCCGTCTAGGAACCGCAACCATGATCATCCTAGATGACCAGACCTGCCCGGTGGGGATGGTGTTGAACCTGGAGCGTTTCTTCGCGCAGGAATCCTGTGGCTGGTGTACCCCCTGCCGGGATGGACTCCCCTGGGTATCCAGAATCCTGGAGGCCATCGAGAACGGTGAGGGGCAACCGGCGGA
>CAYZUX010000389.1:0-3179 GCA_964481775.1 uncultured bacterium | reverse complement strand
CGGAGCAAACCACAACAAAAAACCAACCCGCCACATGTCACCCTCCAACCAACCCCCACAAAAAAAGCGAGGATCACGGACAACACGGACAGAGCATTACTACAAACTCAAGATAGTACCTCCAAACCAAAAGCGTCAACAAAATAACAAGACGCCCGGCGATAATTCCCGTGACATTGCTCCTATCTCTAGAGTTATGAGCAGCTTACAGCAACAACCAAGAGACACCGCTAAAAATGATACCCACCCATGAACCAACAGTTGGAATCCCCACTTCTTGCTCCAGCCGTCTAATCCGGCACTGGTGTGTGGTGAAGGTGTCCTGGCGGTTGTCCAGATTCCGGAGACGGGTATGAACGCCTTCGAAGCGGGTGTTCATCTCCTCACGTACCTCTTTGAATTCCTGTCCCATTTCATCGAATCCTTGCTTGTCCATCGCGGCCAAACTGGACCCCTCCCGGTCGATCTTTTCGTCGAGCGCCTGAAATCGTTCTTCGATCTTATCATCCATCATTCCAAACCGGTTCTCGATCTTCCGTTCCAACACTTGGAAACGATCCTCAACCTTCTCATCCAGCCCGGTGAATTGTTGTTCGTTCCTCGCTTGGTGCGTCTCCTTCCGGAAACGGGAAGTAGCCGAGGAATACGATGATCATGGGGATGGGTCTGAATGCTGGCTCCTTGTGGTTTCTCTCCCAGTTCACGACGGTCCCTTCGATGACGTGGAGCCTCTCGGCAACCGCAACTTGGGAAAGGCCCAGATCCAGGCGCCGCTTCTTAAGGTGGTCGCCGAGGGTGTTCAGGTCCTTTGGGTATGGGTATTGTCTGGGTTTAATGCAGGAGAACTGCTGATGGCAAAATGGGAACGCAGGGTTGATTCTTGAACATGATGCGTAAGCATGAAAAACAATCTCCTGCAGGCGACGTCCTAAAGACCGCGCCTGAGGAGTAGTGTTTGTGTTCCTCCGTCACCCGCTGACACCCTAGAAAGACCTTAAGACCTCCCCACCAACACACCCTTTATTTACCACCCCGTTCTTCTCTTCCCGGTAACAACACACCGGAGGTTGGAACGCATGTCCAAGATCAAACGCATTCGGAGATGGCTCAGACGTACGCTGTGGAGACTGGATTCCAGATCAAGGTCAGGAATGACGGCCTTGGGTCCCAAATCAAGGTCGGAGATGACAGTTCATGGGAGGAGGAAGAGCAGTCTTCGCTCGATTCTCATTCTGATTCAGGAGTTGCGGGATTGATGCGCGGATGGAGGAAGTCGATGAGATTTGCCGGTACTTGAAGCCTTTTCTGGGGGAGAAATCGGACTGGATTTGGCAGGCTTAGCATCCATCGGAAGACAAGAAATCCTTCACCAGGATATTGCTCCAACACCTGCATTACTTGTGCAAACCCGAAACGCACTAAGTGCAGAATTATCATCTTGTTGAGAGCCAGAACCAAACATCTCCCGGCTCCAAAAAAGACACCCCGCAAAACAATTCAATCTCCCGAATCACCCCCATCGGAATCCCCACCATCTGACTCTCCAGAATCAGAACCAGATGAACTGCCTGACTCAGAATCCCCAAAACCTGAGTCACCCCAATCAGACTCCCCAAACCCCGAATCAGGATCACCCTCACCCTCACCCCCCCCAGACTCCGAACCGTCACCCTCAGGTGAACCATCCTCATCCCAGTCACCCTCCTCGCCAACCGATTCATCCTCAACGCCTTCTTCGTCCTCCCATGCAGGCTCTTCTTCACCAAATCCACCATCCCCCTCTTCAAAACTACCCGTATCATCCTCTCCCTGATCCTGATCGTCCTTTCCATCCTCATCGCGATCTTCCTCAAAATTCTCAGGATCCTCTTCAGGTTCTTCCTCGCGCTCCTTCTCCTCCGGCTCTTCCTCTTCCTCATCTCTATTGACCACCCGGCCATCAAGGAGCCAGTCAGGCTTTCCTGACTCTCCCCAGGGTGCCCCCTTGGTCTGGTTGTTCCTCCGGCGAGGAGGACTCTCGGGACTCCTCCACCTCCACCCACCGAATCCTCCGCTGAAGGGAAACTCATCCTCTTCCTCATCAAAAAACATGAAAAACACCTCCAATCTAAACCAAGATGGTATGATCGGCATCACTCGATTAGTTCACGTCAAATCGAAACCGAGAAGGTAAACCATCCATGTCCGGTGACTTATCCGTTGTAGAATCCTGTAGGTTTGCGATGGCCTCACGAGCACAGGCCTCCCCACAGATCACTGATTGAATCAATGGCAGGAGCAAATCCATTGTCACCAAGTGTGAATCCAATTGATGACGAGCCTGAACAAAACTTTGCTCAATAGGCGTTCCCACAGAAAAAACTGTCCGGAACACCACATAACCCATATCCATATCCATCCCAAATGAGCCGTACGGAATGTTCGGGTTCAAGTGGCTCAGAAGCAGAGCCACCTCGGGACGTGTCCGCTCCCCCACCTCCTCAGGAACAAAGGAAGTGAAAACGAAGAGGTCGTCACCCTCCATCGCCCTCGCAAAACAAGTCCAACTCCCATTCATGCCACGGATGAACCGTCTGAAAAAAGATTGACCGGGAACCTGTAAAAAACCCAACCCATCTCCAACCACTAAACGAACAAAACCATCCATGAAAGACATCTCCACCTGTCCCTCCTCGCCTTGAATTGACCACCCTCAACAACCACGCCCTCACTCCAATAAAGAAAAAATGCCAGAAGGTTTTCACGAATCCCCATTAGGAAACCGACCGGGTCAAAGAGGACAACCCACGAATGGCAAAAACCAAATGAAAAGAGCGGTTAGAAAAACTTGGGCTGAAGGTTTCCGTGGAACCCCTGCCTGAAGCCGCCTGAGGACATTTTCGAAGGAGAATGGAAACGGAGGGACTCGGAATATTAAACTCGGTGAACCCGAGTTGTCATTTTGTTGCCATTATCCCCTCCCGAAGGGGGTCTGAGAGGGATTTGAACGTGGTGGGTACCGCTACCGAAGACTATCATTCCCTTGGAAAACCGCTATTTCCAGGGCTAAGCCGTGCTACGCTACGGCCAACATGATTGAATCGTGGAGTGCGTAGAAGTGTTGGAGAACATGGAGAACAGAAACGGACGGAGCTGCTTCCACATCATTCCTTTCCCTCCATTGGTTCCACGATTCAACA
>CAYZUX010000388.1:0-3199 GCA_964481775.1 uncultured bacterium | reverse complement strand
CCAGGATGTTCGGGTGATCCACCCGTAGAATCCCCATGTTAGCACCACGGCGGGTTCCCCCTTGCTTGATCGTATCCGTGGCGGCATCAAAAACAGTCATGAAAGAGACTGGACCGCTGGAAACCCCTTTGGTGGTTTTCACCCGGCTGGCTTTGGGTCGTAGACGCGAGAAAGAGAAACCGGTACCACCGCCCGACTTATGAATCAGAGCAGCCTGTTTGACGGCTTCGAAAATTTCCTCAAGCGAATCACCCACCGGCAGAACAAAGCAGGCTGAAAGCTGCCCAAGTTCACGCCCCGCATTCATGAGCGTGGGGGAGTTGGGAAGAAACTCCAGAGAAGCCATCATGTCGTAAAAGGTCTCAGTCCATTCATCGACACTTTGACCGGTACTCAGATCCTCCTCGGCTGAAGCGATCTCCAGGGCAACCCGTTCGAACATCCCCTCGGGAGTCTCCTGAATCTGACCTTCATCATCCTTCTGGAGATAGCGTCTTTCGAGAACCCTTCTGGCATTACTCGACAAACGGACACTTCCACTCAACCCTGGCATGGGGATAAACATCCTCTCCTTTGTTGGAGGCTTCCTGCTATAGTGACAGTGCAGGACCTGGATCGAGATCCCGGTGACCTTATTGTTCCCGATCCTGGGGGGAGACGCAAGACAAAAAGTGTCTTTATGTGCACTATTTTAATCTGGAGGTTCCACCATGTTTGTTTTCCTGCATGGGTTGCACCTGCTTTCGATTGTCATCGCTGTGGGCGGTACGATCGTTCTCAGGTTCATAGTTTGTCCGATGATCGGTAGTGATGATGCATCCAGGCAGACTCGTGAAGCGATCCTGGGACGATGGAAGTATGTGGTATGGACATTGATCGTCATCATCCTGCTGACCGGATTGGGGAATCTCCACCAAGCGGCGATGCGGGTTCATACGGATCCACTTTATTGGATGGTGTTTTCCGTAAAGTTTGTCTTGGCGGTCCTGCTGTTTTCTATCTCTTTGATGCTGACCATGCCGGGAGAGTCTTTCAGTAAGTTCAGAGAGAAACGCGACAAGTGGATGCATATGATTGCCGCCCTGGGAGCCATCATCATCTTTCTCTCATCCTACCTGCGCCTTTGCTTTCCAAGGATCACCGAATGAAACGAACCATCCGGATTCCCCTCAACCGTGAGAAGGTTTTCCAGGCCCTTACCGATCCCATCACCCTCCTGGTCTGGCTGGATGCGCTGAGCGTAACGACAGGTGCCGAGGTTTTCCATGTCGTTGAGGTGGTCCATAATCGAGGTCAGGACCCTTGGCGGATGCGTGGGGCGGTGATCGAGTGCGCTCCCCCTGAAACCCTGGTGGTGGAAACCGACCCGCATCGGGTATGGGGCAAAGCGGTCCTTGCTCTGAGACTGATCAAGGAGGACTCTGGATGCTGTCTGACAGTCGAGTGGTCGGGGTCTGTCCTGGAACCTCTGGCTGCGGCTTTGCTGGATCCTGATGGAGTGGCGCGTCTGGTTCGGACCCTGGAAAGCCCTGCACTCAGACCGGTTGAGCTTTGCGGTTGAGGGGGACTACACCGAGTTCGAAAAAATTATTTCCTGTGAACTCCCACAATCTCCCTGGCACGAGGCAGAACCAGTTCCACAGCCTCCTCCAATTTTACATCCAGATTAGCACCCGCGGCATGGAAGTGCCCCCCACCCCCAAAACGGCCGGCCAGCAGACTGCAATCAATATCCCCTATGGAGCGGAAACTGAGCTTGGTTTTGCCAGGATCAGATTCACGGAACAGGATGGCCAGATCCACTGCCTCGATCCCACGCAGATACTCCACAAAGCCTTCGATATCTGAACGGTCACACCCGTACTTGTTCATTTCTTCCAGGGTTACAGTCACCCATACGATCCTGCCATCCAGTTCCAGGTGCAGGTTATCCAGAACCCGGCTGAAGAGCCTGACTCTTCCTATCGGGATGTTTTCATGGAACTCGGTCGCCAGGTACGAGGGATCCGCACCTGCCTGAACCAGCTCCGCAGCGGTATTCAGTGTCTTTGCATCGGTGTTGGAATAACGGAATCCGCCGGTATCGGTGTATATGGCAATGTAAAGAAGAGAGGCCAGTTCGGGATTCATCTTCACCTTCCAGGCCTTCGCCAGGTCGGCCAGGATCAGTCCAGTGGCACATGCATCGGGATTGAGGACATTGACCTCCGCGAAACCGGTGTTGCTCTTGTGGTGGTCCACGCAGGCAAAGGGACGCGGGTTCGCCGCGAGAAAATGGCCGACCCTTCCAAGCCGTTTGAGGTCTCCCACATCCACCACAACTACCGCCTCGCCATCCATGGGGGCATTCAACTCGGAAAAGGCTTTGATCTCCCCCTTCGGATCGACAAAGGCGAACCGCGCCGGGGTGGGATCACTGTTCACTACACGGGCTGGCTTTCCGCGTGCCTGGATCAGGCGCGCCATCGCCAAGGCTGAACCCAGGGCATCACAATCCGGGTTGACATGTGTTGTCACCACAAACTTCCGGTGGGTATCAATAAAACGTGTGAGTTCATCAAACATGGAAGGTCAGTGCTCCGGGAGGCGATGGCCATACATCTTGAGATAATACTCCTTGTACTCCCCTGACTTGATGGGTTCCCACCAGGGACGATTGGCTTCAAACCAGCGGATGGTCTCAACAATGCCTGTATCGAAGTGCTTGGCTGGACGCCATCCCAGGGTGAGTAACTTATCCGTGGAGATCGAGTACCGCCGGTCATGTCCTTTGCGGTCTTCCACATGACGGACCAGTGTCTCCGGTTTGCCCAATGTTTTCAGGATCAGCTGGGTAATCTCAATGTTCATTCGTTCGTTGCCGCCACCGATGTTATAAACTTCACCTGCTCCACCATTTAACAAAACAAAATCGAGTGCCGAGCAATGATCCTCAACATGCAGCCAGTCGCGTACATTCTTTCCATCACCATAGAGCGGAAGTGGTTTGTCATCCAAGGCATTGGTCACGAACAGCGGGATGAGCTTCTCAGGGTATTGGAATGGGCCATAGTTGTTGGAGGCCCGGGTAACAATCACATCGAGGCCGTAGGTGGCGAAATACGAGTATGCAAGACGGTCAGCTCCCGCCTTGCTGGCCGAGTAGGGATTGCGAGGATTGAGGGGTGACTCCTCGGTGAAGGAACCCTCCTCGATGCTC
>CAYZUX010000387.1:0-3226 GCA_964481775.1 uncultured bacterium | reverse complement strand
GGTACGCCAGGCCCGACTCGAACGGGCGACCCACAGCTTAGAAGGCTGTTGCTCTATCCGGCTGAGCTACTGGCGCACTGAACGCTGGAAAAGATTAGTGACCTCAGGCGGCCACCATCCCCTTCCGTTTAGCATACTCGAAAACATTCCCCGCATCGATAATTTCCGCCACATCGCCTAAAGGCAGGAGCTCGGCATCGAGTCCCTGGCTGATGTTGCGGATGACACACTGTCCCGTATCGATCTCGACTTCATCACCAGTCCGGAAAACTTTGGAAAGGTCCTCCTTCGAGGTAGCGGGAATCAGGTAACCCCCATTGATGCTGTTGCGGTAGAAGATACGGGCATACGAGGTCGCCACCACCGCGACCAATCCGGCCTTGTTCAGGGCAAAGGGGGCATGTTCACGGCTCGAACCGCAACCGAAGTTCTTGCCACCGATGATAATCTTGAAACGGCTTTGCCAGCTTCCCTCGGGCACGAAGGGAGTGCCACCCTCCGGCAATCCGGCCTGGGCAAGAGGGACTCCCGATAAGGCAAAAGCCCCATATTTTTTGCTCTCCTCGGAGTCATCGAGGTTGTAAACCAAGTGCTCAGCCGGAATGATCTGGTCGGTATCGATATCATCCCCCAGCACATAGGCCACACCCCGCAGCACCTTTCCCTCGCTCATCGGCAAACTCCTGACACAATGGATCTTTCTGGAGTTTGCCACGAGGGAAGAGAGTGTTCAATCCGGGCGTGCAATTGAACCCGATTCCTCCCCCTTTTCCCAAAGAGCAATCCCCGACAAGCCAGGGCAATCGCGGTCATTTACGAATGAACAGCCCTCGGTTAGCTTATGATTCAGGTTATCCGGATGCTGATTCGTTTTTTTCATATACTGTTTTTACCAGCCCTTATCCTCCTTGCCAGGTTCTATCAAATGGTCATGATCCCCACTTTCCATATCATCCTCACCCTGCTCCTGTTTCTGGGGGGAACCGGTGAAGTTGGGGGAGTGACAGTAGAGTGTGAGGGTCCCATTGTCATCAATGAATTCGTGACAGTTTCCTCCAGTACTGCCTCCGATCCCCTGGAGTGGACCACATCGAGCTACGATGACTCAGAGTGGACAACCGGCGCTGGTGGATTCGGCTATTCGGATGGGGACGACACCCCTGTTGTCAACATCCAAAATAAAGCCAAGTCTCTTTATTTAAGAACTTCTTTCTGCGCAAACCTTCCAGACCCCGATACCGCTTTCCCAAATAGCGGTTTCGAGGAAGGGAGCTTCGCCGGTTGGACTGTGACTGGTAATGCCTGGATGATCACAACCTCCGCAACGGGGGTGGGACATACCGGATTTAAGGGTTCCTACTATGCCGACTCGATCCGTGGAGGCGAAACCGCTACAGGGATTCTCCGTTCCCCCAATTTCACCCTGGCCAAAGAGCGGGTTGAGTTTCTCATGGCCGGCCATAGCTTCTGGCCCGGCATGGAACCGGAAAATGACCACAACTATGTGGTCTTGCGCCGGGCATCGAATGGAGCGGAGCTGGATCGACTCTATACCCCAGGCCAAGACACCTTTGTAACCGTTTACCTGGATGGGACAGAGGCTCTCGGCGAACAGGTTTACATCGAAGTGGTTGATAATGGTACCAACACGGGATTTGCCTGGCTGGCAGTGGACCAGTTTTCCCTGGCCTCCGCACCGCTTCCCCCGGTCGAGAACTTCGAGAGTGGAGGCTTCACTGCAGGCGGCTGGACTTCCACGGGGAGCGCCTGGCGGGTCATCCAAGCCGGGCAAGGCTTCAATGATGCGCCGATCGATGGAACTTTTGCTGCCGCGAGTAACTTTAACGGAACCGATAATACCGACTTACTCACCGGGACCCTGACTTCCAAGGCAATCACTGTTCCCCATTACGCGGTCAGCCTGAACTTTGCCATTGCCGGGCATGATGGATTCCCACCCGGTGGGGCCGGACAGGTTTACTTGAATATCCTCGCTTCGAACAAAACCACAGTCCTTGCACAGGTGGCCCCTCCCAGCTCCAACAGCTGGTCTTATAAAGAGGTGGATGTCACCGCCTATCGAGGCCAGATCATCTATCTCCGGGCAGTCGATTCACGCGCGGACTCCTACGGCTGGCTGGCAATCGATGCCTTTCAGTTCTACCCCTCCAGTCCCCCCATTTCCACTGAAACCTTACAACTCAGAGTCGATTACGATGATGGCTTTGTGGCTTACCTCAATGGTAAGGAAATTGCCCGAAGGAACCTGGGAAGTGTTGGGTCCCCTGTCGATTTTGATCAATCCGCTAACAGCGGCCATGAAGCCGGAACCCCCGAAACCATCCTGATTGGAACCGCGGCGGATTACCTGCTCGAGGGGACGAATGTATTGGCTATTCAGGTCCACAATGAGCGGCTCGAAAGTACCGATCTCTCCCTGATCGCAGACCTGTTCATCCCGGCCTCGCCACAGACCTATCTCGTATGGCATGGGGATCAGTGGCGTTACTTCATCGGAACCCATTCCCCGAACAGGAACAGTCCCCTGGTGGATGAAGATGGAGATACCTCGGATTGGATCGAGCTGCATAATATCGGAACCGATGCTTTCTCACTGGAGGGGTGGTCTCTTTCGGATTCAATGGATGATCCGGGAAAGTGGGTGTTCCCGGCGGTCTCTCTTCAGCCAGGAAAATTTCTTGTGGTTTTCGCTTCCGGGAAAGATCTGCGAAATCCATCTGCCAATCTGCACACGAATTTCAAACTGGAAAATGCGGGGGAATACCTCGCATTGTATGACAATGCCGATCCCCGCCATCGTGTCTGTGGATTCCTCCCCGAGTTCCCTCCCCAGACCTGTGGATACTCATTCGGACGCGCCGGGGAAGAGGGTGATCACCAGTACCTTTTTCCACCCACTCCGGGAAAGGAAAACTCCAGCTCGCAAACCTTTCTGGGGATTGTTCCGGCCCCCGAATTCAGTATCGCTCAGAGGTTTATTTCCACTGCGACGTCAGTCAGCTTTTCCTGTCCCCTCCCCGAAGCCACGCTCATCTACACTTTGGATGGCTCTGTTCCCACCCTTTCGAAAGGAATCCCTTATACATCCCCAATCTCCCTCACACAAACCCGGATTATTCGTGCACGGGCTTTTCTGGAGGGATGGATCCCCTCGGATGTCATCACACAGTCCTACCTCTTTTCCACCTCCACTTATGTCCGCAGT
>CAYZUX010000386.1:2649-3262 GCA_964481775.1 uncultured bacterium | reverse complement strand
CTCAACCAGGCCTCCCAGTGGTCTGCCTCCCGCTCCTTCCGCACCGCACTCCTCCCGCCCACCCTCTCGGCTCCTGCTGATGCCGATACCATGCTCTCCACCATGCCCACTCTCGACTGGGACGATGTCCCCGGCGCCACCGGCTACACCATCGTCATTTCCAAGAACAATACCTTCACCCTCCCCGTCTTGAGCGTCTCCCCAACCGGCACCGCTTCCTCCTACACCCCCACCGCGGCACTCCCCGGCGGCATCCCCCTCTACTGGCGTGTCCAGACACGCGGCACCAACGGACCCTCCAACTGGTCCGCCACCCGCTCCTTCACCTCCGCCAACCCACCCTCCATCCCGGTCCTCTCCGCTCCGACCGCTTCCGCCCTCACCACCGATTACACTCCCACTCTCTCCTGGGCGGTCGTCACCCTGCCCACAGGTACCACCTTCAACTATTACCAGGTCCAGGTGGCCACGGATGCCGCTTTCTCTGCCATCGTGATCGATGACACTTCCATCACTTCTCCCTCCACCCTTCAGTTCACCCCCGGCACCGACCTCAACCCCAACACCACCTACTACTGGCGCGTCCGGGCCTTCAATACTCTCAACCAGGCCT
>CAYZUX010000386.1:0-2549 GCA_964481775.1 uncultured bacterium | reverse complement strand
CCCAGTGGTCTGCCTCCCGCTCCTTCCGCACCGCACTCCTCCCGCCCACCCTCTCCGCTCCCGCTGATGCCGATACCATGCTCTCCACCATGCCCACCCTCGACTGGGAGGATGTCCCAGCCGCCATCGGCTACACCATCGTCATCTCCAGGAACAATACCTTCACCCTCCCCATCCTGAGCGTCTCCCCAACCGGCACCGCTTCCTCCTACACCCCCACAGCTCCCCTCCCCGGCGGCATCCCCCTCTACTGGCGCGTCCAGTCCCGCGGCACCAACGGACCCTCCGACTGGTCTGCCACACGCTCCTTCACCTCCGCCAACCCGCCCTCCATCCCCGCACTGGTGTTGCCTCCGGCCGGTGGCCTTGTCACCGACTACACCCCCGCTCTCTCCTGGAGCGCTCTCACCATCCCCGCTGGCACCACCTTCCACCACTACCAGGTCCAGATCGCTTCCGACACCAACTTCAACTCCCTGGTCGTCGACGATTCCTCCCTCACCACGCTCTCCACTCTCCAGTTCTCCCCGGCCACCGATCTCGCCCCCAACTCCACCTTCTTCTGGCGTGTGCGCGCTTTCAACACCCTCAACCAGGCCTCCCAGTGGTCTGCCTCCCGCTCCTTCCGCACCGCACTCCTCCCGCCCACCCTCTCGGCTCCTGCTGATGCCGATACCATGCTCTCCACCATGCCCACTCTCGACTGGGACGATGTCCCCGGCGCCACCGGCTACACCATCGTCATTTCCAAGAACAATACCTTCACCCTCCCCGTCTTGAGCGTCTCCCCAACCGGCACCGCTTCCTCCTACACCCCCACCGCGGCACTCCCCGGCGGCATCCCCCTCTACTGGCGTGTCCAGACACGCGGCACCAACGGACCCTCCAACTGGTCCGCCACCCGCTCCTTCACCTCCGCCAACCCACCCTCCATCCCCAGTCAGGTATTGCCCCTGGCAGGAGGGATGGTCACCGACTTCACTCCCACTTTCTCCTGGAGTATCGTTACACTCCCGGCAAGTACCACCTTTGACCACTATCAACTGCAAGTGGCAACAAATAGTGCTTTCACTGCCCCCGCTATCAACGAGTCGGTCAGCACACTTAGTTCTCCCACTTTTACTCCAACGGCTGAATTAACTCCCAACACCACTTATTACTGGCGGGTCGCTTCCTATAACACGCTGGGGCAATACAGCCAGTGGTCTGCCGTTCGAACGTTCCAGACATCCATTATTCCTCCATTGCTGCTAACCCCTACGCCGGATAAATTCCTGACTACCTTGAAGCCCGTTTTCGATTGGCAGGATGTGCCCGGAGCTACTGGCTACATCATTGAGGTAGCCACGAATAGCGAATTTACAACCAAAGTCTGGTCGGTTACGCTGACAACCGCTACATCAACTTACACGCCAACAGCCAATTTACCTGGCAAAAAGATCCTGTTTTGGCGCGTACAAACAAGAGGCCCGAGCGGATTAAGTGGATGGTCTGAAGTCCGTGCCTTCATGACACCATAACACGCACCAAAAAAGCAAAATAAAAAGGTGCAGTTCACTGTGAACTGCACCTTTTTATTTTCCAAAACCAATTCATCCCAACCCCAGCACTCCCAGGAAATTGAGCGTCATACGTGCACTCGCCCCCCACAATACCTCCCCATCGTACAGTTGATATGTAACCACAGGAAAGGGACGGGAATCCCCACCGGGGGTAAATGGCGTTTCGCTCCAATGACTGCGCTCCGCCAGCCAGAGCAACGGGATGGTGAACACGCGTCCCACCTCGGCAGGGGCAGGCTGCAGTGGATAGGGCCACGGCATAACTCCCACCACAGGCGTGACCCGGTAACGGGTGATGGTCACGAAGTCGTTCAAACACCCCAGCAGGCGGACATCCGTTTTTGCCAAGCCAATCTCTTCCTTGGCTTCACGCAGGGCAGTCTCTTCGGGAGTGGATTCACCATCGTCACAACCGCCGCCGGGAAAGGAGACCTGCCCCTTGTGGTGCTCCACCGTGTCGGTGCGACGAGTAAATACTAGGTGCCACTCCTCCTGCCACCAGACAAGCGGGATCAACACGGCCGCGCATTTGAGCGGCAGGCCCGCGTACATGTCCACATAACCATCGGCCGCGGCAACCACACCGGGAGTATAGGCCACCCGCAAACGGTCCGCGATGAAAGATTCGGTCAGGGCTGGCATGGGTTATGAAAAGGGCAGACTCGCGCCTGCCCTTGAGAGTCACTCCGCCCGCACCGCACTGCCACAGAAGGGGCATTCGGCGGTTACATCGTCCACCCATTCCACTTCATCAGAGCGGATCGGACCGCCGCAGCCGGGACAGTTGGTGGGAAGCACCGGCTTGGGCCTGGCCGCCCCGGTTGCAGGTCCGGCAATGACCCCAGTTGGGATGAGCGTTTTCAGGTAGGCTTCGAGTTGAGATGCTTCATCGGTCAGGCCACGCTCGTTCAGTTCAGCAATGACTCGCGTTCCGGCCCGCTGAACTTCGGCAAACTGACCGCGGCTGGCAAAAATTGAAAGCCCCTG
>CAYZUX010000385.1:0-3268 GCA_964481775.1 uncultured bacterium | reverse complement strand
GAACAGGTGGCCCCGCATGTGGACAAGATCCGCTACAACCCCGGCCACTTGCATCATCTGGAGAAGAATAAATCCGTAGAGGAAAAAGTACGCTGGCTGGCTGGCATAGCTGAAAAGAACAACTGCGCATTGCGGATTGGTGTCAACTGCGGATCGGTCGCCCCGGATTTCCTGGAGCGGTATCCCAACGACTCCATGGAGGCGTTGATTGCCAGCACGCTTTACCACGCGGAGCTCCTCGACCGGATCGGCTTCACCCGTTTCGTGGTCTCGCTCAAGGACTCTGATCCCGCCAAGGTCATCGAGGCCAACAAACGGTTTGCCAGGGAGCGCCCCGATGTTCCCATCCATCTGGGTGTTACCGAAGCCGGAATGCCGCCGGATGGAGTCATCAAGACTCGCATCGCCTTCGAGCAGCTGCTCAGCCGTGGGATCGGCGACACGCTGCGTGTTTCACTGACTGTCCCCAATGACCGTAAGCACGAGGAGATCGAGGCGGGACGGCGGATTGTGGAGGATGTGTATGCCGGACGGTTTCGTTCGGTTCCGGAAAACTTTGGAAAAGGATTGAATATCATTTCCTGCCCCTCCTGTTCGCGGGTGGAGAATGAGGCCTTTGTGGTACTGGCGCAACAGGTCAAGGAAATGACCGCCTATGCGGCGCAACACAAGCTCACCATCGCGGTCATGGGCTGCCGGGTGAACGGCCCCGGGGAGACCGATGACGCCGACCTGGGGCTGTGGTGCGGCCCCACCCATGTGAACCTCAAAAAGAAGGATGTCTCGGTGGGATCCTTCACCTATGAGGAGGTGCTGGGGAGGTTGAAAGAGGAACTGGATGGGATGGTGGGGGGGTGAGGGTAAAAAGCCCAGCATTGGTGGACTGGGATTCCGAATGATGAGAGCCCGGATTACCATAAAAGATGGTACCCTGAACTGGAGATCTCTGATGACGGCAATCGAATTGATGGGAGAAGTGATTGAAGCTGATGTCAGGAAGAAGCAGTTCCAGCTTTCAACCGAACCGGGACGTCAGATCACAATAAGCTTCACCGCAGAACAGGAATCGAATATCACCTCCGCTTTGCGGGATCACCATCATGTCTGGGTTAACCTGAAAGGACGCGGGGTGAAATCTCCGCAGGGTGATGTCATCGCTGTCCAGGAGATTGATGAGATCAAACTAGTGGGAGCGCCTCGGAATCCTTCCAGCACGAAGTCTGAGAGGTTCGGTGACGCCTTCGATAGGATCTCCAAGGAAATCCCTGAAGAGGTATGGCGAGGGCTCCCCACGGATCTGTCGGAAAACCATGACTATTATCTTTACGAACTTGCAGATTGATGAAACGAGTCTTCGCGGACACTTCCTTCTTGATCGCGCGTGCTCACTCAAGTGATGTATAGTATGAGATATCCAAAGAACTCGAGCATGATAATAACATTTCAGAAATCGTAACAACTGAAGAAGTCCTTATAGAATTCCTAAATTTTCTAGCAAGGAAGCCATACCTCAGAGTAATAGCAACGAGATATCTCAACGCCATCCTGAGTGATCCCCGGATTCGTGTGATCCCTCAATCTCATGGATCGTTTTTACAAGGATTACACCTTTACCAAGATCGTCCCGATAAACTCTACAGCCTCACTGACTGCATCTCGATGGAGACGATGAGAGACCTTGGAATTGAGGAAGCTCTCACGAGCGATCATCATTTCGCCCAGGAAGGATTTACTATCTTAATGAAGGCGACCTAATTGGTACCTTTTGCCCTCATTTCAGCCTTAGCTCAATCCAAGAATACTGAGGTCCCGTTTCCGGTTGCTCAACCCTGAGTACCAAATCCAGGTCCCCATCTCCATCGACATCGAAAAGAGCGCCTCCTTGCTTGTTTACAACAACCCCTTCAAATGCTTCACACTCCTCTCCGCCTGGGCCACGGTCCCGCATTCTACCGACATGACGATGTCGCGTGGAGCGGTCTTGAGGATCTCAATGACCCGCTTCCAGTCGATCACCCCTTCTCCGCAGGCGCAGCCGACTGGAGTGCCGGTCACCTTCCCGCGTTCGGTATCGGATTGCTGAACTGAGATGTCTTTGGCATGGAGGTGTACCAGGCGGTCTTTCACCCTTTCTAGCCAGATATAGGGATCATGGCCGCAGAGATAACTGTTTCCGGTATCGAAATTGATTCCGATGGCGGGGCTATCTACAAGGTGGTAGATCCGATCGAGGCCATCCGGGTGTTTACTGTATTGCTGGTGAGGCTCAATTCCGATAAGGATGCCACGACTTTCGGCCAGGAAAGCGGCTTCGCGCAAAACATACCGCATAAGGACATGGTCTTCCTCCTCAGTGGTCCACTTGGGCTTAGGCCCTTCATCGGTGTTGAGTACGGGTGCGCCCGCCTCATAAGCGAAACGGACAGCCTGTTTGAGGTATTCAGTGCTGATCTCAGGTTTACAAAGTGGGCAATGAGCTGAAAGGCCGGAGAGTTTGACACCCGCTTTCTCACAGGCCCGCTTTACCCGGTAGGGATCATCCAACATCGAGACACTATGAAAATAACCCGCTTCGCTCAGCAGTTCGCGTCCTAAATGAACCATCGGTTCGACATAGTCAAACCCCAGTTCAGCTGCCTTTTCGACACCCCACTCAAAAGATTTGTCTTCATGACGGACGAATTCCAGGTTGACACCCACGGATACCTTACCCATGACTTACCTCCTCCACGAAACCAAATAATCGCCCTCTTATGCAGGATTCGAGGGTAAAACAGGACTTGACGTCACACGCTGGACATTGACACTTGTGGGATTGTGCAGCGGGATGCCAGTCCTGTCATCCCTCATCTGAAACCATCTTGTATAAAGGAGTTCCTCGATGCGTATTGCCGGTTGGTTACGTTTTTCCGCGAGAAGTCAAACTTATATCGTTCTGGCGGGAATTTTTCTCCTGCTCAGTGTCACCGGAAACTGTTCGGATGAAATCGTTCTCTTCGATGGAAGCAGCATGGATGGCTGGGCACATACCGGCCCTGGGTATTTCAAGATCGATCCAGCGGAAAAGACGATGGTGGCCATGGGTGGTATGGGGATGACCTTTTTTTATGACCGTCAGTTCGCCGACTTTGAACTTACATTGGAATGGAAGGCGAATATTCCCGAAACGAATAGCGGGGTATTCATCCGTTTCCCCAACCTTCCCAAAATCAACCATCCCGACCCGAACAAGCTGGGGCCCTGGGGAGCGGTCCATGAAGGTTATGAA
>CAYZUX010000384.1:0-3272 GCA_964481775.1 uncultured bacterium | reverse complement strand
GTCATGAACTGATGGGGAAAACCCTGGGTATCCTGGGTGTGGGACGTATTGGAAAAGAGGTCGCCAAACGGGCCAAGGCTTTCGAGATGAAAGTGATCGCCTACGACCCTTATTGGGATGAGGCGTTTGCGGTCCAATATGGGGTTTCGCGGCGTCACTCGATCGATGAGGTTGTGAAGGAAGCCGACATCCTGGCCCTGCACATGAATCTCACCTCGGAGAACCGCGAGTTCCTCAATGCCGCCCGTCTGGCCACCATGAAGAAGGATGCCATCGTCATCAACACCTCTCGCGGCGCTTTGGTCGATCAGGCTGCAGTGGCCGAGGCAGTCAAGTCTGGCCAGATCGCCGGTTATGGCGCCGATGTGGTTGAACCGGAGCCGATTGCCCCCGACAACCCGCTGATCGGGGTCCCCAACATTGTCCTCACCCCGCATATCGGATCACGGACCTATGAGAGTGTCGTACGTCAAGCCACCATGGCGGTGGAGAACCTGATCCGGGTGCTCAATGGGGAAACTCCGCTTGCCCAGGCCAACGCCTTCAAATAACAGATTCCTCTCCGGCCTCCTCATCCCGGTCTATTTTCTGGTCTGCCTCGCCTATGTTTGGATGGGCGAGGCAGGCTTTCCGGGAGGTTGGACGTTGATGGTCAAAGGGCTGATCCTTCCCGTCCTGATTGTTTACTTTCACCTCAATGTCCGCGGACGGTATACCCCTGCCCAGCGTTGGATTCTGGTGGGTCTGGTTTTCTCATGGCTGGGTGATGTGTTGCTCAACTTCGAGTTCCTGTATGGGCTGGCAGCTTTCCTCTTGGCCCATCTGGCCTTCATCCGGGCATTCACACGTGGCTGCTCCTGGAATGGTCTCCTCCATGCAATGCTACCTTATGTGGGGCCAGTCCTTGTGTATGGCATCGGTCTGAATGTGTGGTTGTACCCGTATCTTGGATCAAAACGCCTACCCGTGTTGCTCTACACTACCGTCATCCTGGTCATGCTGCTGACCGCTCTTGCCCGAAAACAATGGGTGAACGTCCTTTCCTACTGGCTGACCGTATCAGGAGCTGTACTCTTTGTCCTCTCTGATTCTCTTCTTGCCATTCGCTCGTTTGTCTCACCATACCCTCTGTCTGGATTACTTATCATGGGAACGTATACGTTGGCAGTGTTTCTTATTGCGGAGGGGGGTATCCGGCAGGAGAATAGTAAACTGGAGTCTATTCCCACCCTTTCTCGCGTTGTAAAGTGATTGATTATGGGATCTACAGCGAAAATTCCGGAGATGATCGAGTTTGACACCGAGATCGGAATGGATGGGGTGATCCGTGTTCCTAAAGGTGTCGACTTTCCACATGGTCCTGTAGAGGTGATAGTCAAATTCAAGACTACACATGAACAGACAGAACCAGTAAAGAGACGTCCCTTTGCCTACATGATCGAAATCGCCGAGGAAGCAAGGCGGTTGAATCCTGATTTGCCGTCTGATATGGCAGAGAACCATGATCATTATGCACATGGTGCACCCAAGAGATGAGAGAAATCTTTGTAGATGCATTCCACTATGTTGCATTGATCAATCCAAAGGATAGTTTTTCATCCTTAGCACTTCGCACAATCCAAGATCTTCAAAAAGCAAATGACGTACGTTTTGTAACAACAGTCTGGATTCTTCTGGAGCTGGGGGATGCGTTTTGCCGCTCACATCACAGGTCCGCCTGCCATCGCTTGATCAATGAGGTGATGGTTGATCCGGATACGATAGTGATTTCCAAAATTGACCCTTGGTTCCATCGTGGTCTCCGCCTTTATGGAAATCAGCTTGATAAGACTTGGTCACTCACGGATTGTATCAGCTTCGAAATTATGTCCGCCCGGGGTATCACAGAGGCCCTAACCGGTGACCACCATTTCATCCAGGCTGGTTTTTTGCCTCTTCTAGCGGCTGAATCTCTCGGATAACCTTCCACAGGTCTGATTCCTTCACTCTGGTTTGGAGGAGACACCTTCCGATATGAATGTGGGCACTGAAGAAAGGCCATTGCCACGTTGGCGACGGGTATCTCTCCCACTCCTTCTGGGGACGGTTGTCATTGGCATCCTGTACCCCGGCAAGGAGGGAGATGGACTCCCCGGACTCCTGTTGCCATCAATCCCCCTGGCTTTTTTACTCGTTGGGACAATGGATCTGCTGCTCCGTTTTCTCGACACCTCCCGCTGGGGCGGGGGGCGTCCACGTCCCCATGAAAGTCTTCCGCGACACTATTGGATCGGCCTCTTTGCCTTGTTCATGGTCACGGCCATTTCTTTTGTTTTCCTACCCTTCTGTTTTCAAGTCGTTCTTCCTGATCTCTCCTGGCCGTTGGATCGGTGTATCAAAACAAATGATCTGGACCGGCTGAAAGACCTGCTTGCTCGCGACCCCGGCCTGGTTCACTCTCCGGTCGCCCCGATGAAAGGCGCTGGATGGACCACCCAGGATTGGGAACCGGTTCATCTGGCGGCCTGGAATGGCAACACCGGCGCAGCGGATTTGCTTTTGGATGCTGGGGCCGATGTAAACTCACTCGGTAGAGTGGGGAATGCTCCCCCACCTCTAACGGTGGCGGCACGTGAAGGGCATATCGAAATGGTCCAGTGGCTCATCCGTAAAGGAGCGGATGTGAATGCCTCGGATTGGAGCGGGTTGCGTCCCCTTCATGCAGCAGCCCGGGCAGGGAATCTGCCTGTTTGTGAAACGCTGCTTGAGCAGGGTGCCGACATCAATGCCCGGGAGGACTTTACGGGAAAAACTCCTCTCGACTATGCCACCCGAGGAATTGGCAGAACCCTGCGTCAACGTGGGGCGCTGGGAGGGATGTCTTTATGTCCAACACTGCATTTGATGGCGAGAAATGGATGGATTGATTGTGTTCGTGAGTTGTTATCCAATGGAGCGGAACCGAACCTCCGTAACAGCGCCTGGAAAACCCCCCTGCACCTTGCCGCCGAGATCCCCTGGAACAACCCCTCGGGTAGTCAGACAGTTTCCGTCCTTCTGGATTTTGGTGCACGTCTTGATGTCCGTGACCGCTTTGGTAATACACCACTTCACCTTGCGGTGGAGGCCGGTAACCTCGAATCCATCGAAATTCTTCTGGCTCACGGCGCCGATCCCTTCCAGCCCAACTCGATGGGGGAGGCCCCCCTCGACCGGGCTTTGCTCAGACGCAACCCCGCGATCGCGGAACGGATGCTTGAGCTTGTCAGAAGGGTTGAAGGTGTGGAGGAAAT
>CAYZUX010000383.1:0-3326 GCA_964481775.1 uncultured bacterium | reverse complement strand
TGCCAGGGGCGACTGTCTCTGTCTCAACGGCGGGAGTTTCTTCCAAGGACATATACAGGGCATCGGCTTCACGATCAACGGTAAGTTTCATAGTGGTCCTCTCCTACGATCAAAGTGTACCGTGATAATTCGCTGAGGGTCAACCGACTGATTCACGATTACTCGAAGAACGCGGTTTCCAAAGGCAGGAATTTCCTTAAGGAAATGTGTGAGATTGGGATCAAATCTATCCACTTCAGTTGTTTGAGGTTCTATGAGAGCAGACTCGACCCACCCAAGAGGGATCTCTCTCTTGAGGAGTACCGTTCTGGCGTGTTGTGACAGTTCATATCTCATATTGGGACAGAGAATTTACTACTAAATATTTCCAAATTCGTACTCCCCCGGATCCTACCCCCTCACTTTAGCCCAAATCCCCTCGAATCGTTTCCTCAGCTCCCCATCCATCAGATCAATCAAAGGCAGGTCTTCCCGGTCGGCACGATGGATGACCTCTGAATATGGGATACCGCCAAGGTAGATCTCAGGGGAGAAAGATTGCCTCAGGAAGTTTTCATCATTCTCATCGGCGATCTTGTTGCCGATGACGGCAAAGCGCACGATGCCGATTTCGGTAGCCATTCGTTTCACCGAGTCAGCGGTCTCGACCGCACGCTTTCCCGGCTCCACCACCACAACCATCAGATCGACCCCGCGCGCGGTTCCACGCCCCAGGTGCTCCAGCCCCGCCTCCATGTCGAGGATCACGAAGTCATCTCGGAAGAGTACGATGTCGGTGAGGAGTGCTCTGAGTAGGACACTCTCCGGGCAGGCACAACCCGAACCCCCACTCTCAATCGCTCCCAACACAAGCAGATGAATCGAACGGAATTCGGCGGATTCCTTCTCGGCGATATCCGAGACTTCAGGATTGAGTTTGAAAATCTGACCATACTGCTTGACCTTAGCCCCAGTCCGCTCTTCAATAAGGGCACGGCGCTCAGCCAGAGGAATGATCGCGCGGCGTTGATCAAGGGGCATTCCCAATGCAGCTGCAAGATTGGCATCTGGGTCCGCATCGACCGCAAGGACACGTTTTCCTTCACTTGCTGCCAAGTGGGCGAACACCCCTGCCACAGTCGTTTTTCCTACCCCGCCTTTACCAGTTATCGCGATTTTCCAACCCATTGATACCCTTTCTTTTGGTGATTCTGCGCCTGAACATGTTGAGATTTTTCAAGTTAGCTCTCTTGGCCCGGCAGGCAAACCATTTAGCACTTGACTTGTCTAACGTAAACCAGCATTTTCGATTAGCATAGTGGAACTGGTTTTCTGAATACCCACAAGAACTGCGACTCAGGAGGAGAGGAGTATGAGTATTCATCCAAGGCTGACAGCTACCGCGATCGGTTCCCTTCCCCATCGAGAACCATCTCAGGCGGTCGACATAGTCCTTTCATCGATCCCCAATGCACCCATTTGGCCACAACTCCCAAAACTCGGGGTTCGCGAGCAGATGGAGGTGCAGTACTCAGAAGGAATGCCGCGTGCCATTCTCGAGCTTGATAAAGGACGGATGTATTTTGACACCACAGGCGATTGTTCTGAGGATCTGGCTGTATTTTATGAAGGTTTCATGACTGCCGAAGAAAGCGGTGACTATGAAGTGGCCGCAATCAGCCCCGATTTCTCAGCTGGTATCCCAGCCCTTGAATCGAAACTTGCCACAGCAGGAGCCAAGCTTCCTTTTGTAAAATGCCAGACCACCGGTCCGCTCTCCTTTGCCTTGACCATCACAGATCAGGACAAACGTGCCATCTACTATAATGAAGAGTTCGTGGATGTGGTAGTGAAAGCGCTTTCAATGAAGTGCCGTTGGCAGATCCGCAAGTTCCAACCCTTCGCGGAAAGGGTCATCTGCTTTATCGACGAACCGATTCTCTCTGCCTTTGGAAGTTCCACCTATGTCTCTGTCCAACGCGAGGATGTGATTACCAAACTCAACGAGGTCATTGAGGCGGTTCACGCAGAAAATGGGATAGCAGGAGTTCATTGCTGCGGAAACACCGAATGGTCGATCCTGGTGGATGCAGGCGTGGATGTTGTCAACTTTGATGCCTTTGATTTCGGGGAAACAGTCTCACTCTATCCCGACCACATGAAACGTCAAATTGTCGAACGAGGCAATGCGCTGGCTTGGGGAGTTGTCCCAACCAGCCCGAAGATCCGTGAACAGACAGTCGAATCCCTCGTGGACCTGTATGAACATGTCACCGATGTCCTTTCCCAAAAGGCTGGGATCGACAAGAAGGTGATTGCGGAACAAGCCTTCATCACTCCCTCGTGCGGAACTGGCTCTCTTGAGGTTTCCGATGCGGAAAGGGTCTTCAAACTACTGGGTGAGACCAGCCAGGCCCTCAAAGAGAAGTATGGATTTTGATTTTTTTCAGGAGCATTGCTCCTGACAAGTTTGAGGAGGTTGTTGACCCATGGTTTTCGATCCCGGCAAGAAGCTGACACGCGGCAACTTCAATGAGCTACCCCCCCTCTGTACTGATGGAGCCTGGGGAACCGAGATGCAGAAACTCGGTGCCAGGCCCGGACAGATGTGCGATACCTGGAATATAGATGAGCCCGAGAAAGTCTTTTCAGTGGCAAAATCTTATGTGGATGCAGGCGCTCACATCATCCTGACCAACACCTTCAACAGCAATCGGATCGTACTGGCCAAGCATGGGATAGCTGATCGTGCGGCCGAATTGACGCGTGCCGGAGCTGAGATCTCGAAACGTGCCGCTCAAGGAAAAGCTTATGTCTTTGGCTCAATCGGTCCCTGTGGAAAGATGGTCATGATGGGTGAAATTTCGGAAGAGGAAGTCGCCGAGGCAGCCGCCGAACAGGCCCGCGCCATGGAAGATGGGGGCGCCGATGCCATTGTCATTGAAACTCAGACTGATCTGATGGAGGCCGAAGCTGCCCTGCGCGGTTGCCTTTCAGGTTGTTCTCTTCCTGTGGGTGTTTCCTTCACGTTCGACTCCGGCAAGGACAACGCTTTCACCATGATGGGAGTCAATCAGGAAAAGGCTTACACGATGGCGAAACGGGCTGGCGCCAGCTTCGTGGGCGCCAACTGCGGGGCTGGGATTGAGACCTTTGTGAGGATTGCGCAGCTTTACACCGAATGTGGGAAAGACCTTCCAATCTGGATCAAAGGGAATGCAGGGAAGCCCAGCGTGGGTCCTGATGGCCGTTCGGTGTATTCCGCACCGCCTGAGATGTATTCAAATGTGGTCGAACCCCTGCTTGCGGCTGGAGCAAGGTTCATGGGGGGGTGCTGTGGCTCAAGT
>CAYZUX010000382.1:0-3356 GCA_964481775.1 uncultured bacterium | reverse complement strand
TGGGGTGTGGATTTGGTAAACGGACAGATAGCACTCTATCACTTGAGTGTCGGGATGTAATCCGCGAAGATCCTGCCGATAGTTTTTTTTCAACTTGATGGGAGGAACAGTCATGCCCTGGTTTCGCCCCTGGATCTTTCTCCTCGTTCTTGCCGGATTGTCTCTGTGGATCACTGGAACTTATGCCGGTACTCCTTATGTCCTTGATCTGACTGGCAACTCTCTGAAGTTGGATGAGATTGCTGAAGGAATCACCCTGTCCCAGGTCAAGTTTCAGTCTGGTGAATTGGAACGTGCCTGGATTGCGGAACAACCACGGATCCCACTCTGGAGCGTGGTGGTTCAGGATGCGTCAGGAGAGCGCAGTGGAGTCAACGCACTCGGTGGCCCTGCACAGGTCAGGGTGATCTCCAAAGATGAGATGGAGTTTATCTGGAGAGGACTTGATCCATGCGATCTTTGGGTGGTGATGAAAGTTATGGCTCGCGGGGCGGATGCTTTGTGGAGTCTTGAGGTGGAGGTACACAAGGAAGGCTATGATCTTTGGGATGTCACTTTTCCTGAGGTAGGACCCATCAGCGAAGTGGAGAAGGTCCACTCCATCACCACCTATGGTTGGGGAGTGCTCCATGGAGATCTCCTGTCCCGCGCCCTGGATGAGGGGATCTATCCCTCCGCCACCCGCGCCATGCCCTTTATCGCGGTTTCGGATGGAAACAGCGGGCTCTATCTCGGCATCGAGGATGATCAGGGTTATCCCCTCCGGCTTTTTGTGGGCCGCCACGAGAACGTAGAAGCGGTCACACTGGGGCTCAGGCATGAGTTGGAGAACATGGGCAGGACCCAGCGGTTCAAGACCCCTTATGCCATCGTGCTGACTCCCTTCGAAGGAGATTGGTATGAAGCGGGACGTCTTTATCGTAGCGCTGCGATGAAGACTCCCTGGGGAAGTGTACCTCCTCTTTCCGAACGCAAGGATATTCCGCAATGGTTGAAGGATATTGATCTCTGGTACATCGGAGGATGTGAGGATGAGGCTTCCGCCTCGAAAGTCATTGAATTTGCCAGGGCATTTGAGGTTCCCACTGCAGCGCATATTTATTCCTGGCATGAAATCCCCTTCGATGACCATTATCCGGAGTATTTTCCCGCAAAACCAGGTTTTGTGAGTGCGGTGGCCAAAGTTCAGGCCGCTGGTGTGCCGGTCATGCCTTACATCAATGGCCGTCTGTGGGATTCATCGACCACGAGTTGGAAAGTGGAAGAAGCCAGCAAGGCTTGTGCCCTGAATGAGCAGAGCAAGCCTTATGTCGAAGTGTATGGCTCCAAGGTGCCGCTCTCGCCGATGTGTCCCTCCACGGAATTATGGAAAAACAAAATTGTTGGTTTGGTGGATCGGCTGATCCATGAATGCGGAGTGAAAGCGGTCTACATTGACCAGATCTCAGCCGCAGCTGCTAAACGCTGTTTTGCGGAAAATCATGGTCATCCGATTGGGGGAGGGACTTATTGGATCCAGGGCTACAGGGATCTTGTAACACGATGTCTTAAGCTACTGGGACCGGACAATATGCTCACCACCGAGGAAAATGCCGATCCCTGGAATGATCTGCTGCATGCCTTTCTGCTGGTGAATACAAGAGCCAATGGGGGGACGATAGTTCCTTTGTATCCGGCCGTGTATGGCGGACGAATCATTTCCTTCGGCTTTCAATACATCCAGGGGGGTGATTTTAAGGATCGTTATCCTTTGCGGCTTAAATTCGCGCAGGCCCTTGTGTTTGGATCGCAACTGGGCTGGGTGGGAGCCGAGATTCTCGATCCGGTGCACAAAACAGAAGCAGATTTCCTGAAACGCCTGTGCCAGGTGAGGCATCAGTCACGGAATGCCTTTCAGTATGGAGAGTTGCTGGCACCGGTTGTCATGGAGTGCAAGGGAGCTGTCTCCTGGGTGGACGAAGAGAATGGTGGTAAACAGATGACACAACCCGCGGTGTTGTCCAGCCTGTGGCTCACTCCAGAAAAGAAACAGAAGCTGGTGTTAGTGAATGTGAGTGATGAAAATCAGAGTGTCAGCCTGGGCTTCAATAGACGTCACCTTGATAGCCGCCATCTGGACCAGAGCGGCCCCGTTGCTCTCCACCTTGAGCCGGTAGGGGGAGGCTCAAAAGTGGAATTGCATCTCCAGGAGGGTGGGGTATTCACGGGGACCATCACCATCCCGGAGCGGGAGGTTCTGGTTCTGGAGGTACAGGGTTCATGAGAGGTCTTGTAGCAACAACAATCTCACCACGATATTTTCCCCCTTCTCCCAGTGGGAGAAGGGGGTAGGAGGATGAGGTCTGAAGTTTCAGGCAACCGATTTCCTCTGAAAAATTATCTGTTGGCTGTTTCTTGAGACAGTCGAGTTAAGAAAGCATTCCCGCGAACAGTCATCTATAAATTTTTCATGGATGTTCCTTGTGGCTTTTTTGCATCCAGAATCGAAGGAGCTCCAACAGGTCGAGCTCATTCACGATTCCATCGTTGTTAATATCCGCATCGTCGAAGGTCACAATTTTGGTTGTAGCAGTAGGTGTAGCTGTAACACCGTCTGTTGGAGAGACTGTTGGCGTAAAAGTGAACTGATGAGTTTCAGTCGTACTGGGTGAAGATGTTGGTGTGAATGTAGACACCACCAACAGAGTATCTGTAGGTGAGGCAGTTGCGGTCTCTAACTCGGATGAAGTAGGAGTCTCTGTGGATGTAAAAGTGAATAGAGGAGTCTCGGTCGTGCTGGGTGAAGGTGTTGGCGTGAAAGTTGACTGCTCCAGTAAAGTATCTGTGGGTGAAGGAGTAGCTTTTTCCGCGCCGGTGGAAGTTGGAGTTTCTGAGGGTACACCTGTTCGGGTAGGCCTTGGAGTGTTAGTGGGGGAAACGGTAAATCTACGGGTGTTGGTTGGCGTTGGGGTGATCTTTCCAATATTGCTTGGAGAAGGAGTCGGTGTTGAGGTCGGACCTGTGGCCGCGGTGACAATCAATACAGCCACCTCACTGGTGACAGAGTCAGCGAGATTGGATACGACGGCGTAGTAATTGCCGGCATGGCCAATCTGAACATTGGGAATAACAAGGGTCTTTGTCACCTCCCCCGCGAGGGCGGCATCATTGTAATACCACTGGTACTCCGGTTCAGGAACACCCGAGGCATCAACGTTGAAGGAAACCATGTCACCCACATTGACGGTGGAACTTTCCGGTTGGGTCAGAATGTGAGGAGCTTCGGGTGTCGGGTCGACTACAAAAGCGTAACCGTTTTGTAGACGCCATCACCTATACCTCCTGAATCCATGTCATGCTTCCGCAAAGGGAGGTGT
>CAYZUX010000381.1:0-3389 GCA_964481775.1 uncultured bacterium | reverse complement strand
GGAGATCTTGCGGTAGGATTTCCTGGAAAAAGCTTTCATATCGACACGGAATGCATCGAGGTACGGTGCGATCTTATCGAGTGCCTCGGGTGTGGAGTACCCATTGGTCACATAGACGGTATAAAGGCCCGCCTTTTTGGCTAGAACAGCGGTATCATAGGTGTGTTCGAACCAGATCGAGGGGTCATTGTATGTCCAGGCGATACCCGCGCATCCGTTTCTGGTAGCGGCATGAATCGAATCCTCAGGTGAGAAAACATCCAGGTTGCCGGCATCCTCCTCCGGACGGTCATGGGAGATATGCCAGTTCTGGCAGCCGGGGCAGTGGAAGTTGCAGCCACGTGTGCCAGCTGAAAGCACATAGGTTCCAGGATGGAAGTGATACAATGGTTTCTTCTCGATCGGGTCAGCGCAAACCCCGGAGGTGGTTCCATAGATCAATGTATAGAGCCTTCCTTCACGGTTCAGGCGAGTATTGCAGAAGCCACGGTCTCCCGGTTTGAGGACACAACGGACCTCACACACATTGCAGCGCACCCGGCTCTCATCGAGTAGCTGGTAGAGATCTTTATCTGCCTCAACCATAGTATCTCATTCTACACCCTCGACTGACCGTCATGGGAGGGCAGCTGTTCGGAGTTCACGCCTCAGCGTGTTTGTACAACCTGAAGGTTGAACTCCAAACGGTTATTGTCCACGCCTCATGAATTCTATCACTTGCTTTTGAGGTAAAGGCCCCGACATATCAAGTGTCTCGTTGTGGCTCATGCCGGGAACAAGGAGCAGTTGCTTGGGTTCCCTGGCTGCCTCGAAAAGCTCCTGACTCATCTTTGGTGGGATGATTTCATCATCCTCGCCATGCACCAGGAGCAGAGGTAATGGAGAAACCTCGCCTACTGCATCTATGGGATCAAGATTCCTTTTCACAAAAAATCCCAAAGGCCAGAAGAGGGTGTAGGTGACTGGATTGCCTCCCAGAACTGCCCGTGCCGCTGCACGGTAAGAGGTGAAAGGAGCCATGGCCACAATCCCCTGGATTGAATCTTTCCTCTCAGCCCCTGCCACAATGGCCAGGCTGGCTCCCAATGAGTGACCCATCAGCCAGGGCCTGCCCCAACGTCCCGAAGTGTAATCGACAGCCGCCAGAACATCGGTGTAGGTGGAGTGGCGTGAGGGAAAACTTCCCGTTGATTCTCCATATCCCTGGTAATCGAACAGCAGCACACGGAATCCATGATGGGGAAGGAAGGTGACAAAGTCAGCATGATTTTCCAGGTTGCCCGCATTCCCATGGCAAAACATCACAGTGTTCTCGGGTGTTGCATCCACTGGTTCAAAAACCCAGGCTGAAAGCTCTCCATCACCGGATGGGATACGTATCGTCTCGATCGAAAGCGCCGGATCAAGTGGTGGAGTGGGATGCCCCCGGCTGGGCACATAGAACGCACGATTGGCATATCCATAAAGGAAGAGGGCACCTAATCCATACAAGATTACTCGAAACATTGTCTTGCCCCTTGGGTATTTCACTCGATACATCCCCTCCCCATGGTACTCTCAGCCTTCCCTTTGTGAGAGAAAGGCGATGGCCGCTCGCAGCACCTTGGGATCTGTATCCTGCAGAAGGGTTCCATGCGTCATTTTGGGAACAATCAATAGCTGCTTGGGATCGCCTGCATGGTTGTAAAGGTCTTGGGCCATGGAGGGCGGGATCAACTCGTCCTTTTCGCCATGGATGATGAACAGAGGCAATGGAGCGATTCCTGGTGCCATGTCGATCGGATCTTTATATCTCCTGATGAAAAATCCGATTGGCCAGACGAGAGAACGTACCAGCGGGATTTCTTTCATCACCAGCCTGCCCATGGCACGGTAAGAGGAAAACGGAGCGACAGCCAGTACTCCGCGCAAGGACTCCTTTCTCTCGGGAGCGGCGCTGATACTTAAGGCAGCTCCCAGCGAATGTCCCACCAGCCAGACCCTGCCCCACTTTCCAGACGCAAAATCAATGGCTGCCAGGACATCCGAGTGGGTGGTGTAGCGAGTGGGATGCGACCCAATCGAATCTCCATACCCCTGGTAATCGAAACAAACCACACGGAAACCATATTGTGGAAGAAATCCGATGAAAGGCAGGTTGATCTGCATGTTTCCGCCATTGCCATGGGCAAATACCACAGTTGTCATTGGTTTGCTTGAGAGAGGTTCCAGGATCCAGGCTGAAAGGACTGCCTCGCCATTGGGGATACGTGCTGTGGTGGTCCGGAAAGTAGGATCATCGGGGGGAACTGAACCCTGCGGCAATGGGGCATAGAAAACCCGGTCCGCGACACCAGGCAGGAAAATACAGGCAGCAAGAAGCGCCACGACTCCGAGCACCGCGGCGATACGCATGATCCTTACCCTTTCAAAGCCCCCAAAGTTATCCCCTGCGTCAAATGTCGTTGAAGTAAAGTATACACGAAAAGGGTAGGCAGCATCACAATCACCAGGGCCGCGAACAAGAGGCCAAAGTCACTCCTGTAGTTGGCCTGGATGGAGACTGCTGCTAATCCCAGCGGAAGAGTCTTGTAACGGTCCGAGTTGATGAACACCAGAGCCAGGAAATATTCATTCCATAATCCAATGAAGTTGAAGATTCCCGCTGTGATCAGACCCGGACGGGCCATGGGAAGCATCACATGGAAGAAAGCACGGAACTCGCCGCACCCATCGATCACCCCTGCTTCATAAAGTTCAGTGGGAAGGGTACGAAAAAAGGAGTTGAGCACGAAAATGGTGAAGGGAAGGGAAAGAGCGGTGTAGAGCACCACCAATCCTGGCTGGCTGTCGGTCAATGAAATCGTCACATGACTCCAGCCAATCCATGTAAAGAGCGGCTGAAAGAGATGGGTGAGAGCCATGGACCAGTCTTTGTATTGAAAGAAGAGCGGGACAAGAAGCAGTTGCACAGGCACCATCATGCCACTCAGGAAATAGACCAGCAGCCATTTCGAGGCACGGAATGGATATCTTGCCAGGGCATAGGCGGTGGGGCAGGCGAAGATCCCGATCAGGACCAGGGTGGAGAACACCACTACCAGGCTGTTCATGAAGTACCTTGAGAATCCGGATTGAATCCATGCTTTGGTGTAGTTCGTTTCAAAGGACCCCATTGTATCCTTGGGTAATCCAAAAGGCGATTGAAAAATCTCCTCGGTGGAACGCAGTGAAGTCGATAGAACCCATAGAAATGGGAGTGTCACTGCCAAGAGCCAGGCGATCAGCACCAGGTAACAGAGAGCCTTGCCGAGGTAGTGTGTCATCAATCGTCCCATCAATACTCAAGGGCTTCTCTCCGGTAGAGCCGGAGTGTCCCCAGAGTGCACAATAAAACCAGCAGAAAGAGA
>CAYZUX010000380.1:0-3391 GCA_964481775.1 uncultured bacterium | reverse complement strand
TCCT
Source organism: uncultured bacterium (assembly GCA_964481775.1). Classification (GTDB taxonomy): domain Bacteria; phylum Hinthialibacterota; class Hinthialibacteria; order OLB16; family OLB16; genus OLB16. The sequence continues at coordinate 3,387 of CAYZUX010000380.1, read as the reverse complement.
CGGTGAAGGAACCCTCCTCGATGCTCCCGTAAACCTCATCGGTTGAGATCTGAATGAAGCGGGTGAGATTGTACTGTTTCGATGCCTCGAGCAGGACATAGGTGCCATAAACATCGGTCTGGATAAAGTCTCCCGGATTACCGATGGAACGGTCCACATGGGTTTCGGCGGCGAAGTTCAGGGCAAAGTCGAAGTGCTCTTCGGCGAAGAGAGGGACCACACAGGACTCATCGGCGATATCGCCTTGAACAAAACGATACCTCGCTGCGGTTGCCGGGTCCGAGGTAATGTCATCCAGATTCCTGGGATTGCCGGCGTAGGTCAGTTTATCGAGGTTCACCACATGCCAGTCTGGATGGTGATGTAGAGCATAACGGACAAAGTTGCTGCCGATGAAACCGGCTCCGCCGGTGACGAGGACCTTGGTCATTACCACTCCTTTCGGGAAGTACGGGGTGTCAGTATGCTGGCATCATCCTAATCGACAGTCCCAGCTTACGAAAAGGGGGGGCATTCAGCAGACCCCAAGATTGGGCTAAGGGGCGGGACCTTGACGGAACTCCCTATCAAGTTGAGCATAAGTATCCATATCGAGTGAATGAAAACATCACCACTTCCCTTCATCAAGGAGCTGAGAAGCCGAGAACGATTGCCTTTACGGAGATAATTCCAGATGAACAAAGATTCAGTGACTCAAGTGGCATTAGTCTTCTTGCTGGCCGTGTTTTTCCTTTTCTTTCCCGTTGTGTGGAGCCGGGCCTGGGGCGAGGAGGGTAACCCTGCAGCAAAAACGGTTGAACCCGGCCATGTAATCCCCCCCTCAAACGCCGAAAACAAGGCTCGCTTGGAAGCTTTGGACCCAGTCTATGATTTTGGGTTTGTCCGTTCCAGTGAGGTCAAAGCTGTCTCCCACACCTTTGTCATCCGGAATGCCGGTGAAGAAACACTGGTGATCAGTAAGGTGAGACCTTCCTGTGGATGTACTTCAGCCACTGCTTCCGCCAACCAGATCGCCCCCGGAGCCACCGCCACGGTTACGGCCACATTGAATCCCAAAGGGAAATCGGGAAATCAGACCATCACAGTCCGGGTCAACTCGAATGATCCCACCAATTCATCTCAAGTACTCAGGATGTCAGGAACCATTCTATCCACCTGGCGGATTATCCCGATCCTGTTGGATATGGGGGCCATGGGTAAGCTTCAAAGCGTTACGAAAGAGATTACGGTCACCTCTCAGTATCTGAAAGAAGATCACCAGTTCCGGATCACCGAGATCAAAACAGGAAGTCCCAATGTGCGAGCCGTTACCGCGGAAGCTCCCAACCAGGGGGGTGGTGCTTCGAGCAGGTTGTTTCTTGAGGTCAAGCAGCTTATCAAAGTCTCAGTGACCTCCGGAGAAACCGAAGGAAACCAGACTCAGAACATTGTGATCGCGACTGATGATCCCAAAAATCCAACCCATACAGTTACTGTCCGGTGGATGGTTGAAAAAGACCTTGCCTGTAATCCGAAAAAAGTGGTGGTCTCCGAGACACGCGGAAAGAAAGTCACAAAAGATATCACCTTCAGTTCTCATACCAACCAGCCTTTCGATATCACCTCCATTGAAATCAAGGGGGACAAAGGGGGTGAAGATGTCGAGGTAACTCTCAAACCAGAGGCAACCCCGGATCGAAAGGTCTATACCATCAGCCCTAAGGTGATTACTCAAGCTCCCCGGGAAACACGTAATGGAAAGATCCTGTTCAAGACAAGTAGCCCGGAACAACCTGAATTGATCATTCCTTACACGGTAAGTTTTGTAAAATGACCGGTCTATTGAGTCTGTTTACAAATCCAGCCCTTCACCTGGCGCGAATCCTCTCGGATTCCACTTCAGGAGTAACTCTGTCCAGGAGTGAATCGTTATGTGACAGGTGGTATGCCGGTCCCAAGTGACCTTGACGTGGCAATCCGCTGGATTGAACATTTTGGTCTGGCAATGAGTCAAACCAGTAAAATAACCGGCTCCATTCAGGAGCAAAACTTTCTATACCTCTTTTCCAGGGAGATTCTCAAATGAAACGAGTATCCGTTGTGGTACAGCCGTTAGTCATGGCCATGTTTTTGTGGTTTTTGCCTGTCGTTTTAGCCGATCAGACTTGGGCTGAGACAGACCAGCCCGAACTTGAGATTGTCGAGGATGGAAAAGAGACAACCGCTCCGCACCCCGATAGCAAAGCACGTTTGGAGGCCATCAATCCGGACTTTAACTTCGGTTCAGTTCGATCGAGCGAGGTCAAAAACATCTCCCACACCTTCGTCTTCCGTAACGCAGGAGAGGAGACTCTGGTGATCGGGAAGATCAAACCTTCTTGTGGATGCACCGCCGCCATTGCTTCTGCCACTCAGATTGCTCCCGGGGCAACTGGCTCGATCACGGCCACGCTGAATCCCAAGGGGAAGTTCGGAAACCAGACCATTACGGTCCGGGTTAACTCGAATGATCCGACGAATGCTTCCCAGGTGTTCCGCATGTCAGGCATGATTCTGTCAGCCTGGCGCGTGATACCGGTTCAACTTGACATGGGCGCGATGGGAAAGCTGCAGAGCGCCACCAAGGATGTGATGGTTACCTCGCAGTACATGCCGAATGATCCGCACTTCAGGATCACTGGCCTCAAGACCACCTGCCCGGATATCCATGCCGTTACCGCGGAGGCCCCCGCCCCAAAGACAGCACCTGTCAACAAGGGTTTTGATGAAGTACAGCGGGTTGTCAGAGTCCGAGTGACTGCTGGCCCGGTGGAAGGTGAACAAACCCACCGTGTCTACATCGCCACAGATGATCCTGAGAATCCCACCCACACAGTCACAGTCCGTTGGACCGTGGAGGGTGATCTGTCCTTCACTCCGAACAAGGTGTTTGTCTCGGATGTGAAGGGGAAGAAGGTCTCACGTGACCTGACCGTGAGTTCGCGTAGCGGTCAGCCTTTTGAGGTAATCTCGGTTGAACTGCAGGGCAGCAAGGGAAATGATGACCTGGAGATAACCATGAAGCCCGATGCAACACCCACACGGAAGGTGTATACGATCCAATCCAAAGTGGTCACCGATGCAGCCACGGACACCCGTTCCGGAAAGATCATCTTCAAGACCAACAGCACCGAACAGCCCGTGCTCACGGTGCCCTATACAGCCATCTTCAGAAAGTAGCAGGTGCGGGCTACCAAGCGCGGATCCCGGTATTCGGATCCAACCAGGCGAATGATCCCCTCAGGAAAAGAAGGCCCCGGTCTCAAAAAGCCGGGGTTTTTCTTTTCGATCGGCCTTCCTGAGGGTAGCTCTAATGCTTCGTTGATTTGGTTGTGCAACGTTTCAGACCTCATCCCCCCACCCCCCTTC
>CAYZUX010000379.1:0-3393 GCA_964481775.1 uncultured bacterium | reverse complement strand
GGAATTCGGCCTGGGATTCTCCCTCCTGGGGACAGTCCGCACCTCAGTGTGACGGGCCGGTCCGGGTATGGTGTCAGAGGATAGATCTGCCTGGTTAAGACCCGATGGTGTGTAACCATCCAGGAGCTGATCCCATGCATCTTCTGTGACTGTGGGTGGTTGATTCATCCGTTCGAATCCAGCCGGGGCCGACAGGCTTTGAGAGCTTCTCGGAGGTAAAGCATGATCCGATTGGTAACTGACCTCCCAGGATTCCCTCTCGAGTGTTGGCGCGGGAGAAGTCCCGGCGGATGCCTGTGTCCCGGAAAGGGTTGACCACTCACCACTTTCATTTCCCCCTGGCTTGTTCTGGGGGTTCCAGCCACGTGAAGCAGGTGACTCACTCCAGGGATCTTCATCCTCAGGAATGGCCTTTGATTGCGGCTGGGTTGAGGGAGTACCTGCCGGTGGCGCGGTGGGTGAAGGTGGTGCTGGAGCAGCTGGAGTTCCACTGGCCGGCGCCGGTGATGACGTGCCAGGGGAGTCAACTTTGAGGATCTGAGGTGGATCTGATTTCCGGTAACGAAGGTTCAGTCCCTTCTTTTCCAAGCCTTCCTTCATGACCTGGTCAAAGGTTTTGCCTGTCGCATCAATTTCAACCTCTGAGTCAAAGGTCTTCTGGTCAATCGTCCTGCTGATCCCGAACCGCTTGACACCACTTTCATTGCCGATCTTTCGGATCAGGTCACGTAAGGAACCTTTGAATTTCCCAATCGAGTTGGCCGATCCACGCATTGCGCTGACCGATTCTTCACCGGAAAGAACCTCGCCCACTTTCGGAGAAGGTTTGGGCTGGGTCTCTGTGGCTGATGGAGCTTTTTCAGGTGTGGGAACCGCTTCTTTTTTCAGGTCAACAGGCTCCGCAGGCGGTTTTGGTGCTTCTTCTTTGATAACCGGAGCTTCTGGCTGTACTGCGGGTTGAGCGGGAACAACAGGTTCCTTCAACTGCCTGAGCAGTTGGGAAGCGGTAGAGGCTTCGGATTCTTTCCCATTCGGTGTCAGCGAAACTTTCTCCTGGGCCTCCCCCTCACCTTCCTGGGCAAAAGCACTCATGAACTCGGAGGTCCGGTCAACAAACCGGCCACTCTCATCATAGAACCCCCACTTCCCGCCGACATTCACCCACTTCTCTTCACCCTCCTCACCATAGGCTTCCGCGGTGGATTCGGTCAGATCTTCGATCCCGGCCAGGCCCGCTTCTTTCCCGATGGTGGGCTTACGTTTCCCTTCGAGCTTGGCGAAGGCATCTTCATCCTGCATGTATTTCTGGGTCGGGCTATCGAGATTGATGATGTGCGGGGTGACAAAGAGCAGCAGCTTCCGCTTGGTGTCGGCTTTGGCCAGATTGGAGAAGAAATAACGGATAAGCGGAACCCTGTTGAGAAAGGGAGTGCCGCCACTGCTTTGTGAGTAATCACGCGTGAGCAGACCACCGACCGCCAGGGTGCGTCCATCCTTGAGCACCGCGGTGGTTTCGATGTTAGCGGTGAGGACCCGGAGCCCCGTGGTACCACCACCGATATCGATACGTCCATCCGGCGGGACACTGCTGTTTTCAAGTCCGATATAAAGCTCGGTGTAGCCGCGCTCGCTGATGTTCATGGCTTCGACAATCAGGCGGATACCGACCTCACGGACACGTTGTGTGACAATATCGCTCTGGTTGTAAATGGAATTGCTGTAACTGCGTACTCCGATGGGTTCCTCGGAACCGACATTCAGGCGGGCTTCTTCTCCGCGTTCCACGATCAGGCGGGGACTGGCAATGGTCTTCGAGTCCGAGTCGGACTCTTTGGCCTGCAGCTCCGCCAGGATCTTTCCGGCATCCAGAGCGGCGAAGCTGAAAGCATCGGTTCCCGCGAGGCTCACGATCGTCTCATCATCAAGAAGCACCGTGCCGGTATCATCCCCTACGGTTGCCGCGCTCTTGACATCTCCCACGGTCAGGGTGGGACTCCATCCGAATGAGTATGCCGCGTTGACATCCATGATTTCCGCTTCGACAAAAACCGCGGGACGCGGGGTGTCATAAGCCTTGATGGCCTCAGCAATACGGTCCAATCGCTCGGGAGTGTCCTGGATGATCAACCTGCCAGTGTACTCATTCGAGACAAGCGTTCCCTCTTCACTGAGCAGGTTGAGTTCTTCGAGCATATCAACCACATCCTCAACCTCGTGGAAACTGACCGTGAAAACACGGATCTCCTTCTTGACATCGAGTGTCTCAATGAGCAACTGAATTTCCGCGAGGTTCTCCAAGGTGGTTTTGACTATGATCTGGCTGTTAGCGACATCGACCGTGAGAGCGCCTTCCTCGAGATCCGGCAGGCGTTCCTTGATGATGTCGGCAATTTCCTGAGGGTCACCATACAGGATCGGGAAGACAGTACTTTGCTTGGGTATGTCGACACGGTTGAGGAACTCTTCGATGCGGGCCAGTGCTTCAGGGATGTCGCGCACCACGATGACCTTTTGGCTATCGAGCGCGATGGCATCCGCTTTCTCGCTGCTGGAAAGGAAGGTACGCACCAGGTCGAGGATCTCGGAAGGACGGCTGAAGCGGACTGGGAAGGTCTTCTCTTTAATGTCCTCAGCCTTGGTGGGTTTCTCTTTCCCGGGGCGGATGGTGACACTGCCATCTGGTGCGGTATCGATCCAGAGATCATATAGGGAAGCCAGGTCATCGAGGACCTGACGAATGGTCTTTTCGGTCTTGACACTGTAGTTGACGAGAATTTTCGGATCGACACTGCCGGAAACGTTGATGTTCACCCCGCCCAGGGTGGAGAGCAGGTCGGCGACCTCGGTGAGTTTCTGATCCGGGAAAGACACATCGATGACTGTGGCCTGGAGTCCCGTAGCTTCTTCAGATGCTTTTTCCTCGGTGGAAGTTGTCTCTGGGGCAGGTGCTGGAGGAGGACTGCTTGGGGGAGCCCCTCCTGGCGGTGCCCCACTGGGAGGACTGGGAGGCCCTCCGGTTGGTTGCGCGGTGACACCCCCTGCGCACAGGATTCCCAACACCAGAAAACCAATCACAAAAATGAAACGAGTGGAGTACCTTCCGCCAGATATGGCGGCAAGGAAGCGGCGTCGCCATCCCCCGATGGCAGACAGCGCAGTCCACTGCTTCCCCACAGCAGTGTGCCCTGACATTTTTCCCCCCCGACTTTGGCATCCATCCGGGGGCTCATTCCCGGATCAGCTCGGATTGCCTGTGTATGTTATATAACCAAACGGATTGAACAATCAAGAGTAACTTTTACAATATCCGGTAAAACATGTGAAAAAGGGGGTCAATATCATCATCACTAACACCTTTATTTTATTGGCTTAAAATAATATTATTAAGATAAT
>CAYZUX010000378.1:0-3431 GCA_964481775.1 uncultured bacterium | reverse complement strand
AGCCACGCTGCCGGGCATTTCCTGCAGCGTCCAGGAGCTCCAGACACGCAACACTTGCGTTGCCGAGGAGGAGGTGGGCAACGCCATGAGGATCATGGCGATGAGGAGGAAGGAGAGGCTTGATTGTCGAATCGCTTTCACTTGCTATGCCGCGGCATAAAAAAATATAAGTCAGTTACTTCACCGGACCACAACCGTACATCAAGAACTTGATTCGTGAGGGAGTATCTCCGCTCCCACCACCAGCAATCTGGAAAGGAGTTACCATGAAAACCCCATTCCCCACATTCAGGGCCGCTGCCATCTTGCTCATCTCGATGGGAAGTGTGGCCCTCGCTGAACCGCTGACATTCGACTTCAAAGACCCCAAAGGAGTCAACACCGTTTATTTTCTGCTTGATTCGCCCCTGGAACCTATCATGGGATTGGCCGCCGGTATCTCAGGCCATGTGAAATTTGATCCCCAGCACCCAGACTCCCTTTCCGGTCATTTCACGATCCCGGCCACCTCGGTCCTGACTCAGATTCCCCTGATGAACCAACAGCTTCATTCCTCTGAATGGCTGGATGTCAAAAAGTATCCTACTATCCAGTTGAAGTTTGAAGAGATCAAGGGGGTGAAAAAGACTGGGCCGGAAGTCTTCGAGGCCGCTTTCGAGGCAGACTTCACCTGTCGTGGGATTATTCGCAAAGTTCCAGTAAAGGCCACCGCCACCTATCTTCCCGGTAAGCTCGGGGATCGTTTGAAAGGAATGCCCGATGCCCCTGAAGGCGACCTCCTTGTGGTTCGCGCTGTCTTTACCTTTTCAAGGGGTGATTTCGGCATCAAGCCGGGACAGTACTTTGACAAGGTGGCCAGTGAAATAGAGGTTCACGTCAACATAGCCGGGGCTTGTCCGAAATAACGATCCGAATCTCCAGGGGAGCACTCACCCAATATCCCAGTGCCGTTACTTCACCCCCCGGTGGAAGAGCTTTCTCGGGGTGGGAGGTGAGACAAAGGCCTGGTTGGGCTCTTCGTTGGGTTGGATAATCCGGATGGTGGTCTCTTTCCTGAATACCAGGTTCCCCGCATCGTCCGCTTTGTATTCGACCGCCACGGGAAAATCACCAGTCACCGACACATTTGGAAGGGATCGAACCTTTGCCACGGTGGTCGTGTCGGGATTCATTTTCCTCTTGAGGAACCAGGCACGTTTGGCGAGAGACTCTTTTGGATTGTTCCATGTTTCCAGTGAAGGGTTATTCGCCTGGTTGACCAGGCTGCAGCGGGTAGCGTGCATCACCTTATCCGCGACAATCCGTCCATTACTGAAGATCAAACGGACCGTGGCAGTAGCGATGGGAACCTCTGAATTGCTCACGAGGGGCAGCTGGAACACATTAGGGGTGATATCAAAGTCGATCCCGATGATTTCCGCCTCAGGACTGTCGGCACCGCTGTTGACACGCAGGCTGCCATCGGAAAAAGAACCGCTGTCATCGTCATCATCGTCACCACTGTCATCATCATCGTTACCGCCACCCGAGTTATTACCGCCACTGTCCGAGCTGGCCGTACCGCTATCGTTGCAGAAGGTGTTGATGATCAGTTTCCAGTTACAGAGGAAAGTCTTGGTGGATTCATTCCATGCGCCGGTCAAGGAAAATTCGTTAAACTGAGGGGCACTGGCTTTGATACTAAGGTTACAATTACTGATGGTACCCTTTAATCCGCTCAAGGGACCGTTGATGGGATCTACTCCGGAACAGGGTGGTTGGTAGTTCTTAAAAGTAAGGACAATGTCATCGATGATGGTGCCCCCATTGGAAAGGCGGAAATAGAGCACAAGGCGATAAGGAGGGAGTTTGGTCTGAGGTCTGAGGATAACCGTATAGCGGCCATCCAGGCAGGCTCCCCAGGCGCTGGAACCAATCCAGCTCCATCCCATGCAGAGAGCCACCGCGCAACCTATGGTCCACTTCGCCAGTAAGCGTGTCACGAGACACAACCTCCCTTTCTTCTCTCCATGTCACCCCTCTTGAATGCCTGTTGTTCAACCCGTGAGGGATTTTACGCCCACTCTCTTTCAGAGCAAGTGACATGCCATGTCCAACACCCTAATTCTAGCCCATCTTTCCTGAAAAGTCCCATAAAAGAGGCCTGACAGAATGAGCGGGAGATGAAAATCACACAAGATACTCACATTGTGTGAAGAATTCCTCACACCAATGCCCCGCCTCCACGCGGTTTTTCCGGGGGCGACACCCCCCTCAAACAGTGGGCCATGAGCTGCAGCCGCATGTTCTCTTCAATCTCCTCAAATCGCACTCCCGCTACATATTGTTTTCCTTCGGGACGTGTCCACCGTACTCTCACCAGGGCTTTCGTTTCCGGAGCTGTGATCCCCAGGCGGTGGACCAGCTCTGATAAATCCAACTGGAGGCCGGAATCCACTTTCCAGGGCAATGTTCCCGCAATCTGCAGGCCCCCTCCCGATAGATTCTGGATCACACAGGGGACATCAACTGTCAGAGGTTCCTGTCCACCACCGAAATACCGCCGGAACCGTTCCTTGGACCGGCTGAGAACCTGGATCTGTTCATCGAATCTCTGTGGAAGAGGATCGAGAAGGAGCTTGAGCCGGTACCCATCGGTCTCCTTCACGCAATGCTCCACACGTGACCACCAGAGAGGAGAATCCAGGTGCAACCGCAAAGCCTGGAAAATCTTGGATCCATCGATCTGCAAGGGTTCTCCCTCTCCAACATTGAAAGAGGATTCCACCCACAACCCTTCACGCTCAGGGAAGCTCACCAGCAACCCGGCCGATGTGTGGCAATAGATTCTCCTTCGGGGTGCGCTCCGGTTACGGGTCTGGAATTGCTGGTTATTCAGGATTCGTGAGCAGATCACTCCCACTTTCCTGACCAGGAGTTCAAAGTCGATCGGCTTGACACAATAGTCGGTCGCTCCCAGTTCCAGCGCCTTGAGCACCGAGGGAGTGTCCGAGAGACCGGAAACAACGATTACCGGGAGATTGCGTGTCCGGTCGCGGCTGCGCAACATGCGGGTTAATGCGAATCCGTTCAATCCCGGCATCCGCAGGTCGACCAGGATCAGGTCAGGCACACGTTCATTGATGATCGCCAAAGCTGCATTCCCACTGTCAGCCTGACGAATCCGGAACCCAGGGAACTTCTCCTGGAGATTCCCTGCAACGACCTCACGGACAAGCGGTTCATCATCCACCACAAGGATCTCTAAGTTGATTGAGGGCGATCTTGGCATAAGTCTGAGTCCCGCCTAAGAACCAGTCTCATTGGTCCATCCAGAGCGGTTAAATGTCCAGCCATTATAGTGGCTTGGAAGAAGTCAGCAACGACTTTTCCCTCTCATATTGCCTCACGTAAAAAAGTATCCGAACGATAATCGTTGCCTCATTAAAAAA
>CAYZUX010000377.1:0-3433 GCA_964481775.1 uncultured bacterium | reverse complement strand
GCGTCCGCCACCGCCACCACCGCGATGACCGCCACCGCCGCCGCCGAAGCCACCACGTCCACCACCACTGCCGCCACCAAAGCCGCCACGGTCTTCCTTGGGACGTGCTGCATCGACGACAATACGGCGTTGACCAAACTCGGTTTCGTTGAGGCCCTGAATTGCGGCTTCGGCTTCCTGGCGGTTCGCCATTTCCACGAAGCCAAACCCTTTGGAACGTCCTGTGGCGCGGTCCTGGATAATCTCGGCCGAGGCCACCTCCCCATAGTTGGCGAAAGCGGTACGCAAGTCCTCTTCCGTGGTCTGGTAGGATAGGTTACCAACGTAAATCTTCATCTTCTCTCCGTTCGAACAATTGTCTTTGGTGGATTCCTTCACGAGACCCCGGTGAGCCGTTGTGACCCCGTAGCAAGTGGAACCAATGGGAATTTGGCTTCATTCCGGGGAGGTTGTCAATGAGGAAAGAAGGACCGGGGAAAACCGGTTTTGGGGAGTCTATCCCCCCGAATGCCAGCGGCCGACCTGTGGGGCGAGCTGTCCGAAGGAGAGTTCCACGATGCGGTCAGTCCAGCCGATGCCCAAAGTCTCGATGAGCCGGGTGCAGTAGGCATCATCCCAATCAGGGTAGAAGGCACGTACAAAACCCACCGCACGCTTGACCTTCCCCCAGGGGGCATAGTTCAGGTCCGGGCTGACATAACCGACCCGCCGCTTCATCTCAACCTCATCCTCGAGGTGATCAAGACCAAGCACCTTGATCTCACCGGCATCCTTGCCACCCAGACCGAGGATCATGTCGAGGGTAGTGGTCTTGCCCGCGCCATTCGGACCGATCAGGCCATAGATCGCTCCTTTAGGGACTGTCAGATCCACCGGCCCCAAGGTGAAGCTGGGGTAACGCTTCTCCAAACCACGAATCTCCACCGCGTGCTCAGTCATGTTCTGTCCTCCTCGCGAATGATTTCGCGCATACGTTTCAAGATCGCCTCGCCACTCATTCCCGCTTCGCGCGCTTCGCGCAGAGCCTCTCTCAGTAGTTCTTCGGCACGTCCGATTTTCAATTCCAGGCTTCGCGCGGAACCATTCTCAGCCACAAAGGTTCCCAACCCCTGCTTGCGATAGATGATTCCATCATGCTCCAGTTCCTCGTAGGCTCGTTTGACTGTGATCACACTGACCAGCAGGTCCTCCGCCAGAGCACGCACAGATGGGAGGGGACTCCCCGGTGCAAGCCGTCCCTGGGCGATCTCCCCTTTCAGGCCATCGATGATCTGCTGGTAGAGAGGGCCAGGAGCCGCAGGGGAAAGAGGAGGAAGGAGGAGCTGTTGGTTTGCTGCCATGATATAGTCAGTATATTAGAAATACACAGTTGAATGTCAAGAGGTTTTTTGGGGTGGAGTAGCGAATTTATTCGCATGTTGTTCCTGGAGTGGTTGTGAGGGTGAAAATGCGAATCGATTCGCTACTGCACCGGTACTGATTCGACAAGCTTCGGTTAATACTTGACCGTGCCTTCCCGGAGTACCTTGATCTTTTTCTGGGTTAGGTCGACAACTGTACTGGGGAGGGGCAGGCTGTGAGGAATGGATTCACTCCAGGCCCAGTCGACCTGATTACGGATATCCTTGCAGACCATTTCAAGGGAGAGAGCTTCGGCATGGCCGGTGATATTGGCTGAAGTGGAGGCCAAGGGAATCCCCAGCTGTTCGATGATGAAACGCAGGGGAGGGTGGTTGGGCATACGCATGGCCACAGTGCCATTGCGTTGACAATGGTAGGACAAGGAAAGTGCCTCACGTGAGCCCGGGACAATCACGGTCAAGGCTCCTGGCCACAGCTCCTCAAGGCGCTCCCGGTCTTTTACCGAGATTTTTCCGCAAAGCTGATCAAACATTCCCCATCCACCAATGAGTAAGGGGAGTGTCTTGTCGAGGGGACGTTCCTTGAGGCGATAAATGGTGGTGGTCGAGGTAATCGAGTTGGCAATACAACCCAAGCCATAGACCGTATCGGTTGGGAAGACACCGACCTCACCCATGCGTAGCCGGTCTGAGATACTGGAGAGTTCCTGAAAATTGAGAGGAGATTGATAGATCTTTGTTTTCAAACACGGCTCCTTCCAAGGAGGTCAGGCCCGTTCATGGAGTTGTGATCAGTTCCTGTGAGAACAGGAACTCCTCGATGAGTTGAGCCGCAAGGCGGTTTCCTGATTCGTTATAATGGGTGTCATGGAAATGATACAATCCACCCTTGTCTCCCTGTTCACGGAATGAAGGCAGAAGGTCAAGGCATGGAATTCCCCGTTTTTCACAGTCCTCCTTAAGATACCTTTGTGGAAGATCCAGGTCAAAGTCCTCGAGATTTAAACGATACCACTCCTTGACATGGTTGCGGAGCAATGAATCAACCTGGCACTGGTCAGGGTGTATTACCATGAGGTATTTGGCTCCCATTTTTGTTGTCTCATTCTGGATGAGATGGATATAATCCAAAGTTTTCGCCCACTCCATCCACTGGGGAGCATCCTTCTTGCAGGAGAGTAGATACTTGGATTCAATCCGAAGGAATTCTTTTTGACTTGTACCCCCTGTGGGGAGTCCTTTCCAACGATCAACCTGCAACCTTACTTTCTCTTGGATGAGTTTTGATTCGGCACGGATCCATCGAAAAAGCAAGAAGTTTTGAGGACGTAAATAGCGTGGAAAGTCGATGCTGGGAATTGGTAATCCGCCAATCTCGACGATTTTCCCTACGGGATAATAGAAGTCATTCCCAACAAAGACACCATGGAGTATCAGTTTTGGTTTGAATCTCGTTCCAAAACGGCTGAGGAGCCAATATTCATCCTTTGGATGAGCGCCAGAGACCGAAAGATTGATGGTTTCTGTTATCACCCCACTCCTTGAAAGTAGATTGGCTACTTGGAAATGGTAGTTGTTCTCTCCGCCTGCCAATCCAAATGAATCACTCAACCCCAAAATTCTATAAACACCCTCTTTCACTTGCGTCTCCACGGGATGTGGACAAGAGGATACAATCCTTTTTTGAAAACCTTTTTCATCCACGGGGATGGTCGGCACAGCAATAAAGAGCCTGAGCACGCACTCCATGATCAAGCACCCCACCATAGAGGCGGCTAAAACGACCCCAACCGCACCAATCATAGAATCCTTTCCGCTGTAGAAGGCGATCAGAATGATACCCAGGCCAATTACACTTAATGTCACCAGGAGTCTTAGCGTTTGTCCAAATCCCCAAAGACCATCAATGAAACTCAAAGCGAAGATCAAACAAACCAAAGCGGAAACCACCTGAATTATGGGAGGAAAACCAGGGCCGCTTCTTTTTGAGTTGGAGAGCATACCAAAAACACTTTAGACAAATTGGATATTGAAGACAACCTTGGGATTGCAGTTTATAAGGTCAAAACCTC
>CAYZUX010000376.1:0-3540 GCA_964481775.1 uncultured bacterium | reverse complement strand
AATTGATATTTTTGAGTTTTACGACAAGACTCAGGATGAGTGGATAGGGTGAAGCATGGCTCTCTTTACCAAGAAGAAACGTCCAGCAGTGGGACTCGACATCGGTCACTCCTCGGTGAAGGGACTCGAGTTGAAGATGTCCGGGACAGACATGGTGGTGGATCAATTTGGCAGTGTCGCCATCCCGGAAACACCTGATGCCAAACAGAAGGGTGAAGCGGTCACCCATGCAATCCGTGAACTCTTCTCGAAGACTGATTTCTCGACCAAGCGCATTATCACTGCGGTCAGTGGAGAAGCAGTCATTGTTCGTGTCCTCCGTCTACCTTATTTCAGTGAAAAAGAAACCCAGGAGCTCCAGTTTGCAGTCCAGAGCGAAGCCCAGGACTTCATCCCCTATGATCTTTCGGATGTCGCTTTTGATTACCAACGCCTGGGAGTGATCGATGCGGGAACGGAAGGGAAAGCCCTGGAAGTCCTCATCGTAGCTGCGCAGAAGGATCTGGTTGCCTGGCACACCCAGGTGGTCAGAAATGCCGGTCTCGATCCTCGTATCGTGGATATTGGCTCCTTTGCTCTGGTCAATGCGGTCCACCATGGCGCGGGAATGGCTCCGGAAACGCCGATCGCGCTTGTGGATATCGGCTCGGCTGTGACCAACATTGCGATCATGAAGGGGAATACGACCCGCTTCACAAGGGATCTGAGTACTGCCGGATCGACGATTACCCGCGCGATCATGTCCGAGCTGGGACTGAACGAAAAAGCAGCCGAAGCAGCCAAGATCGAACATGGTATCTCCTATGAGCAGGAAACCTCCATGGAGGAATCCGAGCTTTTCACGCTGTCACAGAGCAACCTTCCCGATGTCCTTCAGCTGGCCGGGGCTGGGAGTTCCATGGACCTGGAACAGGCCGATTCAATCGATCAGCGGGTGCATGCCATCTGTATGCAGTTTCTGGGAGAAATTGTCAGTGAAATCAAGCGGTGCCTGCTGTTTTATGAGAATCAGCTGGATGGCCAGGCAGTGGAAATGGTTTACCTCACCGGTGGAACTGTTCGAATGAAAAACGCTCAGCGCTACATTCAGACCCTGCTGGATACGCCGACTGAAATCCTCGATCCATTTGCTTCCATGACCGGAGAAATTTCCCACCTGGATCCCGTTATCCGTGGAGCCACCTACACCACCTGTCTCGGTTTGGCCATGCGCAGCCTGATCGGGGGAGGAGTCCCATGATCGAAATAAACCTTCTACACGAAGAACGTCAAAAACGTGCCGCTGCCTTTCAGCGAACTGATCTTACCAAGCCTTTGGTTTATATCGGGCTGATTGCTGTCCTTGCCGCGGTGGCCCTGGTCAATGTCAACCTTGCGATCAAGGTCAATGGTCTCAAGTCACAGATCGCGAAATACAAGAGGATGATGACTGAGGTCAAGCATCTGGAGGCTCTTAAAAGGTCTGATGAACTTCAGGCCAGCCTGGACAAGCTGAATCGTAAAGCAGTCATTATCGATGACCTGATCACGAACCGGATCCATTGGTCAAAGAAGCTTGCCGCATTGAGAGACAGTCTACCCCCCGATATCTGGGTGGAAAGGATCGAGCTCGAAAGCCCCAAAAGTCCAAAGGACACCATGCAGACTCTTCGTATCGAGGCCGCTACTGCCCATGCTGACCGTGGATTTGCACGCACGGCTGAAACCATGGAATCACTGCGCAACTCGGATGATTTCATGGCAGGTCTGACAGGTGAACTGGTGGACCAGCAATCCACCAAGGAACCCTGGGATCCACGCGGCGATGATGTAAATCCCGCGAATGACATCTGGCGGTTCAGTTTTGTCGCCAAAAGACAGATGCCAGAATCTGAACTCCCGCAGAGCGCGAAGAAACCGGTCAAACCCGTTGCTTCGCCAACTCCAGCGGAGAAGAAGTAGGGGGCACCACGGAGAATCATGCCTCTCTCAACTGAAGACCGTACCCAGATCCAGAACTTTGGCCTGCTTGCTGCCATGGCGGTGGCGGCCATTATTCTCCTTCCGGGACCTGATTATGGCATCCCAGTGGGCATCTATAACCTCTACAACTCGATTGGACGGTTAGAGAAGAGTCTTGCGGGAGAAAAAGACAAGTACGAGAAAGAGAAACTGCGTATCGACCGTATCCCGGCGCTGGAGAAAGAACTCCAGGAACGGCAACCCGAGATCCAGCGTTATGAGGCCCGGCTTCCCAAATCCACCAAGGTCCCGGAGCTGTTCAGAGATATCGATCGCTTCAAGCAATTCTCGAGTCTGGACATCATTGTTCAGACCCGCCTCGATCCTGTCGATAAAGGCGACTACCTTGAGTTGCCAATTCGTATCGATGCACGTGGCACATTCGATTCGATTGCTTCTTTCATCAATCAGCTTGAACGCAATCAGCGGTTTGCCCAGGTCAAGGAACTGAGGATTATCGAGAAACCGGGTGAAACCACTGGAGGGGACAAACAGGACTTTGAAAAGCACGAAACCACGATGCGGATTTCCACCTTCATGTTCAAGGATCAGCTCGTGGCTGAGGAATCCAAGGCCCGGAGTTCCGGCCAGACCACAACACCGCCAGGAGACATGTCCAAGACCAAATAGACTGCGAATCACAAGTCAATCACGGCATCTCCTGTCAGGGGAAAAGATGGAAGGGGAGAAGCCGGTTTTGGGGAATGGGTGAAAACATGAGAGCAAAACCTTGGGGGAATTCCCATGGGAGTGCGGACTTTCCTGCTCCACGGAGCAGGGGTCAGCGTTCCGCCACAATCGCCACATACGGCACTGCGGTACTTGTGCTTCTGTCCATAAGTGGCCTGGAGCCGGTATGGTCTCAGGCCGGTTATCAGAAGAAAGCCGCTCCCACGCCTGTTCCTACTGTCAATCGTGCCAGCGAGATGCAGCGTGAGCGCGAGGCAGTCTACGAGGGATACGCGCGTTTATTCGTCCTTGGACATGTTCTCAGCCGGTTCCTGGGGGTCGAGGGTATCATGCCGAACACCATCAACCTCGATTTCCTGGCGAACCAACCCTATCTGGCTGAGGCGGGTGATGTGTTCATTTACCGCCCCAGCCCGCGTGGTGATGTCATGTGGCCGCTGATGCTGCCGACACCTCCCAGGGAGACTCCTACCCCGGAACCCACATCGACTCCGACCGTACCACCCGTGGTGGAAATAGCTGCCACTCCGACTCCCACACCTACGGTAACGCCAACCGAGGTTGTGCCACCACCCTTTAAGCTTCAGGCAGTGACCCAGAGTAACAAGGGCAGCTTGATCATGATCTCCGATGTCATGCTCGAAGTTGGCGACACAATCAACGGAGCAACCATCGAGGAGATCCATAGCCGCTACGCCAGAATCAGGTATTTCGGGAAGGAATTCTTCGTGACTCCCAAGGGAACTCTGCGCCCTGGGGACTTCAGGGAAGAAGACCTTTCCCTTGAATAATGGTCACCCGCCGGCCTGACCGGTTGAGATACAAGGACGGGGGATTTTTTGAGTCATG
>CAYZUX010000375.1:0-3715 GCA_964481775.1 uncultured bacterium | reverse complement strand
GGATGACCTGATCAAACCACCATGCCATGAAGTCAGTTAATCCAGTTTGTTCACGTTCCCAGGTGTCCGCTTTATTCACCGCCACCACCACGGGCCTTCCACACCGGCGAACAAACTCCACAGCATCCTCATCCTCGGCGGTGGGGCCGGTGGTGATATCTACAACCAGAACCAGGGCGTCGGCCAGCTCGACCGTCTCCTCGATCTGTTTGCGGATGCTAATCTCAATCTCCCCCCGGCTGGAGGTTTCATACCCTCCCATGTCCAGAAAACGGATGGGAACTCCATTCCACTCGAAGACACGGGAGATCACATCACGTGTCACCCCGGGTTGATCATCTACGATGGCAAGGCGTTGCCCGATGATCCGGTTGAAGAGAGTGGACTTACCCACATTGGGCCTTCCCACAATAGCGACACTGAAAGGGGCTGAGGTCATATTGGTCCTGGATCCGGGGGATCAGCTGATGTTGCCATACTCAGAACGAAACTCCAACGACTCCGGGAGTGAGTCTTGAATAGGAGGGTATCTTTGAGAGCATGGAGTTTACCCGCGGGCCATGACTGAGGTAATCTGTCCTCAACCCCATGTCAAACACATTCCGCCACTGGCTGTTCGCCCTGAGCCGGTTGATCAAGAAAGCTCTGAGGTTACTCGGCATAGGCTATCTGCTTCCTTTGCGAGAATGGCATTCCGCTCTCAAGAGTAAGCTGAAGACTGATCATGCTTATGTGGATGGGCATGAGCTCTATCTTGACCCCCAGGATTCCCTGGATCTCTCAATCGACGCTTCCTACGATGCCTTCGAGCGGGATCTCCTCAAACAGTATGTCCAGAAGGGAGACAGGGTTATCGACTTGGGCGCGAACATTGGATTGTATACCCTCACATTGGCTCGTCTGGTGGGAGAAGAAGGGAAAGTCTACGCTTTCGAGCCTGAACCCACCAATTTCGCCTTGCTCACAAAAAACATCGAGGTGAATGGCTATAAGAACGTCGTTCTCGAAAGGAAGGCTGTCTCTGACAAAACAGGAACAGCGCGCCTGTTCCGTTGCGCTGACAACGCGGGTGACCACCGGATCATGGACTCCGGCGAGGGTATGCGGGATTCCATCGAGATTGAGATGCTTAGCCTGGATGACTACTTCCATGACAATCCGGTGCCCATTCACTTCATCAAGCTGGACATCCAGGGAGCTGAAGGGGGTGCACTGAGGGGGATGAGGGAGGTTTTCGCGCGAAGTTCCGGCCTGCGAATCCTGATGGAATTCTGGCCAGCGGGATTAGAGAAGTTCGGAACCAAACCAAGGGAGGTCCTGGAGTTCCTCAAATCCGAAAACTTTCAGATACTTCGCATCGACCGGCGGAAGAGATGCCTTACTGAAGTCATTGATTTCGACTCCTTTTTATCAGACCATAGACTCCTTGCGGGCAAACATGCAAACCTGTTGTGCCTGAGATGATGTCACGTCTCGTTATTCTCCTATTGATCTGTTCATATTCCTCAGGGTGCGGGCTCCTCCGTGACTCAGGAGAACAGGAGGGTGTTCCCAAAGTCGAAATGGCGGTCTTCGACGCGGGATTTGGGACTGCCTGGCACCGCAAGACGATCGAAAAATATCTTGAGATCCGGCGCTCAATGGGAAATCCCCTGATTGTCGATTTCTGGGGAGACCCACGGGTTCTCGATAAAGTTTACCCACGGGTTTTGCGTGGTGCGCCTCCCGATCTGAGTGATGCCCCGATGCCATTCTGGAAGTTGGTCACCAAGGGCGTGCTCACGCCAATGGATTCCTGGCTGGATGGCCCCGCCCCCGATACACCTGGCAAAACCTGGAGAGAGACCTTTTTACCGGGGGCATTGAATGCCTTCACATGCGATGGGAAGGTGTATGGTATTCCCCTGGTCTATAACGCCTGGCTGATCTGGTATGATGCCACCCTGTTCGAGCAGCACGGCTGGAAGCCACCAAAGACTTTTTCGGAGTGGACATCATTGTGCAGGCAGATCCAGCAGGCAGGCATCGCCCCCATCGCCTTCCAGGGCAAATATCCCCAATATGCCGATGCCATCTTCTGGGGAACCCTTCAGCGCCAAGCGGGCATCCGGATTGTTGAAAACTGTCAGAACTTCATCCCTGGTGCATTTTTGAATCCTGAGGTCACTCATGCGGCGGCGGTACTGCAAGACCTGGCGCAACACTCTTTTCAAAAGGGTTCCCTGACCATGAGCCACACCGAGGCGCAGATGGAGTTCTGCAACCGTCACGCCGCGATGATCCCATGTGGTCTCTGGCTCGAAAACGAGATGAGAAACGCCTTTCCAGCGGACTTCCGCCTGTCTTGTTTCGCGCTCCCCGCAATGGAGGGAGGGAAAGGCGATCCCAGCGCTGCTTTCGCGCTGGGGTGGCAAGCCTTCCTGGTCTACCGCCAAGGCGGTAATCCTGAACAGGCGGCGGAGTTACTACGCTTCCTGCTCTCCCGTGAGAATGGACGTGAATGGGTGAAGACAGTTTCGACGATCTCCAGTATTGATGGGGCCACCTTGCGGGAGGACATCACTCCCGGACTGGCTCAAGCCCTCGAAATCATAGAACACGCCTCTTACACCTACAGCAACCGGTTATATGACCTCTTCACAACCTGGCGGGCCGAAGCCTGGCTGCCACTGCTGGACAGCCTGATGGCGGGACGTATTACCCCGGAGCAGTTCGGACAACGCGCTGAAGATAGTCTGGAGCGAGTCAGACGCGATCCAGCCATTTACAAACCAGCCCCACGGCCCCTCCCTAAGGGAGCTGAAGTAGAGGACTCGGCATGACCCCGCTTGCGGTGCAGCAGAGGCGTTTCGCCTGGTTGTGTATCACCCCCACTTTCGTGTTATTCACCCTGTGGGTAGCCTGGCCCGCACTCAAAGGGTTCTACCTCTCCCTCACCCGCTGGGATGGACTCTCCGAGCCGGTCTTCGTGGGGATCCAGAATTTCACAGAGATGTGGGAGGCCATTGGAAATCCGGAAGCAGGGGCATCTGCACGCATGTTCACCACCGCGATCAGAAATAACCTCATCCTGATTTTTTTTCCGATGGTCCTGATCCTGTCGCTGTCCCTGTTCTTTGCCTCCGCACTGCGTGGACAAATTCGTGGGGCTTCACTCTTCCGCGTGGCCTTTTTCTTTCCAAACATCCTTTCCTCGGTGGCCATCTCGGTTTTGTGGATGCTGCTCTACAGCACCTCAGGCTTCGGAGTTTTTAACAACCTGCTGGGACAGATCAATCAACTTCTATTGGGGTGGGGAATAACTGCAGAGCCCTTTTTCAAGGTCCCCTTCGCCTTTACCGCTTCGAAGATCCTGGCCTGGTCACTCATTCCTATGATCGTATGGGCTGCCACCGGTTTTTACATGCTCCTTTTTCTCGCTGCCATGCAATCGATTCCAGAAACCTTGTACGAGGCTGCTCGGGTTGATGGCGCTTCACCCTTCGTCCAGTTCCGTCACATCACAATTCCCATGATCTGGGACACCCTGGTGACAGGCATGGTCTTCCTGCTGCTGGCTGGACTTAAATTGTTTGATCCGGTGTGGGTGTTCGAGCAGCAACAGCCGCGTCCCGACTCGAATACCATGGCGACTCTGATGTACTCCAAGGTTTTCAATGAGTACCTGATGGGGACCGGAACCGCGATCGCCGTGATTCTCTTTCTGCTGGTTTTA
>CAYZUX010000374.1:0-3730 GCA_964481775.1 uncultured bacterium | reverse complement strand
ATCGAGTTCTGATTTTCTTCAGCAAGTTCGCCCCTCCCTCGCCGTGATCTCCTGTGGTGACAACCTCTTTGGGCATCCCAGCCTGGAAACGATCCAACGGCTGGAGGAGGTGGGTGCCAAGGTTCTGGTAACCCGTTACGATGGGACCATCCAACTGAGTTGGAATGGAGAGCGCCTGGTGATGGATAACTGGAAGGCAGGGAAAGGATGGCGACCATGAGAGAGAAAAGCATGGGATACCGTCTCAATCAGTTCCTGGCTCATTGCGGGGCTGCCAGCCGCCGCAAAGCAGAGGAACTCATCCTCGCGCGTCTTGTCACCATCAACGGACGGGTAGCCGATCATCCCAGTGTCCGTGTGGATCCCCAGCGGGATGTGGTCCGGTTAAGGGGACGTATCCTCCACATCGAAAGTCCACTCACCCTGATTGTCCACAAACCCAAAGGGGTCATCTGTTCACGGTCGGATCCTGAGGGACGGAAAACACTCTTCGATCTGCTCCCGGGAAAACTGGCGAAATCTTCATTGCAATCGGTGGGACGTCTCGATTTCGACTCATCAGGACTCATGATCCTGACGAATGATGGCCAACTCCACCGTCTTCTGGAGCACCCCTCCAGCAGCATTGAACGTGTTTACCAGGTTAAGGCCAAGGGAGAACTCGATCCCTCGCGGATAAAGACTTTGCTGAGTGGCGTGAAACTTGAGGATGGAATGGGAACGGCCCTTCGTGTGGAACCACTCCGCTTCTCCGGGGGTATTTCACGCTTTCTTATCACTCTTCAGGAGGGACGCAACCGTGAGGTGAGGCGGTTGTGTGCAGCGGTGGGACTGGATGTGCTCGATTTACGTAGAATTGCTTATGGTCCATTCACTCTGGGATCTCTTCCATCCGGGGTGTGGAGGGAGACCACCCTGGAGGAGGACCGGATTCTCATTCGCCTTAAATCGAATGCCCGCAGAAGGCCAACCCAACCCGCCAGGAAGCACCCGACTGGCAAGAGACAAAAGAGTTCGGATAAGTCTCCATTTCCAGCCAAAAGAGAACTTTTGACGAGGGTCAAACCATGACACGATCTATCCTGATGTATCTTGGCCTAATCCTGAACCTGGGGGTCCTTTCTATGTCCTGTCCGGGCGTCTGCCAGACTGTCTCCAATCCCTTCGGATGGGACTCCCCGCCAGGAACCGCCTACCCCGGAACCATCTGGTGGTGGATGGGGAGCGCGGTGACCCCCACGGAACTCGAGCGCGATATCGCAATGCGAGCCAAAGCGGGAATCCGGACCCTTCGACTCGAAGCAATCTATGCCGCCAAAGGTTCGAACCTCCCCGTGATCCCTTTCCTGTCGGAGGAGTGGATCCAAGCCGCCAGCCAGGCACTCGAAATCGCTTCGCGTCATGGTGTGACAATGGATTTCTGGGGGAATGGCTGGCCTTTTGGCGGTGGTTGGATTCAACCGGAACATGCCGCACGGCGTCTGGAATGGGATGACAACCTGTCCGGCAAGGTTCTGACCGAACCATGGACCATCACCCAGGATGAAGGCAATCCCATTCTGGCGATTCTCGTAATACCAACGGGGACCAGGAATTCCAAAGCGAGGATTATCGAACCCGCAGAGACCGATGGAAAGAAAACTTGGACTATCCCGGTTGGCGAGTGGGATGTCTTTCTGTTCCGGAATGGGTTTACGAGGATGGCAGTCAAAAGGGCCGCTCCAGGAGGCGAGGGACCAGTTCTTGACCACTTTTCGACCGAGGCTCTTCAGGATTACCTGAAACCTTATACACGGCTCCTCGACCGTCTTGGATCACAGGCCTTTGGTTGTCTGCATGAAGATTCCTATGAAGTGCACCAGGCCAACTGGACTGGCGGACTCCTTGAATTCTTCAGGGAACGCAGGGGGTATGATCTGACCCCCTATCTCCCCGCGTTGATTTCAACCGAAGGAAGTGATCTTTCCCGCAGGGTTCGCCATGACTACCGGCAAACAGTTGAGGAGCTGGTCATTGAGAAACATTTGACACCCTGGATGGAATGGGTTCGATCTTATGGCAGCAAGGTGAGTCTCCAGGCACAGGGCTTCCCCGGCCACCTGGTCGACATTTTCGGACTTGCGGATCAACCCGATCCGGAAGCTTTTGGTATCGAGGGTATGGCTTCGGATGGTTTGAACAGGAATGGGGGTTACATCTACGCCAAGTTCGCCTCATCGGCAGCCCACCTGAATGCAAGGCGCCTGGTCTCCGCTGAGACCTTCACCTGGCTGGAAGATCACTTCTGTACCTCGCTGGACCGGATGCGGGGGGAGTTCGATTACTTCATGCTCGCCGGAGTCAACCACATCTACTTCCACTCCTCCACTTACACCCCCTCGGATGTCTCTTTCCCTGGCTGGCTCTATTACGCCTCTATTCATGCCGATCCCTGTGAACCCTGGTGGCATCAGATGCCACATTTCAGTGATTACATCAAAAGGGTTCAGACTCCTCTCCAGGAGGGGCAGCCGGATGAAGATGTCCTGCTCCTGTATCCCATTCATACCCTCTGGTTTGATGACCGTGGGGCCATCAATCTTCTCCAGTATTGCCGTGCTCACAACACGACTGACTGGCTGCATACAGTCTGCAAGCCGGCGATGGAAACCGCCCAGATGCTCTGGGACCATGGTTGGAAATTCGATTGGTGTAGCGACCGGGTCATCTCCGACTCGTTGCGTGTCGAAAATGGCCAGATTGTTTCCGGAAGCGGCTGTTACCAGGCACTGGTCATTCCTGAGTGTGATTGGGTGGCTGAAAAGACACCGGAGGCCCTCCGCGATCTGGTCATGCAAGGTGCACGAGTGATCTGCATGGGCAAGGTTCCTCAGCCAGTTCCCACTGGTGAGCCATTAACTACCCTCGAACGATGGTCTCAGGACAGGTGCCGGGAAGCCATTCATCCGGGAGCGAACTCTTCCCCAGCTGGCAAGTGTACTTTTGTCAATGACCAGGCTGAACTGGCCAAGGCACTTGAAGAGGCCGGGGCCAGGCGTGAACCGATGTCCGACCTGGGTTTCTTTTCGATTCGGAAGCGGATGAAGGAGGGGGTTCTCCATTACCTGAAGAATGTGACCAATGAGCCGTTTGATGGATGGTTACCAATCCAGGGATCCTGGAGTTCTGCCACTCTAGGAGACCCATTTGCAGGGAAAACAAGTCTGGTGGCAATCCGCGCCGGGAAAGATGTCACTGAGGTATACCTCCGGGTGCCCTCTCAAGGGACAGCCCTTTTGCTTGTGGAGCGATCCACAAACAGGAGCCCGGAAATCCCCCTCAATCTCAATCCCAAACAGGTTACAGTTCCCATCGAGGGTCCCTGGAAGCTTGCCTGGAAAAACCCGGACCAGGATGGTTCGGTTCTGACTGAGTCTCTCGATGCACTCACGGGATGGACAGAACTCCCCGCATTGAAATTTTTCAGTGGCACTGTCACCTATGAAACCGGCTTTGACTTGGATCCCGGCCTTCGTTTTTCACGAGCGATTCTCAATTTGGGAACCCTTCATGAGAGCGCCGATGTCTTTCTCAATGGGGCAACTGCGGAGTGTATCTGGACACGTCCTTACCAGATCGAAGTGACAGGTCTCCTCAAGCCGGGCCAAAACCGATTGCGTATCGATGTCACCAACCTTCTCGCCAACCGGATCATCGCCTGGGAGCGGGGGGGACAACGCCTGAAGGACCG
>CAYZUX010000373.1:2503-3748 GCA_964481775.1 uncultured bacterium | reverse complement strand
CATGTTGAGCATCAATGCCACCGCCTCGGTCTGGGTGTTTCCCACCAGACGCGCCCCCACTGCGAACACGAGGTACAGCCCCATCAGAATCAGCAAGGCCAGGTACTCCTCGCGGCGCAGGATCTCCAGCCACACCGCTTTGGCAATCAGGAGTGGGGCCGATGTGGCTTTGTCGGAAAGTGACTTCATCCCCCAGCCCCCCTCTCCCGCCAGGTGGGGGTGGTAATCTCCCCTCTCCCCACGGGAGAGGGGGGCTGGGGGGGTAAGGTCTTTCATCATCACAACGCCCTCCTGGAGAAGATCAACTGCGCTACGATCAGATAGGTCACCACGAAGAAAGCGGCATACAGTGTCAACCATCCCAGAACCCAGGCCTCCAACGGTGTCCAACGAATGACTGTAAGCGTCTCCCCGCCATTGACTGAAATGTCGGTGGCATGAACCACCTTTGCGGAAAGATCGAAGAGGGTCAGCTGGGGAACGCCAAAATTCAGCAGGTACATCAAACCTTTTCCTATCGGCCCGGCTTCCTTGACCATGTCATAAACATAATCGATCACCGAACTCACGGTTCCGCCAAGGATGAAAATCAGGCTGCACACCGTGATGGCCGCATCGATGTTGAACACCAGCGAAAGCATGAAAGCCAGCGAGGCTACGACAGTCAACGCGAGGATCTGGAGGTAGATGGCCTGGAGAAACAGTCCCCAACTGAGAGTCGCTCCGAGGTAAAACATTCCTCCCAGGAAGAGGAGGATAAAGATCGAATAACAGAATAAACCCGCAAGCAAGACTCCCAGAAACTTCCCCGCGAGGAAGGTGGAACGTCCCACCGGCTTGGCCAGTAGCGGGTAGATGGTACGGTTTTCGAACTCGCGCGGGAGCTGGCGTGCGGCGAGAATGATGACAGTCAGTGCGGTGGCGAGGTTCATAATCTGCATGGAGACCTCGCGGTAGAACTTGCTCATGGTCTGGTAGCCAAAAAAGCGGACCGTGCCGGTCGCCAAAATGATGCAAACCGCCACCAGGACGATCACATAGATCTCCTTGCGGCGAATCGCCTCGATCAGAACACTTTTGGCTATCAGAAAGATGGCTCGCATATTCATGTCGCCGGAATCGCCCAAACCATTACGTAGGGGCGCGATTCATCGCGCCCTGGTCAACGTCACCGCCCTGCTCAACGTCACATCCACGGGCGCGATGAATCGCGCCCCTACGATGCTCTGATCAAATCCATGGGCG
>CAYZUX010000373.1:0-2403 GCA_964481775.1 uncultured bacterium | reverse complement strand
TGCTCTGATCAAATCCATGGGCGTGATGAATCACGCCCCTACGATGCTCTGATCACATCCATGGGCGTGATGAATCGCGCCCCTACGGTGCTCTGATCAAATCCACGGGCGCGATGAATCGCGCCCCTACGATGCTCTGATCAAATCCATGGGCGTGATGAATCACGCCCCTACGATGCTCTGATCAAATCCATGGGCGTGATGAATCACGCCCCTACGATGCTCTGATCAAATCCATGGGCGCGATGAATCACGCCCCTACGATGCTCTGATCAAATCCATGGGCGCGATGAATCACGCCCCTACGATGCTCTGATCAAATCCATGAAATACTTTTCCAACGACACCTGTTCGGCTCTTGCTTCCAGGATCACCGCACCGGAGCTGGAGAGCTTCTGCAGCACCTCGGCATATTCCTCAGCGCCGTTGATTTCGCAACGATAACGCCCCTCGCCATCGGTGGAAAAGGTGCATCCTTGTGTGAGCTCACGCGCCTGATTCTGGTTGTTCATCGTAAAAACGATGGTGAAACGGTTAAGGGGGTGCATCAGGTCCTCGACCCGCTTCTCCTGGATACAGCGCCCCTTATGGACAATCAGCACCCGGTCGCAGAGGTCCTCGACCTCGGTGAGTTCATGCGAGGAGAAGAAAATAGTCCGTCCGCGCGCTTTGAGTTTGAGGAGCACCTGACGCAGATCGTATCGTCCGATGGGATCGAGACCGGAGGAGAGTTCATCGAACACGAGCAGCTCAGGGTCGGAGATGATGGCCTGCGCGATGCCCAGTCGTTGCTGCATCCCCTTCGAGAAATTACGCAGCAACACCTCGCCACGTCCGCCGAGACCCACCTCCTCCAGCAATTGGGGAATGCGCTCAGCCAGTTCCTCGCGGCTCATGCGATCCAGCCCGCCATACAGTTCGAGGAGTTCGCGGGCCTTCATGAAGGGGTAGTAGAGCGCGACCTCCGGCAGGTACCCGATGCGTTCGCGCGAGGCCACGGTGCCCGCCTTTTCGCCGAATACGGTGACTGTCCCGGAAGCCGGAAAGAGGAAGCCCATGATGGCCTTGATGGTGGTCGATTTCCCCGCGCCATTCGGGCCGACAAAACCGACACACTCACCGGCACGGATGGAGAATGACATCCCATTGACCGCGCGGGTCTTCTTGGCGCCGCGTCCATAATCAACCACCAGGTCCTGGACCTCAAGGACGGTGGGCAGGTCAGGCTTGCCTGTCTCGGTTTGGGTCATTTTCCGCATTCTCTCCACACAGGGAACACGGAAATGTAGAAAATATCAAGTATGGCGTCAAGCGTCATTCCTCCCGCCACTTCACCAGCAGGATCAGCGCCTCGCGCAGGTTGGTCAGTCCGAGGAGACTGGGTTTACCCGGTTCGAGGTAGAGGGTGTTCTCGAGCAGCTTCTTGGCCGGTTCATATCCCTGCGAGACATCCTCCAGAGAGCCTTTTAGAATAAGGTAGGGTTCGCGTACATCCAGAAACTCGATCTTACAGGCATAGACCTGGGTCAGTGCAACGAGGGTCTTGCCCTCCTCTCCGGGTTGGCCGATCAGAGTCACCGCTCCCCTTCCCAGAAGCTGCGCACTGGTTTTCGGACCAAAGAACTCGAGGTCCTCTTTGCTGATACCCAAGTCTTTAAGATCGATCATCTGGGTTGTGTCGGTCGAGGTGGCATCCGCTGGTTGTGCGGATTGGGTGGTTGCAGTTGGAGGGGTGGGTGCTTGCTGAGTTCCACGCAACAGGAACACCTCCAGAGGGTATTGCTTGACCGGACCTTTCGCGGAGCCTTCGGTAACCATGCCCTCCATTTTGGTGAGGAGCTCTTCGATCTTCTTGTGGGTGGCGGGGATGGCGGTGACGATGACGGCATTGGCTTTGTCGTCGGCGACACATTGCTCCACAAGATACGACTCTCCCTGGCGTCCCGTGGCCGTCGGGAAAGACCTAATCTCGGTGCTACCAGGACCGTATCGGTAAACTCGAAGGTGCGGTTCTATTAGGGCTTTTGCAGTCACCGGAGTAATCTTTTTAAGGGAGTAAACCTTGACCTCCAGCTTGTAGTCTCGTTCCCATTCCTCGTGAGCTTGTGCGGCCCTTTCTTGAAGTCGCCGGTTCTCTTCTGCATCGGCAAGGATTTTGTCGTAACCAACAGTTTCCACACGTAGATGTTTTGCGTCAGGCCAAGACAAGGAGAAGATACTCGATCCTCTTGCCGTTATATCAGGCAACTGCCACTTATCGGTATTTGTTAGAGTGGTAATCTGATAAGAAAGAACAGCATTCCCCTCATCATATTGATTGGTTCCTGGATGAGATAGGTTTTTCAGAAACTCCACCGACTCCGGATGCCCCGGATACTCCACCCATTCGACCTCGAAGCCATA
>CAYZUX010000372.1:0-3767 GCA_964481775.1 uncultured bacterium | reverse complement strand
CGAAATCCCTTCCTACTTTACGCCTGCTCACGATGGCTAGGCGTTTCACTATTGGAATAGTGGGCAGCACAGCTGCGGAAAGCCTGAGAGACTGGCAGTCCTCCCCCCTTCCCTATCGTTTGTGGTCCAGTTCAGTCCCCACAGACATTCAGGGCGCGACCGCCAGTTTTACCTTGAGCCCGGAAACCTGGAGTGGTCAACCCAGCGCAATGATTTCCGTACCTGCCGGTGCAACGGTTAGTTTCTACCAGTATTTTCTTGACCTGCAGGACGCCAGGGAGGGTGAAGTTTATGAGTTTACTGCATTGGTCCGCACGGAGAATGTGACAGGAGGGGTGGGAGCCTCGCTCTCGATCGGAACTATCGATCCCAAAAATCCTCAAAACCGGATCGCCGCGGCTGAATCAGAACGTCTCACCGGGACGATGACCTGGACACAGGTGCGTTGTGCCATTTTCATCCCGCGAGGGATCAATACCGTTCGCCTGCTCCTCCTCCTGCATGGAAACGGTCAGGCCTGGTTTGATGATGTCCATGTCCGCAAGACCGAGCAGCTTTACTCAGCTGCAGGAAAACCGGTCCAGATCGAAATCACCAACGAGACTATCACCGAGGATTTCCTGGGATTCGGTTTTGAAGATGATCCCTTCTTTTTCACGGATGAGAATTTCAGGCATGGCATCACCAGTGAGGAAATCGCCATGCGGGAGGGACGGATCAGGGAGCTGAATCCCTCGGTCATTGCCATGTTGTTCTGGTGGGACTCGATCAATCCAGCGCATGACCTGGAAACCATCACCTATGACACCGAGCTCATGCGTGCCCTCTACCGGGTGTTGGAGGTCCATCAGCAAGCCGGGCGGCAGATCTTTCTGGGTGATACCCATTGGCACTGGTCCAGGGAACAGTTTCCCTATTCGCCAGCCAATGCAGTCAAGGGAGCCAAAATCTATGCCAATCTTCTCCGGCACCTGATCCGCACGAAGGGATTTACCTGCATCCGGAATGTATGTGTGACCGGGGAGGCCGATCTGATTTTCGAGAGCCTGGGAGGAACCTTCGAGTCTTACATCGAGGCCAATCGTACCTTACGCACTGAACTCGATGCTCTGGGCCTCCGGGATGTCCGTCTGATTGGAGACAAGTCGGGAGGCCTGGTCTGGTTTCGCCGGGCGATGAGGCAGATCGAATCCTGCTTTGGCATTTTCACAGTCCATGAGTACCCTGAACTCACCCAGTTTCCGATTATCAACGATCGCTTGAAGAGTGCACTGAATACGATCCATGAGAACACCCAGCCGGTCAGCCAGACCCCGAAAGGTCCGGTTTACAAACCAGCCTTCGTTTATGAGATCGGCTTCCTGGATCAGAAGATCACTGATCCCCTCAAAAAGGGCGCGGCCATGCCCACTTTTGATTATGGCCTACTGTGCGCCAACTCCGCGATTGCGGCCATGAACAATGGCTTTGTGGGTGGTTCGGTGTGGTGTCTTCAGTCAATGTATTACCCCGGGCAGAACCTGATGGATTTTGGACTGTGGGAATTCAAGGATAAAGGCTGGCGGATCCGTCCGGTCTATTACAGTTATGGACTTTTTACGAAACACGCCTGCAGGGGAGTCAAGCCGGTCAAAGTCAAAACGACTCCATCTTCCTATGATCTCTCGACTGCCTGTGTGGTAGACCGGGATGGACACCACACTTTTTATGCGGTGAATCTCTCGGACTCCGCCCTGACTCTCAACCTGACCGGTCTCCCGGACAGGCATTATGATGTGTTCGAATACGCGGAGGATTGCCTCCCCAAACCGGAGGATCCGCTCTATGCCATGATCGATGCCCTGGAAAAGGACAAGCGCTGGTCCCCCTGGGCCGGGTCCCTGGTCATCCGCCCGAAGTCTTTGGTGATGCTGACCGTGGACTGAAAGTGTCGGCTTACCCTTTGTCTATCGCCAATCAAACACCACCCCCAACAGGTCCCCTGGACGGTCTCGCATGGTGGCATAAATCTCAGGTGCCTTGTCGATGGAGACAAAGTGCCTGATGAGAGGTTCATTGAAGATGACCTTGTCCTGCATGAAGCGCAGCAGCCCCTTCAGGTCGTTGACGCTGAAGTGGCAGGAAACCTCGATCGAAGCCTCGGTGATATGGAGCATCGACCAGTGAAACACTGTATCAGTCCTGACCGCGAGTAATCCCACCACTCCTCCATGTTTGAGGATGTGCTTCTCGAACAGCTCCCGGACAAAGGGGGTATAACCTGAGCAGTCGATGATGGCATCATAGGGGGCACCCTGCTTGATGATGTCATCAGCCGCTGGATCCTTGGGATTCAATGCAATGTGGGCACCGACCGTTCTGGCAATCTCAAGGCGTTCCTGGTTGATATCCGTAACGGTGACAGTCGCACCCAGCGCACGGCAGGACTGGGCAGTGTATTGTCCGATCGGACCGAGGCCAGCGACCCACACATTCTGAGCGGGCCCCACCCTGAATCGCCGCGCCCCTCGCATGGCCACACCGGCCACGCCCAGGAGTGCATACTCTCTGTATTGAAGAGGATCCTCCTGTTTGGGTAAATGAACGGTCAGGTGGTTTTCAGAATGGAGCGCCAGCGGACTGGCCACATCGATCACATTCCAAGCACGGTGGCCGACATAGTGGCCGAAGAAAACCCAGTCCCCCTCGGCAAACTGCTTCACCTGCTTGCCGGCTTTCTCAACTATGCCGACATGCTGATAACCATGGCGGCTGGGGAACTGCCCCCACAGGTGCTCCGCCATCATGGCATGACGCTCGGTTCCATTGGTGATGCCGGAGAAACAGGTCCGGATAAGGATCTCGGTGTCTCCTGGCTCGGGAGGCTTCCCAAGTTCACAAAAGGCCATCTCGCCCCGAGCAGGGTATTCGATCCCAGTCGTGCGCATTTTTACCCCTCCTTTGGAACGCTCGTAGCTTCCGGGTAACGGCTGATAACGGTTTTTTCCACCCGCAGGGTTGGCATATAGCCTTCTTTTTCCATGTAATAGTGACCAGGTTTATGGGAACCCACCGGGATAGTTCCGGCGAATGGGAAAATCAGGCATCCATCATCAAGCGGGTCACAACCATGCTCCACCCCCGCCTCGACCATCCAGATGTCCCCCTCCTCGAGGATGAACTCTTCACGCTTCCCCTCGCGATCGATCATATACGCTTTACAACGTCCCCCCATCATGACCCAGGTTTCATCATGGTCATGGAAATGCTTCTCGACTGGATGCTCGGGGACAAACTTCCCCGGTTGAGGCTTTTTGAAAACTGGCATGAGTGTCTCCTTCTTTACAGGATCATCGGAGTTGGCAGTTTAGACAGCGGGGGGTATTCTGGAGTGAATGGAAGATCAAATCAAGATTAGCGCTAATCCTATGAGTTCCAGTTCCATTGACAACAAAGACGAGCCCATTTCCTTATGATCCTGTCATCGAGGCCTACAAAAAAGATATCGACCGCACGCTCATACGTGAAAGCCCTAAACTGACACCAGAGCAACGTCTTATAAGGTTAATGGACCTTCAGAGGTTCGGGAGGAGCTGCGACAAGCTGGACGCAAAGCGAGGGCTTCTCATTTGTAAACCATGATGGAGACAAAATCCACCTTGGAAGGACAGGGTAGCGGTATCTGATCAACTCCTCATTCAGGATTCACCTTTCATCTCGAACGGGTTCCCCTTTTCCCCCGTTGTCAATCTCTCTTCCGCTTCTCATAATCAGCGTCCATAGGCTGC
>CAYZUX010000371.1:0-3799 GCA_964481775.1 uncultured bacterium | reverse complement strand
CGATATCGCTTTTATCAATGGGACAGTCAGCAACAATCATGTCAGCAAGCTCGAAAATGAGTCAAATACAATCCCGATCCTTTACCGTGCCCTGAAGGCCAGCCCCGAATTCCAGTTGCTCTTCGCGGATCGCGTTCAGGCCCTCTTCTACAATAATGGCCCCATGGCTCAAGCGAACCTTCAAAGCCGTTTCCAGGCCTTGCGTAATGAAGTGGAATTGATGATCGGGGCGGTCTACAGCGAACCTTTTGACACCTATATTCCAAATACCTGGATCCCCCAGAGACAGGGGTACCTTCTGACCCATCTTCGCAGTGTCGGGTTATGGCCCTCGCTCATGGCACCTGCTTTCAATCAACATGGAGGGGAGGTTTCGGAGGGATTTCAGGTGACGATCCAGAATCCCAATGGGGCGACTGGTGCGATTCTCTATACGACGGACGGGACAGATCCCCGTGTACCGAATTCAGGTGGAACCTCTGCATCCGCACATTCTTATTCTCTTCCAATCACAATCGAACAGACCACTGTGGTCAAAGCACGAGTGAAGAATGGAAATACATGGAGTCCGATTGTCGAGGCGGAATTCAAAGTGAATAAAAACGTTTCTCCCGGAGAGGTGTTGATCACCGAGTTCATGGCCAATGTGGCCGGTGATGATGAGTTCAAGGAGTGGTTTGAAGTCTACAATACCACTGATAACCCCATCGACCTTCGTGACTGGATCATTGCCGACAACGGTACCGATTCCCATGTGATCACTGGTAACACACCGGTATTGGTTCCCGCCAAGGGATATCTGGTTCTGGGAGAGTCATCCGATACTGGGATCAATGGAAATGTCTCTGTGGGGTACGCCTATGGCCAGGATATCACGCTTGGCAACAACGGCGATGAAATCGTACTCGTTAAGGACGGTGTAGTCATCCACTCCATCGGGTATGGGACCTATGATGTGGGGACCTATCCGATACTGACACAGGTGGGACAGATACCCACCTCAGGTGCGGCATTGGGAATGGCGGCCGACTATTGCGCCAATCCCACGACCCTATGGAAGAACCAGACCACGGTTTATAACACGGCTAACGACCGGGGAACTCCCGGACAACCCAACAACGATGTCCAGGTCTGTTCTTCCGATGTCTTTCCACCCTATCTTGTCAGCGCCAAGTTTGCACGTGGAGACTTGGCCCTGCTCGAATTTAATGAACCACTCGATTCCCTGAGTGCGGAGGTCGAATCCAATTATCTGATTTCGGGGAGCGGCGGCCCTGCAACAGCCACCCTGGTCGCCGAAAACAAGATCCTGTTAAATTTCACAGACCGGCTCGACCCAGGTGTCAGCCATGTCCTTACCATCCAGGGGATCCGGGATGTTCACCAGAATGCGCTCTCCTCGCCACTTTACCCGGTCTTCTTTTACGAAGAACCTGTCGTTTCAATCAACGAAATCATGTACAACGACCGTAACAGCGCGGATATCGAGTGGATCGAACTTCACAATACAACTGACCAGGAGGTGGATATATCGGGATGGTATCTGACAGATGATGATGTTTATCCAGCGGAAGGGGAGGGAAGTGTTATCATTCCCCAGGGAACAATTCTCACTCCCCACGAATACGCGATTCTGAATCTTTGGAATAGTCCCAGTTTCAGCCTCTGGCAATTTCCTCCCTCCATTCGTGTGATCACCCCGGTCGTACTCGAGGTGGGAGCATTGTCCAATTCCGGCGACAATCTCTCTCTGTACAGCGCAGCTTCAGCTGGGAGCATGGTGGATGGATCGCTTGTCAGTGCCTACCCGAATCTTTCAAGTGAAGGGAGGTCTATCGAAAAAATCGATGAAGCCTTTCCATGGGGAGACATAGATACGATTTCCTATAATTTCCGTGCAGCGGTGATCCCTATTGGTTTTCCCACTGGTTTGGCGGATGACGGTTTTCCGCTGAGTTCCTTTGCCTCACCGGGACGTGAGAATGGAACCCCGTATGGAACAAGCGTCGAGTGGTGGAGCCAGTATTAAGGGTTCTTTCATGAGCGGTTGAAGCTACTCCGCCCACACATCTCCCCAGCGGTGATTGGTGAGAATCCTTCCTGATTGGGTGAGCAGATAGAGCCATCTCCGTTCGGGAAGGAATTCCAGATCAATCACATCCTGTTCTGAGCGTGACAGGCTGCGTGGGAAAAGGTAAGACCCCCTCAGTGAAAGGATGGCTGGATCCTGGGGATAGGGGGTCAGGTAGACTCCTCCAAACCTGTCGCCAAGGATCAAATCATTTCCTACAGCCTGGAGCGACTGACCGAGTGGCAATCCAGGCCAGTAATGGGTTTCCCGGAAGGGGCCTTGGATCGTGGTGGAATCGATCGGCGACTTCCAGACCTGGCCAAAACAGTCCAGCAAAGCCACCTGTCCATCCGGAGTGATCGCGAAGTCCCGGGCGATGTCATAAGTCTGATTACCCAGCCGTGACACTTCCTTGAAACGTTGATCCTGGATCCATCCTGAGCCTTCCTCGAACCGGTAGAGATTCCCGAACAGGTCGAGTGACCAGATCTGTTTGGTATTCGGATCCAGGCAGAGACGACGGAAAACCACCTCTCCGAATTGATAGGTTGGAGCACAAAGAACACCCGGTGTTCCATCGAACTGCAGGAGCTCCCCATCTGCACGCAGGATCAAGGGAATACCCTTATGGCCCTGACACACGTGTGTGAAGTAAGATGCCTCCGGGTTGAGGATGTGGGTTCTGATTTGATCAGAGATCTCCACCAACTGGCCCTGACGGTAAAGAATCCACAACGCTTTCAGACTGCCATCGACCATGAGTGCGGCCGGTGTGGCTTGGGGGATATTTCCCATGGCGGGTTGAACCTTCCCTCCGCGCGCGAGGAACTCGGTAAGAGGGGATGGGGGTTTCAGTTCTTCCATTGGATCTCGATCGGCATCCTTGGCCCAATGAACCCAGGTTGCGGATTCCCCATCAATCCCGGCACGGGCCAGCGCGGACTTACGGATCTCCCATTCGATCGGCGGCAATCCCAAACGTTGACTTCTTTGGAGCAGATGGTCCCATTTGTTCATTGTTGCAGTTTTTCCGCTGTAACTTAGATAGCTTAATCCAGTTCCCAGGATACGAATCCCCAGGATGGTGGATAAAAGCATCAGGCTGGCGATTGCAAGCGGGAGTGGAAAGGTGCCTCCTGAACTGGGAAGGACGGAGAACTTCCCCCCCATCCTCCGCCATGTGATCCACCACAAGATGGCTAACACCAGAGAAGTAAGAAGTCCCTCTCTGGGTTTGAACACCTCAGGGATCTGGTAACTCGATAATCCAAACGAGCATGTTACGAAGATTCCCACGATGAGTGGAACCATCAATGTCAGACAAATCAAGGCTTTGGAAGATCCCTCACTCGGTAATGCAGAGTGAGATTTCAGAGGAGCGGTAGGAGTGATCGCTGGTTGTGACAGTTTTTCGATATGGAAGGCCGTATAAACAAGCACAAGCAGAATCAGCAGGGCAGTGGGTGGTAGATTCAGGGTTTCTACAAAGGGAACATAAAGGCTCAACAGAAACAGAGTTCCCAGGATGGGCATGAGGGTCCACCATCGATTCCCACCCGAAGTTATAGGAGCCTGGCTTTCCAATAATTCCCGGAATCGTGGCCACTGCAGGAGTGCAATCGCGGCGAGGATGACGCCTAATGACAGCAACTCGGGAATACCAAACAAAGGTGCCCACAGAACCGGCAGGAAAAAGGCCAGAGGGCGAATTCCCCAGACCCGGGTTTG
>CAYZUX010000370.1:0-3837 GCA_964481775.1 uncultured bacterium | reverse complement strand
CGGAATGGAGCTGTTCCGCGAAAGTGATTCCACCTACCGCTCCCGCCATGAAGACATACAGATTTTTCTCCTGAAGTTCACGCGCAATCTTGACGGCGGTTTTTGAGTCAGGTGCCGCGCCGACCACCGCTGCGAAACCGGGTGCGGTACCATCGACAAACTCGATTCCCCGTTCCCGCATTATGACATCATTGGCTGCTCCCAGCCAAATGCCATCGACCGGATCCGGTCCGATGAGAGTCTTGCAGGCTTCGATGGTTTCAAAGCTGAAAAGGGTAGCCACGCCTGCGTCGAGGGTGTCCCCCAAGTATGGAAGCCAGACATCCTCCGAAGGTGGCTCTGGAAGCAGACGGTCACATTCCTCCATAACCCAATTCAAATCATTCAGACACTCTACCTTGTGGCCAGTGAATGAGTAGATCACCGGGAGATAGTATGCGGTAGCGGGGAAACACACCGGATGATCCGCCCCCTTCATCGCAACGGCTTCCGCTAACTTCGCTTTCGCCCGCGCCACTGTCTCCCGGGCCCCCAGAATGGCGCTGGTACAGATCAGTTTCGACATAAAAACCTGCTCCTCTGGTTATCCCATGGAGCCGCTTTCGCGGAAATCCATGGCTCTGCTTCGAAAACAAGATGGCTGAATACTCCCAGCTCGCCTACGAGTTGCACTCGTGGGAGGAACCCTCCTGGCGAAGTTGTACTTCGCCGGGTCTCCTCACACTTGGGGAGTGTAACTCCCTCAGTAGGCTCCGGCACTGGAGTGCGACTCCGATGCCAGCTGATTGGAAGAAAACCTGGTGGGGCAAGCCCCACCCTACCCATTCAGAAAGTAAGTTCTCTCCGGTCCTTCATATCGTAGAGCTTCCGGTCAGCTTTGCGGTTGATACCCAAGGCTTCACGTTTCTTCTCGATATGTGCAACCATGGTCTCAACCGCCTCATTGACATCCGAGATGTAGTGGAATTTTGCCCCTGTCACCTCTTCCACACCCTTGCAGAGGTACTCAGTCAGGTTCTCAGAGGCGAGGGTATAAAAGGGATGACCAAGGACCACATCGATTCCAGAAGCGACAAAGTAATGGCCGATTGCCACCGCTTTCTCGCTCATCCACTCCGGGGCTGCTCCTATTGCGGGAAGATCAGAAAGGTCATTCCCCAGTCCGCCTTCGTTGACAAGGTTTGTGGCGGCGATGAGGATGCGTGAATTGTCGACACAGGATCCCATGTGCAGGACCGGGGGAATACCCACCGCCTCGCAGACTTCACGCAGGCTGTCTCCCGCTTGGGCTAAGGCGGCCTCTGGAGTCAGAAGCCCCTGCTTTCCACACGCCACCGCCGCGCACCCTGTCTGCAGCACCAGGATGTTCCGTTTGATCAGCTCCCTGGTGAGTGTGATGATGTAGTCATCGATTTTCCCGCGCGCGTTGGTACAGCCCACCACTCCAGCCACCCCGCGGATACGTCCGGTGATGATTGCGTCATTGAGGGGACGGAAGCTCTTGCGGTACCTTCCTCCCAGCATGGTGAAGATGGTTTCATTGCTGAACCCGGCCACCAACCCGCTTGTGTCATCAGGGATGGCCACCTTGTTGGGATTCCGGTTGGGAAA
Source organism: uncultured bacterium (assembly GCA_964481775.1). Classification (GTDB taxonomy): domain Bacteria; phylum Hinthialibacterota; class Hinthialibacteria; order OLB16; family OLB16; genus OLB16. The sequence continues at coordinate 2,226 of CAYZUX010000370.1, read as the reverse complement.
ATTACTGATTGCGAGGCGAAGTATCTGCTTGGCCGATTCGAGTGCGTTGGTTTCATCGAACTCGATGTGTTGGGCTCCCATGCTCTTGGCAATCGGATTGGTGGTGACTACTTTGGTGTGGTAGCAGCGTGAGACCTCGGGAAGCGAGGCCATGCAGCACTGGACATCGGTGATCATGACCTCCACGGCTCCTGTCACGATCGCCAGTTCCTGTTGCAGGAAGTTTCCCGCCACGGGGACTCCATGGCGCATCAACACTTCGTTGGCGGTGCAGCAGATTCCAGCCAGGTTCACTCCACGTGCGCCAACTGCTCTGGCGGCGTCCATTATCTCCGGGTCACGTGTGGCGACCACGAGAATCTCAGTCAATGAAGGCTCATGGCCATGGACCAGGACATTCACCATATCCGTTTCAAGGACTCCGAGGTTCACTTTGCCACGAATGGGGGCAGGAGTACCGAAAAGGATGTCGCTGATGGTAGTGGCGATCATGGATCCGCCCCAACCATCCGCCAGTGCAGTTCTCAATGCCCCGCGGACCAGGTTCTGGTAATCATGGTCCACTCCGATATGAGTCCTGTGTAACGCCTCCACGATCGAGGCATCGATCCCAATCGGCGCCAATCCGTTCCGTTGCCAAAGGTTCTGACGTGGAATCGGGGCGTGTTTCAGGGTTTCCAGGCAACCCTCCTGGAGGATGAACTCTCGTTCAAAAAGATCCGCCAATCGCCTGGCTACTTCCAGGGTTTCGAGTTCCGTGTCATCAATTCCCCAGGCACGCGCGGCACGTCGCAGGCGGCTTTCATCTTTGATCTCAAAATCGCCACCCTGACCCTCGGCGACTGCCTTGAGCAATAGAACCAGATGACGACCGTGGTCGGAGTGCGCAGCCGCTCCTGCCGCCACCTCGCGGAACAGGTTCCTGGCGGCAATCGTATCCACAGTGGCCCCACACACACCGAAAGGGGAATTTTTGGTGATCCGGCAGGGTCCCATGTGACAGACACGGCAACACCCTCCCTCGGAACCGAACACACAGGGACGACCCTGGGCATCCGCACGCGCGAAGGCATCCTGAACGCCATCGTCATGGGCCTTTTCGAGCATCGCCACGCTGGCCGAATCCACCGCAACTTCCCCTGGTAACCTTATCTTCGCCACTTGCTCCTCCTGCTTTTCATCCTGTTTTCAAACTGGTACAGATACTTTTCTGGCCACAATGGATTCCAGGATCCCGCCGAATGCCCTGTAAGCAAGGTTTTCCTGATTCAGGTTGAAGACAGGATCCCCTTTGGCATCATTCGAAGCAACTTCTGCATTTTCCGGAACCTCTCCCAGTACCTCCACTCCGGTTCCCTGGAATAGTTCCTGGGCGCGCTCCAGTGTTGAGGCCTCATGGACACGGTTTAGAATCAATCCCATGGAGCATGCATTGACCTGCATCTCCCCGGCGAGATCCACCAGTCTTTTCGCGGTGATCAGACCACGCTGAGAGGGATCCGCTATAAACAACAACCAATCCGCGGCCTGGACTGTACGACGGCTCAAGTTTTCGAGCCCCGCCTCGTTGTCGATCACGACTGAAGGGTAGTCTTCGGCAAGGTGGGCCAGAACCTGACGGAGGACATTGTTGGCATAGCAATAACAGCCGGGGCCTTCCGGACGACCCATGGCGATCAGATCGAAATGGGTCGACTCGACCAGTGCCTCCTGGATTTTAAGGTCAAGGAGTTCGTGCTTGCCCATTCCTCCTGAAGAGGCTTCCTGGGCGATACTTTGGGAAATAAACTTCAAGAAAAAGGGTATGCTGTTCTCGCTATAAAGGCGGATAAACTTCCGAAGACGATTCTGGAAAATAATAATTTAAGAGATCTCTTAGGCCTTCCTTTATCAATAGATGATTGCCTACGGCTTGTGGCTGCCAGCTGTAAAACAGTTTTGCTGATTGACCAAATGGATGCCCTTTCTGAAATTACGGACCTAAATTCAGAACGATTGAACATTTTGCTCAACCTGATTCAACGTATTTCCTCATATCCTGGGATACACATAGTGAGTTCTTCGAGATGGTTTGAATTTAAACATGACACTCGCCTAAATAGCATTCAGGCGGAACAGATCGAACTGAAGCCGTTGTCGTGGGAAGCCGTCGAAGCCGTCCTAAAAGAATACTCAATTGATTCGGCACAGATAACAGAAAAAGCCAAACAACTCCTTGTAGTCCCC
>CAYZUX010000369.1:0-3852 GCA_964481775.1 uncultured bacterium | reverse complement strand
AGTTCTATCAAGGTAAAACCCTGTTTGGTTCGCATTTACTCCTCCTTCTGATCCTCTGGACAAGTTGCCTTGTATCATCCAATCAGGTACACTATTCACACCAACTCTTGTAAGCAAACCAAGAGAGCAAAGACCAGGCCAACTCAAGAATGAGTCCCATGACAGACTCCACCCCACAAAAACCGGCCTTTCAGTGTGTTTCCTTTGACAGAAACCAGCAAGGGAGACTCTCCCGGCTATGTTGATGAGGATGATCAGATTTTCTCTGGCTCGATACTTCGTTCACAGCTTCTCCTCCCAGGCGGGAACTGTCATTCACACCGAAGGATGGTAAGAGAACGATGTCCCTTGAGAAACTCACCCCTCGACTGACCGGTTCCATCAGCGAACGGATTGTGGAGGATTTGCTGCCTTTCTCGATTCAGGATTTCGCGCTGACCGCATTGGATGCCCTCCCCTTCGGAATCAACATCGTGAACCGTGAGATGCGGGTGATCTATGTCAACCAACACCAGCAATCCTTTTTCCCCGATCGTCAACTGGGACGCCGTATTTGTTACCAGGCCTATATGAATGATGAACACCGTGAAGAGGTCTGTCCCTGGTGTGCCTCCACCATCGCCTTCCAGACTGGCAAGGTGATCCGGCGTGTGGCCCCCAGCCGGAATGAGGAAGGAATTGTGTTCAAGCATTTCGAGGTTGTTGCGATTCCCTTGCGTGACCAAAGTGGTGAGATTTTTGCGGTGATGGAACTGGTCGAAGACATCGCCGACAGGACATTCAATGTCCCCCTGGCTCTTGAACCTGGCAAAACACGTGGTTTGTCCCAGATGTTTGCCTTTGACCGTCTGATTTGCGCCTCGGAGTCGATGCGTAATCTCCGACGCCGGCTGGAACTGATTTCTGATACCGACGCACCTGTCCTGATTTTGGGGGAGACTGGAACTGGCAAGAACCTGATCGCGGAGATAATCCACGAGAATTCCAGCCGGAAAAGTAAGCACTTCGTCTGCCTGAATTGTGCGAATATGTCGGAAACGCTGATGGAATCCGAGTTGTTTGGTCATGAGAAAGGGGCCTTCACTGGCGCCACTTCCACCAAGAAGGGGATGGTGGAAATGGCCGAAGGGGGAACCCTCCTGCTGGATGAAATCGGCGATGCACCCATGAGCATTCAAGCCAAACTGCTCAGATTTCTCGAGTCAGGCCGGTTCGAAAGAGTTGGTGGCACACGTACTATTCAGGTAGATTCCAGGATCATCGCAGCCACCAACCAGGACCTGGAGCGTTTGATTTCCGAAGGGAAGTTCCGTGAAGACCTCTTTTACCGTCTGAGTGTTTTAACCCTCAGCGTTCCCTCCTTACATGAGCGTCCCGAAGAGATCCCTATTCTGGTTGAGTACTTCCTCGATCAGGCTGTTAAGGATGCCGGGTTGGAACCCAAAAAGATACACCCCAAAGTAATGAGGATGTTCCTTGACTACAACTGGCCTGGTAATTGCCGTCAGCTCAAACATGAAATTGAACAGATGGTTATTCTTGGGAAGTATGATTCGATCCTGACTGAAGAACTGGTTTCCAGGAAAATTCTGGTCTCACTCGGAAAAACATCCTTCATCCCACCAGCTGAAAGTGAATCCTCCACGCTCAGGGAAACCACAGATCTTGTTGAAAGACGGTTGATACGTAAAGTCCTTCAGGAAACGAAGGGCAACAGAACCCATGCGGCCGAAAGGTTGGGCTTAACTCGTCGTGGGCTATTGAAGAAAATACAACGGTTGGGCCTGACTTAAAGCCTCATAAATCATTTGATCTCCTGGAATTTTTCGCCGGCAACACCACAGATATCACACTTGTCAGGGACTCCACCAAGGACTGTGTTACCACACACTGGACAGACATAGATGGATTCGTTGCCAATGTCCTTGCCGGATTTCACTGCCTCGAGAGCTTTCAAATAGAGACCATGGTGAATTTCCTCAACTGCGAGAGCATTCCGGAAACTGACCTCGGCGGATTTATGGGATTCAGTAAGGGCCTTTTCGAGAAATTCAGGATACATATTCTTAAATTCATACGCCTCCCCTTCGATCGCCGCTTGAAGGTTTTCCTTTGTATCTCCAATACCTTTCATGGCCCGCAAATGGGCATGTGCATGGATTGTCTCCGCTTCAGCCACAGCTCGAAACAACTTGGCAACATGGGAGAATCCTTCCCGTTCCGCCTTGGCTGCGAAAGCCAGGTATTTTCGATTGGCTTGACTTTCACCTGCAAACGCTGCCTGAAGATTTTCTGATGTGGTCATTGTAATATCTCCTATCAACGTAGCCCTTCTGAATAATTTTACTAAATTGTATAGGCTTTTATAACTTTGATCAAGCCTTGTGCAATCTGCATCATGTCATCCTCAGTGAATGTCGGGTATGCAAAACAGGTGAATGTATGGTCTTGATGCCATAAAGCGTTAGGAATTTCAACACTCGAATAATCAATACTCCTTGGATCCGTGAATTCTTTGGATAAAAATGGAAATCCAGAATTGCCAAAACCATGTCTTTGAGTGAATGCCTTTTCGGTGTGGCATTGAGGCCAGAAAACCTTCCAGCATGGGACTCCCTCCGCCGCGGCAGCGGTAACAAATTCACTAATATTACAACTCATTTTTTCGATTTCCAAAGAAAATGCCAAAACATACCATCCATTTCGGCGATCTTCAGTATCGACTGGCATATATTTAATTTGCGGAATTTCACCCAGAGTGTCCATCAGAATATAGGCGTTTCGCCGCCGATTGGGTAAATTCCAGGAATCAATTCTCTCAAGCTCGGCCAGGCCAATCGCTGATTGCATCTCTGTCATCCGATAGTTCCAGCCAAGACGATCGTGAATATATGGGAGTTTCTGCTCAAGTTCCAGCAGGTGAATTCTTTCTTTGACATTATAACCATGATCTCGAAAACTTCTCGCTTCCCATGCCAGACTTTCATCATCAGTCGTTACCATTCCACCCTCACCACCCGTGGTGAATGTCTTGTTCTGACAGAAGCTGCATGCTGCTATGGTTCCCAGTGTTCCAGTCTTTTTCCCTTTATAAGAACCCCCGAATGCTTCAGCATTGTCTTCGACTACATACAGATTATGCCTCTTGGCAAAGTCATTTATTTGATCCATGTCACAGACATTTCCATACAAGTGAACAGGCATGATGGCCTTTGTCCGATTATTCACCAGTTTTTCCGCTGATTCGATGCTGATACAATGGTCATCCAGGTTGACATCCGCAAAACGAGGAATCGCTCCAGCCTGCACAATAGAAAAACTGGAAGCAATAAATGTGTAACTGGGAACTATCACTTCATCTCCAGGACCTATTCCCAACGCGGAGAGGGCGACATGCAATGCTGCTGTGCCCGAGGAAACACTGATTCCATACTTGCTCCCCTGCCATTCAGCAAATTTTTGTTCAAATTCCATCCCTTTTCGGCCGGTCCAATAATTTACTTTTCCGGATCTTAAGACTTGTTCAACCGCCCTTATCGCATTTTCATCAAAACAAGGCCAACCTGCCAACTGATTGGTGACTGCCTTTGGTCCACCATCGATCGCAAGTTTTTCAGACATGGATGCACCTCCTATTCAATAGCAAAGGATCATACAGGTATTTCCTCATGAAAGACAATCAGTTTGAACTACTCACCTGATCCCAAGATACAGACTGGGCCAATCAGGCCAGAGGGCTGAAAGCCATTTTGTGAGGATATTTCATATAGATTGTGGCCCACATGGGATAATCGTTCATTTTCAGGTAGTGAATTGTCTGCGGCCAACCGGTTGTTCCAGGTGTTCGCAACT
>CAYZUX010000368.1:0-3884 GCA_964481775.1 uncultured bacterium | reverse complement strand
CAACCTGAAGGTTGAACTCCAAACGGGGGATTCCTAACCCACGTTCACCGGCAGGTGGTCCTCTGGCAGATTCGCGGCAATCCGCTGATACGCCAGGTCTTTCAGCTCTTCCGTGCTCAAACTCGTGACAGTCTCAACCGGGATGGGATCGAGGACGGTTACGGTCATGTGGCCCACGGGATTGAGGATCATCTGGAACCGCGGGAGCACCTTGTAGGTCCCTGTGATAACAATCGGTTGAATCTGTACCTTGGCTCTTTTGGCGATGCTGAATGCGCCTGCAAGAAATGGTTGAAGCCTGCCATTTGGTGAGCGTTCTCCTTCGGGAAAGATAATCAGCGAGATCCCCTCCTCCAGCCGCTTGACAGAGGCCTTCACCATGCGGATGACCTCCTTGGTGTCATCCCGGTCGAAAAAGATAGTCCGGCAGAAATACATGTTGAGGCCTAACACGGGGACCCAACGGTTACTTCCTTTGGAAACCCAATGAAAGCAACGGTGCAGGTGGAAGATCATGAAAATGTCAAAGATGGACAGGTGGTTGGCGACATATAGCGTGGGTATTTTGGGATCCATCTTTTCACGTCCGGTGACTGTAGTCCTCCAGAACAGGGGATTGCCCAGAACATAGAGTCTGGCCCAGGGAAAATTGAGGATATTATTCAGTTTCCGCCGTGGATCCCACCAGAATGTCAACAGCCAGGCCAAGGTAATCACCGGAAAGAAGATCAGAGAAACAATTCCGAACCAGATCCAGTAGTAAATCGAGAAGAGGATACGAACCAGTTTCATCGAATCTGTTCCTTTATGGTTACAAAGACACCCCGGCCACGTTAGTCTGGCCATACTCACAGTGGGACAGGGTGTGGACGTCCCGAGTCCCTGACAGGAGGATATGCCATGTTAGTTCTGACAACACCCTCTGTGGAGGGAAAGAGAATAACCCGCTATTTCGGTCTTGTGACCGGGGAGGCCATCCTGGGGGCCAATATCTTCCGGGATTTCTTCGCTGGTATCCGTGATGTGGTTGGGGGCCGTTCCGCCGCCTATGAAACCGAGTTGCGGCGCGCCAAGAATCTCGCGGTGGAAGAAATGACCGATCAGGCTCTCGCACAGGGTGCCAATGCCATCGTGTCGGTCGACCTGGACTATGAGTGCATTGGCAACATGCTGATGGTCACAGCCAGCGGGACCGCGGTGGTCATTGAGGACTGACCGGAAGAAATGGACCTGTTTCAGGGACGGAGTCTGGGGAGTGATCCTCCCCATTCTTCCGGACAGGCTGACGAACTGGATATCCAATCAGGCCAAGGATAAGGACGACACCCATTCCCGACAGCACCAGGTAGAGGTTCCAATGGGTGGGGCGGAACTCGAAAACCACATGGCTCTTGCCTGGGGGGACCGGTATGGATTGAAAGGCATGAAAAGCACGCTCAATGGGCTTCTCTTCACCATTGACCCAGGCTCGCCAACCGGGAAACCAGGAATCCGCAAAGACCAGTGTTGCCTCATCATCACCCTCGGTTTCCACCTCAACCCGGTTGGGATGGACTTCCACCGCTGAGGTCTTGTCTTTTTCACGCTCACTGGGCTCCAGACCCCACTTATTTGAGGAGGGATGCGCCCGGAAACAACGGGGCAGTCCCTGACGGTACTCAAACAGGAAATGGCTGGGGGGAAATTTCTCCTTGGGAACAAAAGGGGCTGGAAGGGGTTGTGTGGTCAGGATGGTGCGGACTCCCATCACCTGGAGCGCGAGAGGATCCATCCGTGTGGGTTCATCCAGAAATAAGAGACCGCCGGGCAGATCCTCCGGTGGACGTCCCTGCATCATGTTGATGAATTCGCTGAAGTGTTTGAGGATCGAGGGGCTGTATCCACGGACAGTCCGGATGCCATAACGCATGGGTCCATTCGGAAAAAGCTCGGGGTACTGGGGACGGTACCTCCAGTCCAGCCCGAAGTCGGTGGTCAGGAGCCTTCCCCCATATCCGCCCTTCAGGATCGCACCCAAGGGCTTGGAGTCTGGAAAATACTCCGCTTTCCATTCCTCTTGTGACCGTGCCTGAAGGAAGCGTTGTCCGAAAAGTAAGAGATCAACCGCGGCGATGGCGACAAATCCCCAGATGAGCCGGTCCCTCCAGGCGCTTTTCCAGGAGTACAGAGCCAGCAGGGCAATGAACAGGCCCGCATAGGCCGATCCCACCCACAAGGAATGAGCCATCCAATCAAAACGGAACTGGAACAGAGCTGGTTTGATCTCCCCCAAGGGTTTTCCTGTGGCTCCATTCAATTCGATGGAGGCCACCCGGGCAAAGAAATCCAGAATCTTCTCTTCCATACTTTGAAGCAGCCCGGCGGTGAAAGTGATGGCAATGAACAGGGTGAGAAAAATCGCCAGCAAACGTCCCATATACTTGTTCCATTCCTCCTGACGCAAGCGAAGGAGGGCATCGATGCCATACCCGGCGAGAAGGCACCCGGCGAAAGTGTAGACCAGGAGTGAACGCCCTGGGTTCCGGAAACGGTCCCAGCCGGGCACCAGGTGGTAAAAGACTTTATGCAAGGGGGTGTGTTCTCCCATTGCCAGAATAAAACTCACGATGGCTATTCCCAGCCAGAAGAAGGTATACGGCCTGCGGGGCAGCAGGAGCGCCACAAGAATCAGAAAAAAACCAAATATCCCCAGGTAAGCCGAGATTTCCATGTAGGGGATGGTGGTGATCCAGAAAGATTGATCCGGTGGATTCCCAAAAAAGAGCGGGAAGAACTGAAGGACCATAAGCATGGGGGTGAGACTTCCCTCCGCGGCGAAGGTGTAGGAGGCCCCCCCGGAGCGTGTCGCGGAATAAGAAGCAAACTCGAAGAAAGGTCCGGCTTGAGGTGCCACCGCAAGTAAGGCAATCAGGCCTGCGATCAGCATTGCAACACAAGCAAGCAGGGGTTTCCTCACTCTCCCTCCAAACCAGCACTTCCGGTCTGAAGCCTCCCCCCCACCCCAGCCCTCCCCCGCAAGGGGGGAGGGGGAAAAAGGCTCCCTCCCCCCTTGTTCTCGTGCGTTCGCGTATGATGCAAAGGAAGGGCTGGGTTGGGGGGAGCGAAACGAGAGAGCTACCAGGTATGCCACCAGGGCATGGGAGATCAGGAATGGCAGGTGAGGATGCCCCGCCAGGAAAATCATCGCACAAACCAGTGAGAAGAGCCCCATACGGCGGAGGCTGGGAGCCTGGAACAAACGAATGCACAAAAGGAAGAAGGCTGGAATCCAAGAATAAGCCTGGGTGACTGTCGGTTCTCCCACAAACAGGCGGGTGACGATAAATCCGGATATCATGTAGAGCAGAGCCGAGGTCAGCCTCGCGACACGTCTTTCGAGCCATTCCCCCGCCAGGTAGTAGAAGACCCATCCGGCAAAGAGGGTGTGTAAAAAGGCCGAGAATCCAAACGACCATGGAATGGGAAGGAAAAAGTGCAGGAGGTCTGGCGGGTAGAGTGTGGCGGTCTGCATGTCATGCAGGAAAGGGGTTCCGCAGAACACATAGGGATTCCAGAAAGGGAAGACCCCTTTCCTGACCCATTCCACGAAAAACTGTTTCCAGATGGAATACTGGTAATTGACATCCCCTCCCGCCAGCAAAGCCCCCCGGAAAAGGACCTTGAAATAGAGAAGGGTGTTGACCCCAACAAGCACTCCCAGACAGATCAAGTCACGCATTTTCTATGGTCTACACGGGAAGGATGCCCGATTCAGCCGCGCAATCAACCCGGCTGAAAAAAGGCAAAAACAAAAGGAGCGGAAGCTTGTTGTCTCTTCCGCTCACCGAGGTCTTGAGGAGGAGTGCGGTGCCGGACTCGCTTGCTCAGGGCCAATCCGGCCCCGC
>CAYZUX010000367.1:0-3906 GCA_964481775.1 uncultured bacterium | reverse complement strand
GTGTGATGGCCATTGTGGGTGGAACCTACAATGATGTCTGGCAGGCAGTCAGTCCAACCGACTACAATCATCCCATCCAACGCGGGAATGCCTTTGAACGTCCTGTTTCAGTGGGACTGATCGATCCGCAGGGGTCTGAGGGTTTCTCGGTGGAGTGCGGAATCCGTGTTGCTGGAAGCGATTTTGCACGTCAACGCTACCGCCGTACGGACCGGTGGCTGGAATGGCAGGAGAAGTTTTCATTCCGTCTGTACTTCCGGAGTGAGTATGGTCCGGGAGAGCTGGAGTACCCCCTGATCCCCCTTATAGACAGATCCTCTTTTGACTGTCTTTGGTTACGGGCCGGGCACAATGATCACCGTAACCCCTTTATCCGGGATGAGCTCGCCCGCCGGCTGTTCCATGACTGTGGACAGGTGAGTCCCCTGGGAACTTTCGCCAATCTTTTCATCAATGGCTCTTTCAAAGGTTACTATAACCTGGTGGAGCGTCTGGACGAGGACTTCTTTAATCATCACCACGATACTAATTCCAGCTGGGATATCGTGCATATCGGCGAGCTCCAGTCAGGTAACCTGAATACCTGGAATGCGATGGTTTCCTTCGCAAAAAGTAACAACATGGCGGATTATTCAAAATATCAGCAACTGGGAGGGATGCTGGACCTCACCAACTTCGTGGATTACCTGGTGGTGAATTTTTATGCCAATACCTGGGATTGGCCACAGAATAATTGGGTAGCGGCAAGGGAACGTGTGGAGGGGGGCTTGTTCAAATTCTATATCTGGGACGCGGAAGGAGCTTTTGGAAACGGAAATGCTGTCAACTACAATATTCTCAGCCAACTCGCGGGTGGAGGCTCGACCATCGCTGATATCTACAATCCTTTGAGGTCAAGTCCGGAATTCCGTCTCTTCTTCGCTGACCGTGTTCAGAAGCATCTCTTTAATAATGGCGCGATGACAGATGATCACATGCGAGCCCGGTTTGATGAGCTCCGCGAAGACATACAGAAGATGGTGTATTATGTGTATGGAGAGTCTTTCGATTCCACGATTCGTACCACCTGGATTCCCCAGCGCAGGTCCATTTTTCTGCAACAGCTCCGTAGCGCCGCTTTGTGGCCCTCCCTGTTGGCTCCCACCACCAACCGGCTCGGGGGCGAGGTTATCAGGGGGACGACCATCACGCTCGCCAACCCCAACAGCCAGGGGCAGATCCTGGTTACCCTCAATGGAACCGATCCCCGTCTCCCTTCGTCGGGGCTTCCATCTCCACAGGTACAGGTCTACTCCACCCCCATCCCGGTCACCAGGACGGCCATCCTCAAGGCCCGTATACGGAATAACAGCACCTGGAGTCCGCTGCTTGAAATGAAATATATTGTCGAACCACCCAAGCCAGGCGACCTGATTGTCAGTGAGTTCCTCGCCAATGCCGAGGGTGATGATGAGTACAAGGAATGGTTCGAGATTTTCAACACTACGGATCATGAGATCGACATCGCTGGCTGGACCCTCAGCGATAATGATAACGACATTCATTCCATCCCCCTCTCCCCCCCAGTGATTGTTCCTTCCAAGGGGCACCTGGTCCTGGGGAGGTCTGATAACATGGCATTGAATGGGGGAGCACCTGTTGACTATGTTTATAGTAGCGCCATCACCCTGGGAAACAGTGGGGATGAGCTCATCCTCAAGAGTGGGGAGACCCTCATCGCCTCACTGGGATATGGCGCCTATGATTCCACCCCTGTACCCATCGAGGTGGAAGTGGGATTTACTCCTGCTACCGGTTATGCATTGGGTGTGGCTTCGGACTACTGCGAGGGGGCTACCCAACCTTGGGTTATTCAAACCTCACGGTACGGTCCCGGACCAGACACAGGCACTCCGGGAAAAGCCAATGACGGGGTTATCCTCTGCCCCGCTCTAGACATCTGGGCGCCCGAGCTGGTGGGAGCCCGTTTTTCACGCGGCGATCAGATCCTGCTTTCATATGATGAACCAATCGATTTCTCCAGCATCGCCAACATGACACAGTTCACAGTCTCCCCAGGCGGTATAAACCCATCCCAAGCCTCCCAGCCATCCTCCAACCACCTCCTTCTGGAATTCCCCACAACATTACCCGCATCAACCCCTTGTGTTGTTTCGGCCTTTTCAGTCAAAGACATGGCCGGAAATGGGGATGGTGTCATCAGGGAGGCAACTGCTTCATACCAAGTCCCGGAGGTTTCCATCACCGAAGTGATGTATGACAACCGAGGCACGGATATCGAGTGGGTGGAGCTGCTCAACACCACGGATCACACAATCGACCTCTCAGGCTGGCTCCTGACAGATGGTGGCAGTTATCCTCCCGATGTGGATGATGAGGGGAGTGCCCTGATCCCACCAGGAACCATTCTCTCGGCGGGAGAGAGGGTTGTGATCAACCTGTGGAACGCACCCAACTTCTACTTATGGGGATTCCCTCCCGAGATTCGGAAACAATACACCATCGTTTCGATCGGTGGGGCCCTTTCCAATGCTGGGGACAACCTGGCTTTGTTCAATGCTGCTACAGGAGGCGTCCTGGTCGATGGTTCCCTGGATGTTTCGTTCCCGGATTATTGCAGTGACGGGGAATCCCTCGAGAAAATCGATGAATATTTTGGCTGGGGCGATAACGACACCATCCAGTTCAATTTCCGTGCGGCGGAAGTCCCGATCGGCTTCCCGGTGGGGTCCTCGGATGGGACTGAGATCATGAGCAATCATGCCTCTCCGGGTAGGAAGAATGGCAGCGAGTACCCATCACGGATGTGGGAATGGCAGCTGTACTGAGAAACCCCAATTCCGCCCTCTGTGCGAACCAGGCAGGCCTTGATATAACCTGTCCAGTCAAGTCACTGAAATAGTTTCACACCACATCAAGGCTGGTAAAGAACGTGCTTTGTCTTTCCCCCATTCGACTATCCTTCCGGGTTACGATCACCACCTTGCTTCTCACCTTGCTCACCACAACTGTGTTCGCGTTGGGAATCTTCACCTACCTGAACGCCAAAACCAACATCATGATTCGTCAGGCGCGAGACTTCAGAATTGGATTCCAGCTTATCAATGAAAGGATCAACCGATTCCTCGAACCAGCCTATACCAGCAACCAGATGACCCAACGGCTCCTGGCGACCGGTTTTCTCCATCTCGATGACTTCAATTCGCTCGCAAGATACTGGCTGGAGACACTGCACAGCCATCACAATCTCTCTTATCTCATCGCTGGACTCGAATCGAATGGTGAGTATCTGGATATATCCAGACAATCCACGGGCCAGATTTCCATCCGTGAGATCAGGAGAGACTCTACCAAGGGTGAACTGGTGATCAGGGAATACTGGCCTGACGACTATCCCAATAATCCATTCCAGATTATCCCCGATGCAGCAGGCAGTGATCCCCGTACCAGGCCATGGTACCAATCGGTAAAAAAAAGAGGTGAGGCGGCATGGACCGATGTCTACGTCTTTTTGGGTCAGGAGGGGCAGCTCGACAAACCGGGTTTTACTTACGCGGCCCCGGTGTTTGATTCCACAAAAAAACTGCAGGGAGTGATTGGTGTCGATTACGTTCTGGACACACTCTGTACCTTTCTGGCCTCGCTCCGTGGTGCACGTGAAGCCACTTTCTTTATCGTGGAGGTCCGCGATGGGGACACCGATCGTGTCATCGCTCATCCCGATCCCAATAAAATCATGCGGAAGGAAGGTGTTTACTCCTCCCATTACGAGTTGATTCCAGAAGGCGCAATGAAGGATCCGATACTAGGAGCCTTCCTGGAGTCGTTCCCTAATGAGATCAGCGAGGTCGTTTCACGGCTGGATGCTCCCTTTCGTTTTCTTGTGGAGGGTGAAGCTTACCTGGG
>CAYZUX010000366.1:0-3908 GCA_964481775.1 uncultured bacterium | reverse complement strand
AGTGGTACTGAAAACACCGCGCGTTTCCCCAGGAGTGCCACTCCCACACCCGCAAGCTCCCCAATCAATGTCTTACCGCAGGAGGTTGGGAGCGAAACCAACAGGTCATCTTCCCCTAAAAGTTGGAATCGGAGCACCGCTTCCACTTGGTGTTCCAGCAACTCAGTGATTCCATCCTCACGTAGGGCGGTGACAATTCCACGAGGGAAACCATGACGCAGGAGAAGATCCACGGATGCGGTCATAGTGCATTTATATGCAGTTTAGTGGATGATGTCAAGAAGGATCTTTTACTTTATGTTTTCATCAGAAACCAGAGCCCGAGCGCCCCGAAAACCACATTGGGAAGCCATGCGGAAACAATAGGATCGAATGTTCCCATGTAGCCCAAAGCAAGGCACATTCCAGCGAAGGTATAATAAAGGGACATGATGATCAGGCAGGCCGCGAGGGGATATGTGAATCGTGCCGCCCCCTCCCTGCCCACCAGGAAGGAGCTGGCCCCCGATGCCAGGCCGATCATGATCAATGCCACCACCGAGAATGGAAAAGCGATCTTGAACTGTAGGTCCGGATACAGGGCCAATGCCGAACTGCCTGTCTCTTCCAATAAAGCAATCCTTCGCTTCAGTTCCCGGTAACTCATCTCGAAAGGACGGCGTTGATCGACACCGAAATCATCGGGAGTCTCCTCGAGGAAGAGGTGTTCGCCCTGGGGATCCAGGGGGCGGATCTCCGAATGCCACTCATCCTGGACCTGGATCACATAATTTTCCGACTCAGGGCTGTTGGCGGTCAGCACCCAGGCCCCCTTCCTGCCCGTCTCCGGATTATCGATCGTGGGGTCCCAGGCGGCGATATCCGCTCGGATATAACGTTTATGCCCCTTTCCTCCCGGCAGCATTTCATGGAGCACAAACCCTGTCAGGCTGGCAGATTCCCGGTCGAAGTCGGTGTAGCGGATAAAACGGCGCTTACTGCCGCAGAGAAGGCCATAATCCTGGAAGATTCCGCGTTTCTTCTGAATCTGGGTCATCATCATCTGCTCGCCCCTTCGCGAGAGAGGGGCCGCAAAGTATTCATTCCAGAAAAACGATCCCACTCCCAGGATCAGGGCAAGAACCAGCGAGGGTCTCACCAGCCAACGCAGGCTGGCTCCCCCTGCAAACATGGCCGCCAGCTCATTGTTACGCGAGAGTGTCAGCATCCCGAACAAGGCTCCCATCATGCACACAGCCGGAAAGACTACCAAAGTGGTCTGGGGAAGGATGCAAATGAAATAGGTGAGTCCCTGGATGGGAGTGGCCTTATTCTCCATGAGGTCATCCCATTTATCACCCAGAATCAGAGAGATGACCACGGCATTGAGAACCACCCAGGTGAAGATCAGGCTACGGATAAAAGCGCCGGCGGTATAACGTTGCAGGATATTCAGCATCAGTGTTTCGATACCACCCTGAGCAGGATCAGCCCCAGGCACAGGAGAATCAGGTTGGGAGTCCAGATGATGAAGCCGGGGTCGAAATGACTGGTCATAGCAAGATTCTCAGAAAAACCCTCCGCGATTTTCTGTATCGAGTAGTAAAACAGGAGAACTCCAACTGTCACCAGGATGCTGACTGTCCGGTTGCCACGCCCGGTCAGTAATCCCAGCGTGGTGCCGATCAGCATGAACAGGAAAGTCGCCACCGGGTAGGCAATGCGCAGCTGGGCACTGTTCGTATTGGTCTGGGTGGTCTCAAGGGTGACTTTGACTGATCTGAGGTCCATCAACCCGCCGGGAAGGGGGCAAGTAGCGGTGGGGTCTTTTTCCAGGATACCGATCCAGCGTTTGGCCTCATCAAGCACCTTGCCATGGGGCGTTCCCTCGTGAAAACCCAGCCGTTCCCGGAGAATCTCATATTTCTTCCGTGCTTCTTCGGCATTATATCTGAAATCCGACCAGCTTCTTTGTTCCTTGGAAAAGCCACTCAACATCTTGGCCAGCCTTCCACCGATATCGATGGTGATAGTAAAAGTTCCAATCTGGACAGTATAAAGCTTTTCCGGAGAGAGGTTTTCCGAGATGCAATCACGCAAGGAGATCTCCAGGATACCACGTGAGGGATCGGGTTCGAGTGTCGCGGTGGGGGAGGAAATTGTCCAATTGCTGGCCTCTTTGCTGGTGGAGCTATCCCCGAAAAGGGAGGTGCTGGAGGGGGTGCCGCTACTGAAAATGGTGATGTCATGAATGGTATTGGTTCCAGGGGTGGTGCCGGTGAAATAGAAAGCCAGGTTTTCATCCAGCGCGGTGAACTGCCCCGGTTTGAGCCAGCTGATCGAGGTCATTTTCTGGACAATCTCCCAACGGGCCTGTTTCATGAGGTCCAGCGCACGGGGGGTGACATAGGAGGTCCACATCAGGTTGAGCGCGGTCAGGCAGACACCCAGGAAGAGCGCGGGGGCGACCAGAGTCATCGTGGCAACCCCTGCGGCACGCATGGCGGTCAGCTCACGATCCTCGGCCAGACGCCCATACACCAGCATGGCAGCCAGCAGGCAGCCAATCGGCAACGAAACAGTCAGTAAGGGTGGAAAAAGACACAACAGTGTCTTGAGGATCGGCCCCACCGGGGCTCCACTTAAAAGGATCACATCCAGGATATCCCGGATCGAAATGAGCATGAGCGCCCCCGCGAAGAGGAACAATCCCATGCTCAGGGGGGGGAGCAACTCGACCACCAGGTACCAGTTCAGAATCCAGGTGTGGAGAATTTGGGGCCGTGGATAGGCACGGCTTCCGGGACGGGCAATGGCGGTGGAGGTGGCACTCATGGATATTCTTAATGGACAGGCTAACGTGGGCTCAACCCATGTCAAGTTTCGGAAGAACCGCGCCTGATATCAAGAGGCGACGTTGACACTCCTTTTCCCGCAAGGCTATCCTTCCTCTTAGAAGGAGAATTCTCATGGTTCATTCATCCCCCCATCCATTCCGCTTCCGGCGAGGTTTCACCCTGATCGAACTGCTGGTGGTGATCGCCGTGATTTTGATCCTGGTCGGGATTGCTGTCCCGAATTTCATCGGAGCGATGGAACGCGCCAGAATAGCCCAGGCCAAAACCTTCGTCATCGAATTGAAGGGTTCTGTGGCGGCCTACAACACCGATACCCGCCAGTGGCCGCTCAGCGGTTCGGAACACCTTTACGCCGTTTTGGGGGGATATTCACCCTACAGCGCCAAATCCTCCAAGAAATACAACCCCCCCTACATGGAATTCAATTCGGGAAATGCAGGTTCGGAGTCTTATGCACGTGAATACAACCAGACACCCGATATCCAGATCAAACAGAGTGCCCAAGGCGGAACACCCAACCCACTCAAGATGGATGCCCTGCGCCTGAGCAATCCCGAAGTGGATGTCTGGCGTCCATTACTCGATCCTTGGCGCCGCCCCATCGTCTATGTCTCTCCCGATGATCTGAAGAAACGTTTTAATGACAACACCAGCAATCTTGATTCATCGATCCTGGACTTGATCGCGATGGACAGTGAGAAAGCGGTGAATGACCGGGGAAATCAGGCGAATGTTCCTTTTGGAATGGCTTCAGGTCAGTTCTGGTCTGCCGGGCCGGATGGTATCACTGCCCGGGCCGATGGACGTCCCGCTCAGTCAGTGGCTGGCACGAACGACAAGATCCGCGGCCTTTTCCAGCCGGGCAACCTCTCCGGTTCCGATGGACGTGACAATGACAGTGACGGGGTTTCAGATGTCTCCGACCGTAAGGGATCGGGTAGCAGCCTGGCCGAGGATGATATCAACTCCTGGACCAACTAAACACAGTTCAGAGTTCACGCTTTAGCGTGCAGGTACAACCTGAAGGTTGAACTCCAAACGGGGGATTCCTAACCCACGTTCACCGGCAGG
>CAYZUX010000365.1:0-3946 GCA_964481775.1 uncultured bacterium | reverse complement strand
TTTACAGGTGATATGGGCCTCTTCCCGGGGCCCTGACATACCGGTTGGCTTCCTCATCGTTGATGAATCTCTGGGCAACCGGATCCCAGGAGAGCTTTCTGCCCAGAATGTAGGCAAGGTTTCCGATGATACACATCTGCGAGACGCGAACCCCCGCCACGATGTCCATCAGGGGTTTTTCACGGCTGCGGATGCAGTCATACCAGTTCTGCTTGTGACCGGGGCTCTTGAAGACCTGCTCCCCACCCGCGGGAGCCGTGTACTGAAGGGCTTTGTCCTCAGTCTTGCAGCCACCATCACCGCCACGTACCACCAGCTTATCTTTGGAACCATGGAAAATCATGCCGAAATCCCACTCGCCGCCTCGATCTCCGGGCTGCGCCCAGACCACTTCCCATTCGGGATCCTTGAAGCGGTAGGTGATCTCGAGTTCGGTGGGAACATCGAAGATACCGCCCGACTTGGGTGGAGTGCCATGCGCCTCAACCTCGACCGGCGTGTCACGGTCCTGGTTCATGCACCACAGCACCACGCTGAAAACATGGGCCCCACGGTCCCGGATGAAACCGGCTCCATAGTCCAGGAACCAGCGGAAGTTAAAGTGGCAGCGTAGCGGGTTGTACTGGATGTAACGCATGGGTCCGAGCCACATATCCCAATCGAGCTCCGGCGGGGGATCGCAATCGGGATCGAAGCCGCCCTCCCGGTTGGGAACATGCCAGCAGGTCACCTTTTTGACATCGCCCAGCATCCCGTTGCGGACATAGGTGCAGGCGGCATGGGCATCCGCGGTGGAACGTCCCTGGCTGCCGACCTGGACTACCCGTCCATAACGATTGGTGGCGGCGATCATCGCCTGCCCCTCTTCAAGCGTGTGGCAAGCCGGCTTCTCCACATAAACATCCTTCCCGGCCTGGCAGGCATTCACCATGATGATCCCATGCCAGTGATCCGGCGTGGCGATCACCACCGCATCCACATCATTGCGGTCGAGGATCCGGCGGTAGTCACCATAGGAATCCACCGCCTTGCCCCCATTTTTCTCCTTGGCCTTGTCGACTGCCTGTGCGAGGTGGTTCTTGTCCACATCGCACACCGCGATGGTGTCCTCGGAGATGTGGCCGCGCCCCATGCCTCCCACGCCGATGTTCGCGATCCGGATCTTGTCATTGGGCCCAATCCGTCCGGGTTTCGCGAGGACATGGCTGGGGATGATTGTGGGGAACGCCACCACCGCCCCGACCTGTGCGGTTTTCGCCAGGAAGGAACGGCGTGTGAAACGACCTTGAGGTTTGAATATGTCCATCTACTTCCTCCTCCCATTATCCAGGGGTGGTCCGCTGATCACCCGCTGACTTCCATTTGCCCAAACTCCGGCAAGTCTTTCACAATGGCGTTGGAAGTCAAACCGGTTGGGGTTTGGTGGAATACCGGTCACACCCCTCCATCCAACAGTGGAAAGAGTTATCCTTTCTTCCTGTCTCACTCCATCCCTGCCTGTTTCGAAGGAGGCTCTTCCTTGGAACCCTTTCTTTCTAAACCGGTCACGCCTGATTATCAGGAACTCTTGAGTTGTCTTCGCCGTGAGAAAACCCCCTCGCGTGTGCACAATATCGAGCTCTTCCTCGATCAGGAAATCCAGGCCGCTGTTTGCGAACGGTTTGGGCTTGAAGACGGATTGGACCGTAAAGATCCCTTTTACAACGAAAAACGGCAGGTCGCGATTCAATCCTTCCTTGGGTATGATTTTATTCGCTGCAGTGTGGAGGGAATCGATATGCCCCTCTCCCGCCAGGTCACCGAGGACACCGCACTGCTCGCGCGAGGCGGCGGACGTGGTTTCATCGACGAGCACAGCGGTCCCATCACCACCTGGGAGGAGTTCGAGGCTTACCCCTGGCCCGATCCCTCCAAGGCTTCCACCCGGGCGTTGGAGTGGTATGAAAAGAACCTCCCTGACAACATGTGTATCATCGGCAGCGGGGGATTTGCCCACTTCGCGGAATACATCAACTGGCTGATGGGCTACGAGACGCTGTGTATCGCTCTTTTTGAGAATCGCGAGCTGGTGAAAGCCATCGCGGACCGTCTGATCGAGATCTATGTGAACATCCTGACCCAACTCCTGCAATTCGAGCGTATCAAGATCATCTGGGGCAGCGATGACATGGGCTTCCGTTCCGCCACTCTGATCAGCCCGAAGGATCTCAGAGAGTTTGTTTTCCCCGGGCATCAGCGGATGGCGGAGATGTCCCATGCGGCGGGACGTCCCTATCTCCTGCATGCCTGTGGGAATCTGAAACTCATCATGGAGGACCTGATCGAGGATGTGGGCATCGATGCCAAGCATTCCTTCGAGGACACGATCGAATCGGTCATCGATGCCAAACGGCTTTATGGAGACCGGATCGCTCTGCTGGGCGGGATCGATGTCGATTTCCTTTGCCGGGCGGATGAACAAGCCATTCGAGCGCGTGTCCGGGAGACCCTCTCCGCCTGTATGCCAGGAGGCGGATACTGCCTGGGAACCGGTAACAGTGTGGCCAACTACATTCCGCTGGAGAGTTATCTGGTGATGCTGGATGAGGGGAGAAGGTATGGGGGATAATTTGCAGTGAGCCTGTGCGAACTCAAACTCCAATTTGTTGTTCTCCACTTCGAACAAGGAGTTAATGATTGAGGAGAACTCGACTACCATGGGCAAATATAAAATTGGCTTGATGGGATATCTCTTTGGCTGTGGACTTTTTTCTATCCTCTCTGTAATTGGGTTCATTCTGACTGTATTAACAATAGCAACACTCGGCCACAGGACCATTTGGCTCGATACATATCATCGTGAATATTCAAAATATGCCACTGAATGGGAAACTATTGATGCAGATGAAACTTCTAGAGACATCTTTTCGGTTGATATTAGCTCTGATGACAAGAAGATTGTTTATTGCGCGAAGGGTGTTGAAATATATGACGTTGATTCAAAATCCAAGAGACCCATCATTTCGCCTCAATACGCCCACGTGGATGCTCTATGTGTACGTTTTTCTCATGATGGTAGCAAGGTGGCGTATGGAGGTGCGATGGGAATAGTTGGTGTTGCGGATGTCAATTCAGCAAGTGAAATAATGGTTCTTAAGGGACCAATGCGTTATATTCGGTCAGTTGATTGGTCTCCTGACGAAACAAAAATTGTAGTTTCTACTGATAAGGGTTCAGTGATCCTTTTAGATGTACCTTCGAGGCAAGCCATCAGGACGTTTCAAGGGTACAAATACTATGATTGTTTTGCCTGTTCCTTCTCTCCAGATGGAAATGTAGTGTACTCAGGACATGGTGATGGGACTTTGTGTGCCTGGAGTGTTGAGACTGGTAACCTTCTATGGTACGGAGATGAAGTGGGATGTGTAGATGCACTGTCATTGTATAACGATGGAAAGAATGCGTTAACCGCCCACCGTTCCAATTCATTTGCTCAATGGGATCTTCAATCGAAAAAGTGTTTGTGTTTTTTCACCATTTCAGGACTCCCATGGCGCGGAAATTGGGTTGAGTCGATTGCTGTATCTCCTGATAACAAGGTTGCACTGTTTGGCACAGGTGAAGGCTCAATCATTGTTTGGGACTTGGAGAAGTGGAAGAAAATCGAGAGATTCCAGGCTCATACCAACACCGTAAAAGCACTTTGTTCTTCACATGATGGTAAGTGGTTTGTTTCAGGTGATTGGGACGGAATCGTTCGCATTTGGGGCGTTCGGAAAAACTAACGGAATCGCGACAAGGCGATGGCTGAACCCCTCGGTAGCTGCCGGGGCATCATCGGCCCGCCCCCCTCCGTGCCTTGTACTTGATCGGTTTCCTGTTGAAAGTTGACTCCCCTCTCATCTCCCACTAGATTCGCGGCGGAAATCACGAACATGGAACGAGTCTACCTTACTGAAATGACACC
>CAYZUX010000364.1:0-3999 GCA_964481775.1 uncultured bacterium | reverse complement strand
CCTGATCGTCAATCGCTCCGCCCCCCGTGTCGTAACGCTCGTCGACACGCAAGAGATTTAAACCATCATACTCATAACGCTTCCAACTGGTGATCGTGGTTGAGGAGGAGGAGCAGTCCATGATGTAGTCTCTGATTATACAATCGTAGCCATACACCCATATAGATCGCAGTGTAGCGGATTTGTCGCGCAGCAACAAGTCTCAAACCATCGGCCAAGGCAATGCTTCCAGTACCGGCTATTTCGCGCTAAATTTTCCCCATGTCCATTCCCTTCCAACTTACCAACCCCTCAGGCGACATATTGCGTGGCGACCTCCATCTTCCCCCCCGTTCCAAGGGGCAGAAGCATCCGCTGGTTGTCATCTGCCATGGCTTCAAAGGATTCAAGGATTGGGGTTTTTATCCTTTCCTTGCGGAATCGATCTCTCAGGCCGGTCTGGCCGCGATCCGCTTCAATTTCTCCCACAATGGAATCGGGGAGGAGCCTGAAGTTTTTTCGCGCCTGGACCTCTTCGCCAAGGACTCCTTCGGGAAGCAGATCGAAGACCTGCGGGCGGTACTCGATGCAGTCGTGAAGGGAAGCATCCCCCACTCCGAGCGGATCGATCCGGAACGAATCGGTCTGATCGGCCACAGCCGTGGAGCCGTACCAGTCCTGCTGGTCGGAGGAAAAACTCCGAATGTCAAAGTGCTTGTCACCTGGGCTGGGATTTCCACCTGCGACCGTTGGAGCCAGGAGGTCAAAGAAACCTGGCGGCGCGAAGGACAACTCATGGTCACCAACTCGAGAACCGGTCAGGAGATGCCTGTCAATGTCTCCATCCTGGAGGAGTATGAGGCTCATGCCGGGGAGTATGACCTGCTGGCCGCCACACGTGGTCTTCGAATACCCTACCTGGTTGTCCATGGAGATGAGGATGAGACTGTGCCCTTCGAGGAAGCCACCGCTCTCCATGACAACACCCCACGCGGTCTTCGCAAGCTTCAGATCATACCGGGTGCGGGGCACACCTTTGGGGCGGTCCATCCCCTGAAGGAGACTCCCGAGGCCCTGCAGGAGGCTATCCGGGTGACTCTTGACTGGTTACAGACCCGCATGTAAAGCCCCTGCCATCCGGCTTTGCCCATGGGACCTAAGCTGGTAATCTGGAATGTGGCCCAGTTGGCCCTCCCGTTTCCACGGCAATCTGTCACAGAGAAAGGAAACCTGTGTCTGAAACCAAACTTGCGATTGACCTGAAACCACTCGTCGATGGTGAGGTGCTCACTTCAGAGGAGGATCTGGAGATTGTCTCCGAGGATTTTGGACGTCTGATTCAACGAAAACCCCAAGTCCTGGTGCGTCCATCCACTGCACAGGGAGTGGCACGGGTCCTTCGCTATGCCTATGAGCACGATGTCCCGGTCTCGACCCGTGGTGAAGCGCATTCCCAGTCCGGTCAGAGCCTGGTCCAGGATGGCATTGTCCTTTCGACCCGGGCCTTATCCGGATTCGATGGGTTGGATGGAGCTTCGGAGACTGTGCGAGTCAAGGCGGGCACCCTCTGGGCGGAGCTGGTCAAAGAGCTGGATTCCCAGGGACGAGTTCCGCGAGTCCTGACCAACAACCTGAATGTCTCCGTGGGAGGGACTCTCTCAGTGGCGGGGTTGGGAGTCTCTTCCTTCCGTTATGGCGCACAAGGGGACAATGTCGATTTTCTGGAGGTGGTGACACCCACTGGTGAGGTGATTGAGTGCACTCCGGGGACGCATGAGCTCTTCGACCTGGCCCGTTCCGGTCTCGGACAGTTTGGAGTTATCACCGCCGCACGGATCAAGACTCGTACACGTCCACCCCGTAACCGCACCTACATGCTCCTGTATGACTCGATTGAGTCAGTTCTGGCCGACTCACGCAAGGTCATGACGGAAGATCGTTTCGACCACCTGGAATCCTGGTGTGTTCCGCTGCCCATCGGTTTCAAAGCCGAAGAGGGAAGGAAACGGGCATTTGGAGAATGGTTCTTCCCGTTGCACCTGACCAGGGAATTTGATCCCGCCTCGCCACCCAGCGAAGCCGAGGACCTGCAAGGTCTGAGTCCTTACAAAAAGGCCCATGTCGAAGACCGTACCGCCCTGGAGTTTGGCTTCCGCCTGGAACCCCTTTTTGAGTTGTGGAAACGTGGCCCCTATTGGGGATCGACCCATCCCTGGATGGAAGTCATTCTCCCATGGGAAACAGCCGCTTTTTATGTGAAGGCAGTGCTGGAGAAGGTTCCGCCGCCCATGCTGGGAGGGGGACATATCCTGCTCTGGCCGAGTTCGGGGAAGACCTCGACCATTCCCCTGTTCAAGAGGCCGGCCGGGGAGCATGTCCTGGGATTCGGGATTCTCCCGGGGATTCCGAAGCAGTATGTCGAACCTGTGCTGGAGGCTCTCGATAAAGCCAGCGGAGCGGCGATGATGTTTGGAGGCAAGAGGTATCTTTCCGGGTGGATCCGGTTCACACGCGACCAGTGGAAACAACACTGGGGTGAAGATTGGGGCCGGATCTGCACAGCCAGAAAGAAGTATGACCCCAAAGGTCTCCTGAATCCGGGGTTCATTGATTACGAGTCAGTAGCGGGATGAGTGAGAATCGATTCGGATTTCTGGGAACCCGGTTGGGGTACCATTTCGGCCTGACCACACCCGGTTGGTTCTTCTTTCTGTTGATGGCTTTCATCATGGCCGCGGCGGTATCGAGCGGCCACAACCTCCTGTATCTGTCGGTGTGTCTCTTTTTCGGGGCCTTCATCACCATGGGGAATGCGGCAGTCATGAACCTCCGTGGGCTGGAGATCGATCGGGAGGTGCGTGGTTACCTGTTCGCACAGACTCCCCTACCTGTGAAAATACGTCTCCGCAATAAACGGCGTTTAATGGATTCTTTCTCCCTTGAGGTCCGAGAGGTGAATTCCCGGGGCGGGAAACCTTTGGGTAAGGTCCTTGTCCCCCTGGTGGGCAAGGGCAAGGATGTTCAGAGGGAATACCAGCTGGTCCCCCCCCATCGTGGCTGGTTTGACTTGGTGGGACTGGAGATCAACACACGATTCCCATTCGGTTTCTGGGAACGTTCACGTGGTTTTGAACGGCCTGTGCGCCTGATGGTCTTCCCACGTATTTTCGAGTATTGGCCGGGAGATCCCTCCCACCTGGCAGTCGATGGGGATTATATCGGGAAACGGCTGGGCACGGGTGATGACCTGCTGAATTTCCGCAGCTTTCAGCCTGGTGATCCGATCCGGTGGATACACTGGAAGAACTCGGCTAAAACAGACCGGCTCACAGTGGCGGTGTTTCATCATCCGGAAAACCGTCAGATCGTGATATGCCTGCGTACCATTTATGACGAGAGCCTGGGACGTCACCTGCCGGAACACTTCGAAGAGGCGGTGAGCTGGGCGGCGACAGCGGTGGTCAAGCTGCTGGATCGCGGGATTTCAGTGGGTTATATGGATGAATCCAGCCGAATCCCTCCCGCACCCGGTGAAGGCCAGAAGATCCACATCCTGACTCACCTGGCTTTCGTGAATCCAGCTTCAAGAGGAGAGGCCTCCTCCCGGTTTGGCACAGACCGTGTTCCCATCGTGGATGAATATCTTTCGATTGAGGCAACAGCGACCGGGGTCAGGATCAGGACACCCGAAGGGGAACGTCTTTTCGAGGAAGTGCGTGATGGCTGAGGCGGCAACAATCCCTCTTGCAAGCATTCTTCCAGCCCCGCTGACCACCCCCTACCGCAGGCTGGTCTATCTTGGAATTATTGTCACAACGGTCGCGGGAGTTCTCGATACCGCACTTGGCATAGCACTCTTCGTGGTGTTTTTGATCTGCACCTTCACAGGCCTCAGCCGGTATCTCCGTGAGGCCTCTCCTGGGATACTCATCCTGTTTCTGGCGCTCTATTTCTGGCGTTCCTCGATCATGATGCTGATTCTTTTTTCGATTTATTTTCAGGCGACTTCCTATTGGGGTG
>CAYZUX010000363.1:0-4053 GCA_964481775.1 uncultured bacterium | reverse complement strand
TGTGACCCTTCGTCAACGCCACCGGGTTGTATTGGCAAATCCCAGATGAATCTGGACAGGATGCAGGAACGAAGGTTTACGAAGGTACAAAGAAAATGACCAGGATCTGGATGATTCTTGGAACCCTGACTGTGATGGTAATCCTGGCTTCAGTGACAAAGTCCTGGTGGTTCCCGGAAGGCTTGAGAGATCGCTGGCATGCCGCCTGGGTTTCCTATCCCGCAAAAGAAGACAGTCCAAGGGCCGCCCTGCTTTCGGAGCACGCGCAACAAATGGCAGAATTGGAAAAAAGTTTTCGAGAGATGATCACTGCAGAGAAAAACAAACACACAGGACTACTTGCGGAAAAAGCGAGGCTGTCCGAAACCCCGGAAATCCCATGAGCGGCGGTAATCTGCTTCTTGTTGACGATGAGGAAAACCTTTGCCGGATTCTCTCCCGGATCCTGCGCGATGAAGGTTACCAGGTTGATATCACCCATAATGGAATCGATGCTCTGGAGAGAATCAACCAACGCAACTACGACTGCGTGGTCACAGATGTGCGTATGCCGCAACTGGATGGTCTGGCTTTTCTGCGGGAAGCGAAGAAACGCGATTCCGAGCTGATTGTGGTTGTGATGACCGCCTATGGCAATGTGCAACTGGCACAAGAGGTGATGCGGGCCGGGGCTTTTGATTATGTAATCAAACCATTTGACAATGATGACCTGGTAAGAATTATTGGCAATGCCATTGAGCTGAACCGCTTACGAAAAGAAAAACGTACTTTATCGGAGCAGTTGGCACACCAGCTGGGACCAGGGCAGCTGGTTGGAGCTACTCCCACCATGCAGTCACTGGGAAAGGCCATCGCCCAGGTAGCCGCGACTGATACAACGGTCCTCATCACAGGTGAAAGCGGCACTGGTAAGGAACTGGTGGCGCGGGCAATCCATCAGAACTCCAGGCGTTCAGAACATGCCATGGTCACCATCAACTGTGGAGCGTTTCCTCGAGATCTGATAGAGAGCGAGCTCTTCGGTCATGAAAAGGGAGCCTTTACCAGTGCATATGCCGCCAAAACAGGTCTGGTTGAGAAAGCCAACCAAAGCAGCCTGTTTCTTGATGAGGTGGGTGAACTTCCGATGGACCTGCAGGTCAAACTGTTGCGTGTGCTGGAAACCGGAGAAGTCCGCAGAGTCGGAGGAGTCAATTTCCGCCACACGGATATGCGGGTCATCGCCGCCACCAACCGGGACCTCAAAGCGGAACAGGAAGCGGGGCGCTTCCGGGAAGATTTGTTCTACCGTCTCGCAACCTTTCCCATTCATATTCCTCCTCTGCGCGAACGGAAGGAGGACTTGACCCTTTTGATCGATCATTTCCTGGCTCTCTGCATGAGGCGCATGGGGCGGACACTGGCGGGCTTTACGCCTTCAGCACTCGAGGCCATGAGAAACTACCGCTGGCCGGGAAATGTAAGGGAACTTCAGAACCTGATCGAACGCCTGGTGATCACCAAGGATGGACAAACCATCGACCGCTCCGATCTCCCCCGCGAGCTCCTACAGGAAACAGAATGGCAAACTGGACTTGTCGAGCTCGAGCAACTGCCTTACAAACAGGCCAAGGCTGCCTTCGAGAAAAACTACTTCCTTTCTCTGCTGGCAGCCAATGATTACAACGTAACACGGTCCTCCCTGGTGGCCGGAATTTCCCGGCGGCACTTGCAGGAGAAACTGCGTGAATACAAGATACGGGTTTCCGACCAGAACAGTTGAGCCATGCCCAAGATCCTGATCGTTGATGATGAGCCGCGCCTCCGGAAGGTACTCAGCCTTCAATTGGAATCCGCTGGCTATGACACCGAATCCGCTGAGGATGGACAGGTCGCCCTCGATATGTTGACCTCTTCATCGTTTGACTGTGTCATCTCTGACCTGAGGATGCCCAATCTGTCAGGCGAGGAGCTCCTGGAACGTATTCAGAAGATCAATCCCTCTCTACCGGTTATCTTCCTGACTGCCCATGGCACTGTCCAGGTGGCGGTTAAGGCCATGCAGGAAGGGGCCGTGGACTTTCTGGTCAAACCCTATAACCAGGAGGACATGCTTAAGGCGGTCCGGAGAGCTTTGGATCGAAAGCGACTGGTTCTTGAAAACCTGTACCTGCGCGGGGAGCTCTCTGTGGGACCGGGCGAGTGTGGGTTGGTGGGTGACTCGACTCCCATGCGGACACTTCTGTCGTTAGTGGAGAAAGTAGCTCGTAGCGGCGCGACAGCCCTGATTCTGGGTGAAAGTGGAAGCGGGAAAGAGCTTGTGGCACGCGCTATCCACAATCTGTCCCCACGAGCTGAAAACGCATTTGTTCCCATCAACTGCATCGCCATCCCCTCTGAGCTTCTGGAGAGCACTCTTTTTGGCCATGTGAAGGGATCTTTCACCGGTGCTGTCCAGAATCGTGTGGGCAGTTTTGAACTGGCTGACCGTGGCACCCTGTTCCTGGATGAGATTGGGGATATGAGCCAGAACCTGCAAGGTAAAATCCTGCGCGTGCTGCAGGAGCAGACCATTGAACCTGTTGGAGGACGTGGTTCGAAGCGAGTCGATGTGCGTATCGTTGCGGCCACCAACCGGAATCTTGAGGAAGCAGTCAAAAGGGGGGAGTTTCGGGAAGACCTTTATTTCCGGCTGAATGTGGTTCCCATCCAGGTTCCACCCTTACGCCATCACCCCACGGATATCCCTTTATTGATAGCCCATTTTCTCAAACATCACGGCAAGGATCCCAAAACATTTCATGTACCTGCCACGGTCTATGACCGGTTGATGAAATACGAATGGCCTGGCAATGTCCGCGAGTTGCGTAACGTGGTCGAGAGAGCAGTTGTTTTGGACTCACCTGAGCTGTTAGGCCAGGTGGGTACCAGCCTTGCACCTGTTCCTGAGATTCCTGTTCCTACTGTGGCCGCAGACACCTGGCTGGAAGATGAATCGATCACCTACAAAGAAGCCAAACAGAAAGTACTGGACGATTTCGAGAAACGATTTTTTGGAATCTGGCTCAAACGTAACCGGGGAAATGTCACTCGAACGGCGGAGTCGCTGGGGATGCACCGCAAGAATCTCCAGGAAAAGCTCGACCGGCTTGGATTGAATCCCAAGGAATTTGGCAGTTCCATGGATGTTGAAGAAGAGAGTTGACCGGCGGTTCTGATGCCAGCGGATGTTGTCCCCCTGTATCCAATCGACCAGCCGGTGCGGCTCCTGGCTCCCGCCAAGGTCAATCTTTTCATTGATGTTCTTGACCGCCGTCCTGATGGGTATCACAACATCGATGCAATCAATGTCTCTGTGAACTTCTTTGATGAGATCGATCTGACCATCAACGCTACAGGAACCTACACCCTGGAATGCAATTGGCCGGATCTGCCCACGGATTCGAACAACCATCTCATTAAAGCGGCCCGTCAGATTCTGGAGGGAACAGGCTTGGGGGTGGCCATGAAACTCACCAAGAAGATCCCTGTGGGTGCTGGCTTGGGGGGCGGGACCTCTGATGCTGCAGCCTTGATCCGTTATCTGGGAAGGGTCCTGAAGGTGGGGGAACGGAACCTGGTACCCAAGGCTCTCGCGGTTGGGTCTGATGTCCCCTATAGTCTGGCTGGTGGTCCCGCACGAGTCCGTAGCCGTGGTGAAATGGTGGAACCACTCACAGCTGTTCCCCCTCTACGTCTTGTGATTCTAAATCCGGGGGGAGGTCATGAAACCCAGTCTGTATATGCCCGGATGGCCCCCAGCCATGTCCGAGCGCATCCTCCAGTAGAACCATTTATCTCCGCATGGAAGCGAGGAGACTTGCAAGAACTTGGCAGCAGGATGTTCAACGCTTTCCAGGAGATCGTATTCACCCAAAGACCGAGACTTGCCAGGCTCCGGTCCAGGTTGATTGAATGCGGTTGTCTCGGTGCCTGTCTTACCGGGACTGGGTCTCACCTGATCGGTCTCCTGGGTCCTGATTCATCCAGCCCCGCGGATTGGCATTGGTAAGAAAATATGGGATCCGTAAAGTA
>CAYZUX010000362.1:0-4074 GCA_964481775.1 uncultured bacterium | reverse complement strand
GGTGAGGTAGGGGGTGAGGTGGGGGAAGAGGTGACTCGGGACGAGGGGGAGAGGTCCCGAGCCAGTGGTAGCAGCATCTCCTCGATCACCGCAGCCATCTGGTGGCAGGTGGCCGCCCGTGAGATCAAGACCCTTTCAAGGAAGAGTTCCGGCGGCAGTTGACGTGCTCTTGCCGCTATCGCCAGCGGATAGGGGTCGAAACGATTCCCCGCATCCAGGCAGTAGATCCGTCCCGCCGCCTCGAGGAAGGGCATCAGCGCTGCCAGAAGGATTCCCTCCTGGTGACGGTGGAGTACTACGGAAAGTGTGGCCGGTTCTCCCGCGACCAGCCGTTCCAGCCACACCCCTCGTCCGGGCAGGTTTACCCCGCTCGTGACCGCCCGCATTGAGGGCATTCCCGCTCCACTCTGTTCCAAGGCTTCCATACTGCACATAATAGCACTAACTGAGTGGAAGGGAAGAAGAAAGATGAGGGGACAACAAGTCTCCCAGCGCCTGAATGACTTGGGCGATTTCCTCAGTTCCCAAGAGTTTTTGGGGACATTTCGTTGTTCAGGTTCACCGATTGACCGTGACTTTCACCTCATCGTAGGAGGAGAGCGCACCATCGGTCCCAGTCAAGCGAAGCACGAAATCTCCCGATTTCGAGAATGTAACTTGTGTGGCAGCCGAATTTGGATCCGAGAAGGTGACCTTTCCGCCACCGCTCACTCGGCTCCAACTCACATTGAGGAGACCGCTTGGCAAGCCGTCATCGAAGGCGGTGCCACTCAAAAAAGCCCCTGTGGAAACCGTCACCGTCTGGTCTTCCCCTGCATTCACAATCGGAGCCTGGTTGGTTGCGGAAAGGGTTGGAGTCAGGGTTTCCGTGGGTATCCAGGTTTCAGTTGGAGCTAGTGTTTCTGTCGGAGTCCAGGTTTCCGTTGGAGCCAATGTCTCGGTTGGAATCAGGGTCTCCGTTGGAATCAGGGTTTCCGTTGGTGTTGTTGTGTATTCCGGGAGCGGCGTTTCAGTGGGACTTAGGGGAGTAGTCGTGGGAGATGGGTCTGGCGATGGGGGATCAACCGTGATGGTAACCTCATCCGTTGCTGAGAGCAGCCCATCAGTTGCTGTAAGACACAAAATATAGTTGCCAACCGCAGTGAATGAAGCAGTCGTGGAGGGGGAGCTTTCATTTGAAAATGAAACCATGCTGGGACCGGTCACTGTGCTCCACTGTACGGTAAGGATTCCGCTGGGCAAACCATCATCATCGGCAATGCCCATCAAAATTGCATCCGAGGGGAGGCGGATGGTTTGGCCGGCGCCTGCAGAGACTGTGGGGGGGGTGTTGGCCGGATTGGTGATCAGTCCATACTCATAAGCACCCCGGTCCCATGTTCCATCAGCACCGCGCATGTTTCCAAATGGATCCTGAGAAAATTCCTGGTCGAGAGAGATTCCGGGAAGCGTGGAATTGTTGAGACGGTAATTTTCGTTAATCCAATTGAAAAAGGGATTTCCAGAACCAAGCTGTCCGTTGGGTTCCGCGGCAACAGTCTGTGCATCGAGGTCACAGGGGGGATTACATCCCTCAATCTTTTTGTTGTCACAATACCAGTTGTAGTCTAGCGTGACTCCAGACAAACCATTGTGGATTGTGTTTCCGGTGTTGTTGTACCAAATATTATTGTATACAGATATATTTGATCCGTTTACGATTCTCAGTCCAGACACGCCATTGATGTTGAGAATGCTGTTATTGTAGAACTCCCAGTTTCTTGCAATAATGAAGGTGGGACTTGAGTATTTCGTGGATATGATCCCATTAGTGATATTGCAGTCTGTCATCGATCCGGTGTGCATGAAGACATTTCCATAGAACCTCCAGTTGTCTGCATCTCCTGCTCCATTCACCAAGGCAATGATGGCTGTATTCGAGATGTCCTCGAAGATGCAATGCCTGATCACCACGTTATCGTCATCGCTTGCCGACCAGGCTTCCCGGTGACTGGTTGGTCCGCTTCCTCCATTCCGGGCAAGCTTGGTATACTCAAGCAGGACACGGTTTGCACTGCGTGTGATGAATTGGCAACCATTGACATCATGCATATAGCAATAAGTGATCGTGACATCGTGGATGCCATCAATTCCATAATAGCAATGCTCGTTGGAGTCTCCGGTTCCACGTCCATTGTTTTCGATATCAAGATGGCTGATGGTGATATCATGCCGCGGGCCTGAAAAGTGAATGTTGTGCCAGCCGGAGTTGATGGCGAAACCGAAACCGGACTCCCAGCTTCCGGGACCTCCGCCGGTCACTCCATCGATGACATAATAATCCGAGGAGAATACCAAACCACCCCACCGCGCGAGACCATCACCAAATGAATCCTCCCAGCCTGCTTCAGTGCCATGGGTTTCCATGGTGGCTTTCCTGATGGTGATAAACTGATTATTAGAGTTTGCATCATTGAATGTATATCCTGCATAGTTCCCGTCAGCGACCCAATATGTCGCATTACGAATAAGAATTGCGGGGAGATCATCCAAAGCATTCTCCCAATCCGAGCCTGTTCCAGTTCCGCCGTCCCTGACATAAATATTCGTAGGGGGATTGGGCGTGTTCGTGATGGTCGGCGTTTTTGTATTCTCTGGAGAATTTGTACTTGTGGGGGAGTTGGTGTTTGCTGGAGTTGCTGTTACAGTCGGGGTCATGGTTGATGTACTGGTTTCTGTCTCTGTAAATGTCCCGCTGACGGTGGGTGAGGGAGTCACTGTCCGGGTGAAAGAGGGAGTCCTTGTCCGGGTACGCGTGGGAGTTGGATTGGGCGGCTTGGCGGCCCATACGATGGAAAGATCCACTCCGGAAAGGAGAAGAATACAGGCGAGGACTCCACAATAACTGGCTGGTAATACTGATTTCCGGGTGCGGCCAAGGGAGTGAATTCTTGGTTGTGTTGAGCTCATCATTATCGATCCTCTCCTCCCTCAATTTCCGTAAGCGCATTCAGAACACACTCATAATTGGCAACATGGCTCGCTCGCACTGGACCGGGCATGATTCCCTGTAGGACCTGACGTTGCAGAAAATCCATCGAATATCCTTTATTCGCCGTTTTCTGTGATTCTTCAATGTCCATCATCAAGGCAAGCTCATAGGCCGCCTGGGCCTCTCTGATTCGTCCCTGGTCACGGAGAGCGTTCACTAACCACCCCCAGGCTTCAATGACTGGGCATGTGGGGCTCCTTCCGGAAAATGCATCTATGATTTCAATGAATCCCGCCTCCGCCTCAACAAAATTTCCGAGAGATTGCAGTGAGCAATAGTAATCCAGGTGTACGAGGACTGCCGTTTCAAGTAAAGCAGGATTCCAGGTCCTGCTCTGGTGAAGCGGGAATTCGAGTATCCAGGGTTTCAAACGTTCAACGACTTCCTGGAAGTCTTCATGAAAGAACCGGAGATTTACGGATTTTTCATCCATCTTCATTTGCATCACCCTGTCACCCTGTTGGATCCCTCGCATCATATCCGCCAATTCGATGACATGGTTCATGCATTGCGCCTCGAAAGGAAGATCAGGGCAGACTTGCAGTGCCGATAGCAAGATTTCCAAATCCTGCCAGCAGGTTTTTTGTAAACCGTTATCTTTGAGATCCCATGCAATGATGAGGAGTTCTCCCAGGGCCCAAGCCTGTTCCAGCAGATAAGTGGAAAGGCGGCTTTCCTTCAACTTCTCGATTCCCAATTCCATGTACCCTTTTTCAATAAGGTCAATTGCCTGCTCATGTCGAATCCGGAAAAGAGTGGGGGGACTGTCCATCGAATAGGAGATGGCCTGTTGGTATGCTGTCAGAACCTCTTTGAGACCTGTCTTTGAAGGAACGGGTGTTCCATCGGGTTCGCTGGTCTCCGGTCTCTGTTCGAATGCATCGCGTGCTGCCTGCCGATTGGATGGCATTTGTTGCAGTAGTGCTTTTGCCTTCATGAGATGTGGGAAGGGATTCCCATCAAAGGCTGGAGCGAAAGTGGATGACTGGAAAGCTTCAGCGGCATCTTCATACCAGCCAAGGGCGTATGCCATGAGTCCTTCC
>CAYZUX010000361.1:0-4093 GCA_964481775.1 uncultured bacterium | reverse complement strand
AGGGATTTCGATCTCATGGTCTGCATCCAGGAGCTGATCCTCGGGGTGGTGGTGTCAGCCCTCATCAATATTGCTATTCTTGCCTATTCACCATCAATCTGGATAGAGGCGATTTCACTCTCATGAAAGTTCTTCAAATCACATCCCCCGGACAACACCAGATCCTGGAGCTGCCAATTCCCAAACCGGAACAAGGCCAGGTTCTTGTGAAAGTCCTTGCTGTCTCGACCTGTCCCCATTGGGATCTGCACATCTATGGTGGCGAACCGATGTTCCCCGGTGGTGAGCTCCATTACCCCTATGTGGGGGGACAACCGGGTCATGAAGCCTGTGCCGAAGTGGTGGAGGTGGGACCGGGTGTCAAGGATTTCCAACCCGGACAGCGGGTGTGTTGCTGGCGAGACCCAGGGCACCACCTGCCGGGATGCTATGCCCAATATGTGGTCAAGGATCAGGCCGACCTGATTCCCATTCCGGATGGCCTTCCACCTGAGCATTGGGCGCCGCTGGAGCTGGCCATGTGCATGGGAGCGCATGTCATGCTTGCCGAGAGGCTCAACCTGGTACATGGAAAAAGGACTGCGGTTTTCGGTTTGGGTCCTTCGGGTTTGGTGTGTGTCCAGATGCTTCGTGCGGGCGGGGCAAACGAGGTCATTGGAGTGGATCTCAATGAGGACCGGCGGAAGATCGCCGCTCATCTGGGCGCCACCTCCACCTTCGATCCACGGGAGAAGGCTTTCCTGGAACTTCCTCTCCGGAGAGAAAAAGGGTGTATCGAGACCTCCATCGATTGTGTTGGCCATCCGGATGTGGTTCACCGTGCCATGGATCTGACACAACAGCTGGTGGTCCTTTTCGCGGTCCAGCGGAAACCCTACACCTTCTCGCCCAGTCATTGGGGGCGTCTCATCCTGGCCGGAACTCAGCCCCACACCTATGAGGCCGCCTGTTATGCACGCGACCTGATTGTCCAGGGTAAGCTCACCCTTGCCCCACTGGTTTCACAGACCATGCGGCTTGAGGACTACGGCGAGGCGGTCAGCCTTCTGAAGGCCCAGAAGGCAGTCAAGGTGGCTTTTCTGCCACAGGAGTAAACCGTTTGGAGTTCACGCTTTAGCGTGCCTGTGCAACCTGAAGGTTGAACTCCAAACTGATAGAGTAGAGGTTGGGTATATGTATCAATGGAGGTTGATGACACCTGAGGAACGTGAAGCCACCTTAAAGGAACGGCAGATGAGCCGTTTGCCATGGCATAGCCCACCGCATTGGGATTCGGGGGAAGGCTATTACCACATTACTGCGGCATGTTATGAACACCAGCCTATTCTTGGATTCTCAAAGAGTCGTCTGACTGAGTGTGAGAAGCAATTAATTAACCTGGTCGTTGAGCAGGGGGGAAGTGTTGTGGCATGGTGTATTCTCCCAAACCATTACCATTTACTGGCAGAGACAGAAGCTATATCCACCCTCATTAAAAAGCTCGGCTTGTTTCATGGACGGAGTTCATTTCTCTGGAATGGTGAAGAGCAAATGAGAGGCCGGAAAGTTTGGTCAAGCTGCGCGGAACGGGTTCTTCGTTCAATGAATCATTTCTGGGCTACCATGAACTATATCCACCACAATCCCGTCCATCATCATCTGGTCAGTAATTGGTTGGAGTGGCCATTCTCAAGTGCTTCACAATACTTGGATGAGGTTGGGAAAAACGAGGCGGCACGAATCTGGAGAGAGTACCCCATCCTTGATTACGGAAAAGGTTGGGATGATCCTTGAGTGTTGGTTGGACCGTTTGGAGTTCACGGTTCAGCGTGGCCAGACAACCTAAAGGTTGAACTCCGAACAATTCCCGTTTGGAGTTCACGCTTTAGCGTGCCTGTGCAACCTAAAGGTTGAACTCCGAACGGGGATGGCTAACAGGCGGAAGGAGTACAGTGAACATGTCTCAAACAAAACCCTTAATCGCGATCACCCAGGGCGATCCCGCCGGGATCGGGCCGGAGATTTGTCTCAGTGTTTTACAGGATGAGCAAGTGCTCCGCTGTTGCCGGCCAGTCTTGGTTGGAGACAGGAGGGTGCTGGAACAGGTTGCTTCGCGGCTGGGATTATCCATGCCGGCGCGGGTTGTGAATGCGGGGGAGGTATTCACATGTAAAGATCTCAACTCGGGTGAACCCCTGTTGATCGACTGCGGTGTCATCCATGAGCCGATCGAGCCCGGCAAGCCGACGCGCTTGGCGGGTCAGGCCTCCTACCGTTACATCGAGCTGGCCATCAAGGGAGCCATGCGTGGGCTGTTCGGCGGGGTGGTGACCGCGCCGATCACCAAAACAACTCTTCTCCTGGCGGGCATCCATGAACCCGGTCATAC
This sequence comes from uncultured bacterium, assembly GCA_964481775.1. Taxonomy (GTDB): domain Bacteria; phylum Hinthialibacterota; class Hinthialibacteria; order OLB16; family OLB16; genus OLB16. Next base: position 1,725 of record CAYZUX010000361.1, on the reverse strand, counting down.
CGAGATCTTTGCGCGCCTGACCGGAACGCAGGATTTTGCCATGATGCTCTACAGCCCGAGGATCGCGGTCTCTTTCGTGACCTGCCACCAGTCGCTTCGTAGCGTTCCTGATGCGCTCACCATCGAAAACATCGAGCGTGTGACCGCGCTGACAGGGAAGACCTTGCGTGCCTTACGCGGCAAGGAACCGAAGATCGCCGTGCTGGGACTCAATCCCCATGCCGGTGAGGATGGCATGTTCGGCCATGAGGACCGTGAGATTGTCGCTCCCGCGGTGGAACGATGCCGGCAGGCCGGCTGGGATGCCGAGGGTCCGATTCCCCCCGATGCCGCCTTCATGCCCCATGCTCTCCAGCGCTTCGATGGGCATGTGACCCTTTACCATGATCAGGGTTCGATCCCATTCAAGATGATCTCGATGCATGATGGAGTGAACATCACGATGGGACTGCCGATCATCCGCGCCTCGGTCGATCATGGCACCGCTTATAACATTGCGTGGCGGGGGGAGGCATCGTCTTCGAGCTTAATTTCGGCGATCGAACTGGCGGCGAAGATGGCCATGTAGGGTGGGGCTTGCCCCACCGATGGCAGGAATCTCCAGCCTGGTCTCGGCGATTGAACTGGCGGCGAAGATGGCGATGTAGGGTGGGGCTTGCCCCACCGATGGCAGGAATCTGGTGGGGCAAGCCCCACCCTACGCTACTTATCAGCTGCCCCCTCACCACATACTCAGCTGGCCCCGGAGTTGTACTCCCACGCAACTCTACTCTGGCGTAACATCCACCGATGGCAGGAATCTGGTGGGGCAAGCCCCACCCTACGCAACTTATCAACTGCCCCTTCACCACATACTCAGCTGGCCCCGGAGTTGAACTCCGGGGCCTGGCCCTTCTGTGGGAGTTTTACTCCCACGCAACTCCACTCCGGCGTAACATCCAGCGGAGTTCAACTCCGCCAAAAGGGTTCCGCCCACGAGTACAACTCGTGGGCGAGCTGAGTGGAGATTGTTACTCATGGGAGAGCTGGACGGGTTATTCCACCTCCGCCATGGGCAGTTTCGAGCGCGGATTCGGATAAACCCGCAGCTCCCTCGGCTCCACGATGAGGTCGAGTGTTTCCATCACCACCGCCCCCAGGAGCGCATAGGTTTTGTCAGGTTCGACAATCGCCTCGAAGACACCCTTCCGGTTACAGATCTCCAACTCAACTCCATAGACTACCTCACGGTCCGCAAGATCTTCGTTGGCGTATTTGACCGTTTGTGTGCGGATAACCGGGAATTCAAGATCTTTTGCGACAAATCCGGGGATTACGAGAAACGTGGCCCCAGTATCCACCTTTGCGAGGATATCGAGCGGTTCTCCTCCGGTCAGGATGTTACGGAGCCGGATAGTGGTGTTGATGACTCCCATGTGCGAGGCCCTCCTCTGCAATTCATACCCCAATCCGGTAAAAAAAGCAAAAGGCCCCGGGAATGCTCCCCCGGGGCCTGTAGAGACGTTGCAGGTCTGTTGTCTCGAAAAAAAACGAGGTCTTACTCCCCCTCTTGCTCGTACTTCTTTATGTTATTGCCCATGTTACGGTAAACTCCGCATCCATTGCATAACGACCAACCACGCCTCCATTCGCCGGTAGTTTTATAAATGTCACCCGCGCTTACAGTGCCGTTGGTTGGAGAGTATGGATTCATCAGAACTGAGTATGGGAAATTGTCATTTCCAC
>CAYZUX010000360.1:1894-4094 GCA_964481775.1 uncultured bacterium | reverse complement strand
CAATCAGCACGAGGGGACTGTCTGGTTGTCCTTCAGGGATTTCCCCACCGGAATGGAATGGATCTGCAGGGTTGTTTTGGGACGAGTCATCGGGAAAGGAGTTTCCTTCCAGGGCATCGAAATGGTAGAGGCCCAAAGTGGAGGTGTCGCTGGTTAGAGGTCCAGAGGGTACTGAGTTCATGGCACGGCTGGTGTTGGATATTCTCAGGTCATCGATCAGGCCGGTAATCGGAAAATGACTGGGAGCATCCTGGTCATGAAGAGCTCCGGCAATGATGGGGTAGTTGTTGGAGGAGATGGAACCGGTGACAGACTGGTCGATGATCTTTGTGCCATCGACAAAAAGCAGCAATTTTCCACTGGCGATCCTGAAGGAAATGAAATGCCACTGGGAATCGGTAATCGAAAGTGTCGAAGCTGAGGTGTTGGGAGCGAGATCAGGGGTATAAAGGGAAATGAGCCCGCTTGAGGGGGTGGTGTAAATTTCCCAGTGACCTGGTCCCTTGGGAGCACGTGAAAGGAGTACCTGGAACGTAGAGGAAGCGCCGATTTTGATCCAGAATTCAGCTGATAAAGTGGATGAGTTGAATTGGCTCAGATAGGGAATTTCAACTTTCCGGAGACCACCATTGCCGTATCTGACCGCATTGGAAAATTTTCCTGGCGACAGGATGGTTTGAGCAGACGAGGTCGAATGTGTTTGATAGAGGTGATTCCGGCGTTGCTGAAGATAGTTGTTCTTCAGGATGTTGAAAGAAGTTGAAAGAGTCTGAGTTTGTCCAAAGCCTGGCCCCCACTTGGCCAGATCAAGCGCGGCATCTCCTTGAAGAGTGGGGAAAAGTTCATCCAGACGTTTTTCAAAGAGAAGCTGATTGCTGGGGGTTTCAGGCGGTTGAAGAAATTGATCCATCAGGGTTCTTAGACGTCTTACGAACATTTCCCTCAGGGCGGGATGAGCGTAAATGGCGTCAAAAAGACGGTTGACTCCACAGCAGTTGTGTGTGGCATCACCATAAAAAGGGTGACTGATTGCAGGACCGGAGTCATCGCTTCCCGTAATGTAGTCACTTTGGAGACCGGAGGCGCCAAAGGTCAAATCCTTATCCCAGGGGAAGATAGACCATTCACCCGTTCCTTGGGTGTCGCGATAGAGGTAGTAGTTCTTGATGGCACGGTCCCAGTCCTGGGAGATGATGCCAGAGGCCAGGTAATTGATGACACTCGGAATATCCAGGTTATCCATCAGGTAGTTGTTCCGATTTGGACTACCGGGTTGGATGGAGTTTACCAGCTGCTGCAAATCGGTGATTCCCTCCTCCTTGCGGGTTTTCTTTTCGTAGGTTCCCGCTCCCACGCCAGTAAGGCCATTAAAAATCTTGTAAAGTGCTCCTTCCGGATCGAGACCCCAGGCTTCCAGGAAATCATCATCGACTTGTTCAATTGCCAATGCCAGGCTGAAAAACTGATCATTGCGTTGAACACGCACGGGGAAGGCCTGACAGGCGGGGACGCCGGAGTTGCGGTAGGTTTCGAAGGTGAGTACCGGGCGGATATAAGCCTTATCCTGGAAAGTGCTGTTAAGGTTGAGTTCTTCGACGGATTCCCTGCCTTCCATCAGGTTGAAGTGAAAGCCCCGGTTGAAATCGAATTTGTAGGGTTTCTTGGGAACCTGTGCAGCAGTGGCCCCCCGAACCCGGACAAATATATTGTCATAGAAAATGCCGTTGTAATAAACCGAGGCTCTTGCTCCAGTCTGGTTGGGATTGTCTGCCCCGGCGTTGTCCTGAACAAACCAGTGAAAGACGGGCAGAGGAGTCTGTATGGCTGGATCGGCGATGACCGTTCCGAAATACTGTGGACTTCCAGTGGGGTCGAGGAAGAGTGGAAGCCGGGACTCGGAATCGGAGACATCCCTGGCGGTGATGTAGTAGCGGACCATCTGTCCAGGAAGAGAAAGAGCAGCGGGGATAACCGCACCATAAACTCCGTCACCAGGATCTCCATCACCATGGAGTCCATCATCCAGCATCACAGAGGTTCCTTCGGTTCCAAACATGATCCGGTAATGGAGCGTAACCGAGGAAACGGGCTGGAGGCTTTTCACCACACGTGCGGTGACCTGGAGAGGGTCATGATCCAAGGGCTGTGAGGGAGTCTGTGTGACTTGAGAAATCAACGGGCCGATGGTGGCTGAGGAGGC
>CAYZUX010000360.1:0-1794 GCA_964481775.1 uncultured bacterium | reverse complement strand
CCATCGTCGTACTTCATGCGTAAGCGAAGGCTTTGAACGAGGCTTGGATCCTCAATCTGGAAAGGAATGCGGATGTAAATGGTCTGGTTCTTTCCAAACATCATGCTTTCGGTATCCAAACCTGTCAGTAATTCATATCCCGAGTCTCTTTCATATCCGACTCCGGAAGCCCCTGAAGCCCAGGATGAGTCCTCAAAGGTGGGGTTTGTCCAGGAGAGAGCGAGATCCGAATTGGTGGGAACATGGGCTTTGACCGGAGCGGATTCCCCAATCAAAGACTGTGTGGTCAGGGTTCTTCCAAATCCAAAGGAGACATCGGTGACCTGGGGGGGGAAAGATGGAGCGAACTCTGTCACCACTGTTTTTCCATCCGGCTCCAGGAGTGCCAGGTATTCCCCCTCCGCACCCAGTTTGAAGTTGGTGTGGAGCGGTTTACCCGCCACACGACGGTTCTTATCCGAGGCAAACACCACCAGGTACTCACCGGGATCGAGGGTCACTTCGGGGAAGCGCCATTTGGTGGGATTTGACTTTGAGTCAGTCAGGCACCAGTTCTCGAGGGACTGGGAAAGCGGCCCCCCGTTGGCAATCTCGATCCAGTCCGGATAGTCTCCATCTTCATCCTGCAAGCTCGCGGAATTGGTTGCCATGAACTCCTGGATCATGACATTGGCAGCCAGTGAGGCAGGGCCTGGACACAGCAAAAACACCAAGGAAACCCATAAATAATCAAAAAAACAGGATTGTGACTTCACCAGGACTCAACCTTTCCACTCACCCTCAGGATGGCTTCTGTAAGCATTCATCATTTCGTATCTTTGCCAACATCCACAGTCTTTGAACAGGAAAAATGGGTATTGACATGCAGTTTCAACTAATATAGGGTTGTCATGTCAACCGAATCATAGGATGATCCTTGACTCCGGGTCAACCCTTTCCGGTGTCAATGACTCCTTTCTTCTTTGTTCTGGGTGGGTCCTGCTCTTGTGGACCCTGTTGTGTGGATCTGTTCACCTGGTGAGTGTTGAATCACCTTGGAAATAATGGAAGGAGGTAAAGTACAATATGAGTAAAAGTCGTGTTTTTCTCCAGATTCTTCTCTTGGTTCTGATCGTTTTAAGCGGTCCATCCTATGCGGCCACTCTCACAGTGGGGGCAGGGGGTGCGCATACAACCCTGGCTTCGGCATTCGCGGCTGCCAATTCCAACGATGTGATTGAGATCATTGAAAGTGGTTTGGTGCTGAATGAGCAGTTGAATGTCACCAAAACCGATATCACGATCCGTGGACAGGCCGGATTGGCTGTTCAGCCCACCATTACCGCCACGGGTGCTTTTGCCTGGCCGGATGACGCGGTGATCCTGGTCGGGAATGGCACATTGGATTCCGGAAATGGCGCAGCAGGTGATGGACTGGTTCTTCAGAACCTGATACTTCAGGGCGGAACTGGACTATTCGCCACAGTCCGCATCATGGATGGGGCCAACACGAAAGGAGTCAGTATCAGTGATTGCACGATCCTGGCTCCACCCACTCTGGATGGAGATGATAACTGGGATTCCTGCGTCAAGTTGTATCCCAACTCGAACGCGACCTTGAATAACTGCACCCTCAAGGATGGCAAATGGAATATCCGTGTCGGTGAACCGAATATCCAGTTTGGTGGCCCAGCAAACCTGGTCATCAATGACTGCACCCTCGAACACTTGGAGCGGGTTGGACGCAACATCGATGTAGTCACGGGTGGCTCTCTTAAGATTGATGGAAGCATCCTGCTCCAACACACAAGTAGT
>CAYZUX010000359.1:0-4198 GCA_964481775.1 uncultured bacterium | reverse complement strand
CAGCTAGAAAAGCTCACCTTATTCATCCCCCTCCATTGCTTCCTCCAGGTCCACCATCCTGCCTGAACGGCTGCTACGGCGTTCCAGGTAAACCAATATCAAACAAGAGACCGCGATCATTCCCGAAGAGACCCAGGCTGCCAGACGCACCGAGCCCAGCTCCGCTAACCAATACCCAAAATAGGGGGCAAAGATTCCACGCAACCCGGTGAAGAAAGTGTGGATCGCCATGTACTTGGCTGTATCCGAGGGGATCGCATATCGGGTCACCCACAGGCTCCAAGCCACTGATCCACCCGCATTGCCGATCCCCAGAAATACCGCCCCCAGGCACAAACCCCACATTGTGGTGGAAGAGAAGAAGATGATCTGAAATGCAAGCAGGAAAAGGTTGATCACAATTCGGAGGGTGATGAAATTCATCCGGTCAAACAACCTGCCCATGGGAAGTACCGCCAGGACACGGATCAGCTCCGGAATGACCCCGATGACCAGCGCGGTGGCACCCGGCGAGAGGGCGAAACCATAGCGTCCCTGTGAGATATACTCAAAGCGTTGCGGTAACAGTGCCAGATTTGCAAGGCCAAAGATGAACCAGGTCAGGATCACATAGACAAAGTCCAGGTCACGCAAAGCACTGAAGTAGGAGAAGGGATTTGGCATGGGTTCACGGGGATGACGCGGCGAGGGAATCTGGAGAGTCGAAAGGCCGCCACAAAAGCCCACGATGGCGATCACCAAGGCAAGGTTCGGAAATCTTTCCACTCCATGGTCAAGATAACTGCCCCCCAGTGAAGTGAAGAGGGTGCAACTCCCCGCTGTGACAATCAGGATCAATCCGAAGATTTGCCCGCGCACACTGGCCTTATAGTTCTCACGGTAAAGCGCGGTCATGAGGGGACTGCGTAAGCCAAGGAAAAGGGCCCCCAAAAAGGCCAGCCAGGAATACAGGGTCGGGGTTCCCGCCAGCGAACAGAGCAGGGTAGCGCCAGCTCCCAGGAACATGGGGATGGCGGCCTCGAAGTTACGCCTTCCAATCAGGGCATGAGCATAGGTGGCATAGAAGACCGAGAGCGTCAGGCCCCAATGACTGCCGGCGGCAATGAGGGATTTCTGGGCGGGAGAACAATGAAAATATTCGATGGCGATTAACAACGCGAAGGTGCTGACGAAGGTGCTGCCCCCGCCTTCACACCCCCCACGCAAGAGGTCCCATGGAAGCGTTTTCCGCCCCCGATCGGACATTTCCCCCCACAGACCACGTAAATACAACACCGGCATGGTAACAGGAGGAAATTGAAACAGAGGGGGGAGTTTGTCAAATCCCCCCGGTTCGCTGGTGACTGGTCAGTTTCCTGTGGAATCAAAGAATCATAATTCCAAACATATATCTATGTTATTATAGAGACCACAACAGAGGGGACAACAATCAGTCCGGGTGACATAATTTTCTGCCCTTTATGGAATCAGAAACTTCTCCCCAACTCTCTTAAAATCCTCCACCTGGCAGTTCTTCCACTTCTCCTCCTTCCCAAGCTCAACTGCCATGAGTTCCGCAACTTTTGGTGCCATTTCGATCGCTGCACGGGCATTGAGGAACAGAGCGCGAGTGCGGCGGGCAAGGACATCTTCGGCTGTGCGGGCCATTTCATGACGCACCGCCCAGATCACCTCAGCGGCGATGTAAGGGAGCAACTCATGAAGCGGTTGACAGAGAGCCGGTGTGGCACGGAGGAGATCCAGGATCAGCGGGGCGTCGGAGCCATACACCCCAAGGGCGCCATGGCGTTCAGTGGGTACATGGAAGCCATGGATGTTGAGGTCATAAGTGACACAGGGTCTTTCGGGAAGACCGGCCAGCAAAGCGGCCTGGTTCACACAGTCCTCGGCCATGCGCCGGTAAGTGGTCCATTTCCCACCCGCGATGGTGAGCAAGCCGGATGGATCGATGTGAATTGTATGATCGCGCGAAAGGGCTGCGGTATTTTTCGTATCACCCGAACGTACCAATGGACGGATCCCCACAAAGACGCTGAGGATGTCGCTCCTTGAGGGTGGTTTGTGAAGATAACGCGAGGCGGTCTCCAGGATGAACTCGACTTCCTCCTCGAAAGGCTCCGGTTCGAGTACCGCCTCCCGGATCGGGGTGTCGGTGGTACCCACCAGGGTGTGCCCATGCCAGGGGATTGCGAACATCACCCGTCCATCGCTGGTATGCGGAACCATGATGGCGCTGTCTCCGGGTAAAAACGAACTATCAAAAACCAGGTGGATTCCCTGGCTGGGAGCGATCATGGGGGCGACATCTGGCTGCGCCATGCGCCTGACTGGATCGCAAAAGGGGCCTGTGGCATTGATGACCACCCGTGCGGAAACCCGGAACTCTTCACCGGTTTCCTGGTCACAGGCGATCAGGGACCCGATAAAACCATCGCTCCCCTTTTGGAGGGCGGTCACTTTCACATAATTGAGCAGCGTGGCTCCCTGTTCACTTGCAGTAGCAACCAGGTTGATGAGCAGGCGGGAGTCATCAAACTGGCCATCAAAATAGATCACACCCCCTCGCAGACCCTCCGTTTTGATCGTCGGCAGGCGTTCAAGTGTCTCTTCAAGTGAGAGGATCTCCGAGGTGCCAAAGCCATATTTTCCGGCCAGCAGGTTATAGATTTTCAAACCCAGGCCATAGAACGGAGCTTCCCACCACTCATAATTGGGAACCACGAATCCAAGGTCATGGACCAGGTGAGGGGCATTGCGGCGCAGCAACCCGCGTTCCTTGAGGGCCTCCATGACCAGGGAGATATTGCCCTGTTCGAGATAACGCACCCCGCCATGAACCAGCTTGGTGCTGCGGCTTGAGGTTCCCTTGCCGAAATCACTCTGCTCGAGAAGTAACACCTCATACCCGCGCGAGGCCGCATCGACCGCAACCCCAACTCCAGTCGCGCCTCCGCCGATGACCACCATATCCCATGGAGCCTGGTGTTCGCGCAGACGGGAAAGCAGATCTTGCCGGACGAGTGGCATCACTCCACCTCCCATCCCTTGGCTCGTTCCACCGCACGCCGCCAACGGTTCTGAAGCTCAGTGGCGTGGGTACGGCTCATGGCGGGCTCAAAGCGCCGGTCGATCCGCCACTGTCCGGCAAGATCCTCGTTCCCTTTCCAGAGTCCCGCCGCCAAACCAGCAAGGAAAGCCGCGCCTGCCGCAGTTGTTTCGGTATTGACTGGACGGATGACTGGCACTCCCAGGAGATCCGCCTGACATTGCAGAAGAAGGTTGTTTCGAGCCGCACCGCCATCGACGCGGAGCTCTGACAGGGAGGTGATGGTATCGGTATGGACCGCCTCCAGGAGATCGGCTACCTGGAAGGCGATGCTCTCCAGAGCAGCACGCGCGATGTGAGCAGAGGTGGTACCACGGGTAAGACCCACCAGAGTCCCACGGGCATAGGAATCCCAGTGAGGTGCGCCAAGTCCGGCGAAGGCTGGGACAAAATAGACACCCCCGGAATCAGGGACACTCGCGGCCAATGGTTCGATTTCATCAGAGGAGCGGATCATCGCCAATCCATCTCTCAGCCACTGCACCACAGCGCCGCCGATGAAGACGCTTCCTTCAAGGGCATATGAGACCTCTCCTCCGAGTTTCCAGGCGATGGTCGTGAGAAGCCGATGGTGTGAGGCCACCGCATTGGATCCGGTGTTTTGAAGGAGAAAACAACCGGTCCCATAGGTGCATTTGGCCAACCCCTCGGAGAGACACAGTTGACCAAATAGAGCGGCCTGCTGGTCGCCGGCAATCCCCATGATGGGAATCCCCCCAAGCCCCTCAACATCCCCAATTTCCCCATATAATTCGCTGGAGGAACGAACCTCGGGCAACAGGCTGGAAGGAATCCTGAACAACTCAAGCAGATCCTCATCCCACTGGCCAGTGTGGATGTTGAAAAGTTGTGTCCGCGATGCGTTGGAAACATCGGTCGCATGACAACGACCACCAGTGAACTTCCAGACCAGCCAGGAGTCGATGGTGCCAAAAGCAAGCTTTCCCCGGATGGCTTTTTCATGAAGATGGGGGATGTTGTCAAGCATCCAGGTGATCTTGCTGGCGGAGAAATAGGCATCGATGACCAGGCCGGTTCGTTCGCGGATCAAGTTCTCGCAGCCCTCCATGCGCAGTCCATCAAGAACGGAAT
>CAYZUX010000358.1:0-4234 GCA_964481775.1 uncultured bacterium | reverse complement strand
TGTTCAGGGCATGATAGGGGATCCCCGCAAGAGGCACCGTTTTGCCACCGCCAATGTGTTTCTTGGTGAGGGTCAGATCGAGGATTTCACTGGCGATATGGGCATCCTGCTCGAACATCTCGTAAAAGTCGCCGAGGCGGAACATGAGAATAGCATCCCCGCAGGCTGCCTTGACCTGACGATACTGCCGCATCATGGGGGTGACTTCATCGGAGGCGTGGCTCATAGGGTAAAGATGGGGAAGCGAGGCAGGGTGGTCAAGGCGTGTGTGGATCAGTTGAATCTCTGCTGGGGACCAGTCCCCTGAAAGCCAATTTCAGGTAGACCCCCAACACAACCAATAGCACCACCCCATTCACCGAGGAGAGTGCAATCCAGAGGGGAGTTCCAATTTCAATACCGAGGTACTCAAAAGCGGTAGCAGAGCCAACATAGTTCACCAGAGGGATGGTCATTAGCCCGAGGGTGAACCAGCGGAGGCGGGGGCAGTCATTCCAAGGGGGCTGGTTCCCTCGCACCGCCAGGAGCAACCAGGGCCCCGCCAGTAAAAGCAAGTCATAGGGTTGGTGAAAGATACTCGTTAGGGTCACCAGGCAGACCACACCCAGAATGAGTGAATCCTTCCCGGGGGTTTCCGGGAGTGTGTCCAGTTTCCTAAGGGCCAGGCAACCCAGCCCCAGTAAAACCATCAGGAGACCGAATTCCACCGCCACGCCTGGGTCGGTCTGAAGGATCCGTCCAATCACTCCCTTGGCATCGATCCGCGAGGGACTGGTGGCAGGATCGGAATCGGGGTGATCTTCCGAGGCGTGGTAGCTTTCCACCAGGGAAGAGACCAACGGCCCAACCCCTCCCGCATGATGAGCCAATACCCCAGTGACACTGAAAGCCAGGACAGCGGTAATGATTCCGCCAGAAAGGACGGTCCTGTAATCTCTCCTGGCCAGCAAAAGAACCCCCAGCGGGAGACCATAGGTTGGCTTGATCACCATCATGATAAATCCCAGGATGGCAAGGTTGGATTTTCGCCATCGCGAGGAAACCAACAGGTAGACTCCAATGGCCATGGGCACGGTACACTCACCGAGTAACAGGTTGTTCTGACCGGGACGAGTCAGGAGTAAGGCAGTGGAAAGTCCAAAAACCCAGGGAACAGTGAGTGGTATATCCGCGATACGGAGCATCATGGCACTCAGAATGACTGTGAGAAGCAGTGTCAACAGAAAATAGAGAACCACTGAGGTCTGAAAATCAACTAAGCCGAGTGGAAGGTGAAGCACCAGAGTGATGGGAAGATAGGGCGGGAGCACATCCCCCACCGGATATGTCTTCATATACAGTTCAGCATCATAGGGATTCTTCCCTTCCAGCAGGGCAACCACCGGGTAGTAGGTGGCATCACGATAGGCGGCATAGGCCCAGCGTCCTGCATTATCCCCCTTGGGCACCACCAATTTGGAAAGATTTCTCTGGAAGAAAAAACCGGTGATCAGAACAAACAGGCAAACCGCCAGAACCGAGGGCAGACCTTTTCTGGTAAGCATGGCTGAAGATTGCGGATAGCATAAGGATTCTGACATGGAGATCAACCTTCAGGTTGGCTGTTCGAACTTCACGCCTTAGCGTGCCTGTGCAACCTGAAGGTCGAAGGTTAACTCCAAACGAGAGCTTTTTCGTATAGACTGGACACATTGCGCAGAAAGCGAGGAGCGACACGGGTGTGTGGGATTGCCGGAATCGCCGGTTTCGAGGATGTGGGTCTGGTCCGGAGGATGACCGCTCAACTGCGTCATCGTGGACCGGATGGGGAGGGCTTCCACTTTGAGAGAGAAGCCTCACTGGGGCACCGTCGGCTGGCCATCATCGATCCCGCAGGCGGAGCACAACCGATGTCTACCCACGATGGTTCCATCTGGGTGACCTTCAACGGGCAGATTTACAACTTCCAAAGCATTGTCCGTGAACTGGAGCCGGAGTATCCCTTTGCCACCCATTGTGACACCGAGGTCCTTCCGGTTCTGTATCAGCGTGAGGGGCCATTCATGCTCCACCGTCTGCGAGGGATGTTTGCCTTCGCGATCTGGGACAGCCGTGAAAAGCGTCTTTTCCTGGCACGCGACCGGATCGGAATCAAGCCGCTGTATTACGCTCAGTTGGGGAATCGTCTGCTGTTCGCCTCGGAACCCAAAGCTCTGCTCCAGCACCCGGAAGTGGACCGGAACATCGATCCGGTTGCATTGGATGCTTACCTTTCGCTGCTCTATGTTCCTCCGCCGTATTCCATTTTTCGTGGGATTCGTCAGCTCCCGCCCGCCTATACTCTGACCTGGCAGGCGGGCGAGGTCAGGATCGAGAAGTACTGGGATATCGAACCAAACCCGCAAGAAAGGCCCTCCGCCGAGGAGTGGGCTGAAGAAATCGCTCCGATCCTTGAGGACTCGATCCGGATGCGGATGATGAGCGATGTTCCCCTGGGCGCGTTCCTGTCAGGAGGTATCGATTCCTCAACCATTGTCTCGGTTCTTGCCAAATACTCCTCTCACCCAGTAGAGACATTCTGCATTGGTTTCGGCGCGGAGGCTTCCGCTTATGAGGAACGTCCCGCGGCACGCCGGGTAGCCCAGTTCTTCCACACCCATCACCATGAGATCGAGGTTTCTATCGACATCTCATCAGGGATCGAGGAACTGGTCCGAAGTTTTGATGAACCATTCGGAAATCCCACAGCGCTATTGACCAGTGCACTTTCCAGGTTCACAAGGCAGTTTGTGACTGTCTCGCTTTCCGGAGATGGGGGCGATGAGCTCTTTGGAGGTTACCCACGGTATCGTGGGATGCTATGGGCCGATCTTCTGGGAAGAATCCCCTATCCCCTCCGCTGGCTGGGTCTGAAATGGGCAGGAGCAAGTGAAAAATCCACAGCCCGGAACCACCGCCGTTGGTTCCGGGAGCTTCTCGAGGGTGCGGAGCTCCCTCCTACTGCACGGTATGCACACTGGATGAGTTATGCGGATGAGAATGAGAGAGACCAGCTTCTCTCTCCCGCCATCCTGCAGGAATTGGGAGAGAAACGGATCGACCCTGTAACCTGGAACTTCCTGAATCCCCTGGCTGGCCGTGATACTGAACGGGCAGTTTATGCCGATCTGCATGGTTTTCTTCCCGAAAATGTTTTGCGTTACACCGACCGCATGAGCATGGCCCACAGCCTGGAAGTACGGGTTCCTTTCACAGACCATGTCCTGGTCGAGGCACTCGCGAAGGTCCCCTCACCCCACCACATCAGTTTGTTGGCCTCCAAACGGTTATTGCGCCGGATCCTGAAAGGGAAAGTCCCCGACGAGGTCCTCCATCGCAAAAAGCTGGGACTGAATCCACCGATGGGAACCTGGTTGAGGGATGATACCAAAGGATTGATCCCGAAGTGGCTCGATGCTGGTCAAATTCTCCGACGTGGACTGCTGAATCCAAGCCAGATTCATAAACTGATAGGAGAACACCAGAACCAATACCGTGACCATGGATTACGGCTGTGGTCATTGATTGTCCTCGAAGCCTGGATGAGGATGTATTTGGACCAATCGGTGATCCAGAATTGATTTCCATCCAAAGGGAGCTACGCCCTTTGGAATTATCTCTGAAGTCTGCTAGGTTGTAGCTGGGCTGAAACACATTTCGTCTGAGTCATGCTCGAACCATTCTCTGGTTTCATCGGTGGCGATGTAAACACCGCACCCTCTCCAGGTGTAGGGAAGTGCCCTGCTTTCCTGGAGGTCATCCAGTTAGCGGACAAACTGGCACGTGTTCCCAGGCCGATTCTCATTCGTGGTGAGCGAGGGACCGGGAAGGAGCTTTTGGCACGTTACCTCCACCGGACCAGCGGACGCGAGGGCAGGCCCTATGTGGTTCTCAACTGCGCCGCTTACAACGAGGAACTCTTCACTGCCGAAATGCTCGGGCATGAAAAAGGCGCTTTCACGGGCGCGGTGGAGGCCCGTAAGGGAAAACTCGAACTCGCTGATGAAGGCAGCCTGTTTCTCGATGAGGTCGGCAACCTCTCGCGCTCCGCCCAAGAGAGGCTTCTGCGTGTCATCGAATACAAGGAATTTGAGCGGGTTGGCGGGAACCGTACCATCGAAGTCAATGTTCGTGTCCTGGCAGCCACCAATGCCCCGCTGGAGGAAATGATGCAGCGGGGGGAGTTCCTGCGCGATCTCTATGACCGTCTCTGTTT
>CAYZUX010000357.1:0-4271 GCA_964481775.1 uncultured bacterium | reverse complement strand
AGTTGCCATATTGGGTGGCACAATCGTGATAGACCGCCTGGAAAAAGGGGATCGGCTCCCACTCCCCCGGTGTGGCATAACGTTCCATGCTGACCTGCAGGCTGAGCATCAAATCCAGATGTGGCAGCCAGGCCTCTCCGCAACCTTCACCCGCCAGTGTCACCTGTTTGACAGGCAGACATCGTTTCCGGATATCCTCCTGGAGGCTCTTGAATCCATTCATCCACCAGGATCCGCCCCCCAACGGATGCCCATGCGTCAAATCGTAACAAGCCAGACTCGAACAGGCCTGATCCATGTAGATCCCATCGACACCCAGCGTTTGGACAGCCTCAGAGGCAACACTCGCATACTTGTTTCGCCAAAACTCGGTCCCCATGCACATCGAGGCGCAGGGTGAATTCATGAAGGTGTTGTAAACCTCAGGAGCCACTTTGCCATCCACACCTTTCACCGCGAAACGTTCGGCTCCCTCATCCACCCAACTGCGAGTGCTCATTCCCCACAGGCGTTGGTTCATGTACACCAGTGTATGGATCCCCTTGGCCTGGGCTTCAGCGACAGATTTCTTAAAGGACTCAGCCCCCTCACGCGGTGGCAGATACTCCGGAAAACCCGCATCGTAGGGGCAGCCATGCCACCAGTGCCAGAACACACTGACCGGAATGCCAGACTTTTCCTGGAGGTCCAACGCGGGGCCGAGGACTCCCGGGGAGCGCCCTCGATTCCAAACCCACAAACCGGTGTTCGTCACCCATTCTGGAACCAGACCTTGTCGCCGTCTGCTATCACTGACCCAAACCTGTTGACTGGCCCAGTTCCGGTAGTGTTCAGCAGCGGTGAACCAGTCTCCATGGAACAGGCGTGTTTCTATATCATAAGTGGTCTCAAAACACCCCGTTTCAATCTCCGAACCGGTGGGAAGGTGCACCACCTCAAGCCCCAAGTCCCCCTTGCCATCTCCGAAAACCGCGAACTGTTTTCTAAGTGCGCTGGTATCATTAGTCGAAAGGAGCACTCCCAGCCTGTTGTGGCCATAAAAGGTCAGACACTGCATTGAGAGAGTCCCTGGATATTCCCATTCCCAACGCCCTGGTGTCCCACCCGGCGGATTCAGGAGTTCCCTTGCCCGCTGGGTCTTTTCACCCATCCAGACAGGGACAGCCAGCGATTCTCCAGTGAGCGTTTGCAGGTGGGTCAGACGAGGAAAATGCACATCGCGCAAGACCAGATCGCCCAAGCCAGTCACGCGGATTCTCCAACGTGCCACTCGTTCATCGGTGGCGAGTTGAACATGAGCGGAAACCTCCAAGTGAGGGGCCCCGGTCTGTCCCAACCCCTTCCAGGTGATCTCGATGTGATTCTCATCCTTTATCACATAACTGGTTGGCGCCGCCTGTCCGGGAGTTAGCACCCTGCCATCCATGCCTGTGAGGGACCACAGTTCCGTGGTGGAACCCTCCACCAGCAGGTTGCCACCCTGTACCCGGTCGGTGACCTCGGCCAGCGCGCCGGTAGCTGGCTGGAAAACCAGCCGTGCTTGAGAATTCTGTAAAATGGGGGTGATCGGGGGTGGAACAGCCTGAACCGGTGAGAGGAAGAGGAGAAGACAGATGACAGACCAACGAGAGATGGCAGGAAGCATAGAGTCGATCCCTCCCGGAAAAACCTGATTAGGACTCTTCCCCCCCATATCACTCTTCCAGCGATTGAATTGAAGGAAGATCAGTGATCAGATTCGATTGTTCGGAAATCGCCTGCAAGTTTGCTTCAAAACGGCTGCAGGCTATTACGATCCGATGCCACCCATCGGGAATTATCCGCTGGCTGTGAGCCAGGTTGTTACGAAGCATTTCCATTTCCTTGACAGCCCGCTTGGCTTGACTACGGGATTCCTGACCAAGCGCCTTGCGAATGTCCTCATCCTGCATGATGATTCCACCCTTGTCTCCATATTGCAGGCAATCGATCAGATCCACATTTTGCCCTCTCCTTCGACGTTCCTCCTGAAGCCGTTCAGCCAAACCCAGGCGTTCCGCAGAAATCATCTCCCGCCAGGAGCCGTTGCCATATCGTTTACGGAGGATCTCTGTCATCAGCATCTCACTCAGCGTAATCATGCCAAACAGAAACATCCGCATGGGTGGTTTTTCAAGATCACTCAGCATGATAATCGCCCCAGGATGACCGAGAATCGTGACAAAGCAGTGTTGGTGCGATGACAAGGCTTTGACCACACCGGGCAAACTCGTGCTCTCTGGGACCAGATCACTTCCCCGGATAAAAGGACACAGGTGCTCCAGGCAGGTACCGGACTCCAGATCCTCACGACGGGCATAACCCGTGACCAAACCTTGCTGACGGATTCCGACCAGATCAAAGTCATGTTCAACCATCAATTCTTGCACCTGCCGGGAATCTGTCCCGGCATCAAAGGACACCAAAGGTTCGGCAATATCAACAGCTGTAAATCCCTCCATGAAGAGGCGGCGGAGACGGGATCTTTGGGTATCTTTCCAAGGCATGGACAGGAACAGGATGGCATTGTCACCCTGACAGGGTCAATCCTCGTGAGTTTCCGTTCTCAGGAATGCACCTCATGTGAGGATGAGGTTCCTCAAGCACCGAACCCTGCTACATGCCTTTTGACCAGGATTGACCAGTCCTTGACGTCTGCCTGGGGTTCAGCAACTATGCCTGTATAGACTCAAGGACATGGGACCGACCTGTTCCATGTAGGAAAATCCCGGTGGATCACTTCCGGGATAGCATACCGGTCTTTCCATGGGTGCTTTTTCCGTGTGTCCTTCATAGAAGACATTCAGAGTTTCACCTGTATAGGATCAGCCGCCCGTTTATGGAAGACAAGGAATCGTTTCGTTTACAGGACAATCCCTGGATTTGGTTTTTCGTTCTGGTGGCCACTTCTCTGGTTCGTCTGGTTGTGGCGGCGAACCATCCGCTGTTTGAAACCGAGTGTTACTATTGGATGTATAGCTACTATCTTGATCTCGGTTATTTCGATCATCCACCTGTGCTGGGCTTCTTCATCCATCTCTTCGATTTCTGGGGGCCACCTTCATCATTGGCCGCACGTACCCATTCGGTAGCCGGTCATTTCTTCTGTTCGCTTTTATTATATGGATATGCTCGCAACCAGTCTGGTTCGAGACAAACCGGGATTCGTACCGCCTTGCTGTTTAATCTGATTCCCATTTATTCAATTTTGGCCGTTCAAAATCAACCTGACACGCCGTTGTTGTTCTTCTGGTGTGCGACCCTCTTTTGTTTTGAACGTTCACTGACGACTGGCAAGAGCGCCTGGTGGCTGTTGTGTGGCCTGATGGCTGGAGGTGCACTGATGAGCAAATTTCATGCAGTGCCGCTGGCCGGATCGTTAATTCTTCACTTACTCTTTTCTTCTACAGACCGACGGTACCTGGCATCGCCATGGCCTTACCTCGCGACAGTGCTGGCAATCACCTGCTACTTACCCAATCTCTGGTGGAACTACCAGCATGACTGGATTACTTATCAATTCCAGTTATTTGGACACACCTTGAGCAGTGAATTCAAACCGGTCCATCTTTTTGGGATCCTGTTTGCCCCATTTCTCATTTTGTCTCCCTGGGTCTATGGGTATCTGATACTGACAGCAGTGCAAGCTTCCAGGCAATGCATCTTTGGTGAGGATCGGAATAGGGCGCTGGGGTTCTGGTCTTCGGTACCCTTGTTCGCATTCTTCGTGCTGGTGAGTTTCAGTAAATCCATAAAGATTCACTGGACTGCACCGGTATTCATTGGATTACTGCCGTTGATGGCTATTGGATTGGAGAGATGGTCTGCTTTTAGACGAGGGCTTTTGTATGTCTCCTCCGCCTCCATTTCCTTGTTGATATATCTTTACCTGGTGTACCCTTATCCAATCAGCCTGACATTACCAGGTTCATGGGTACCCTCTCTCCTCAAACAGGAAGCCGCCAAGTATGCAATCAATGACTGGGCAGCACACCTTTATGGTTTTGACCAACTCGGGGCCTTTATAAAATCCAAGATCGAGGAAAAAGAACCGGGTGGTTTTGACCTGATTGGATCAGACAGATTTGACCGGGCTGCCACAGCTGCCTTTTATGCAGGTTATCCCGGACGGTCTTTTGTTCCATCCTATGGTGATCGGCGAGGCTACATCCTGTGGCTTTCACAGTATGCCAAAGCTGGCGCCAATGCCTTGTATGTATTCAATACACAAAAGAGCGCATCCAGACGTGAGC
>CAYZUX010000356.1:0-4277 GCA_964481775.1 uncultured bacterium | reverse complement strand
CATCTGGCCAAAAGCCACCTTTTTTGTCTGGACCCGGGTTCCGTGTGAAACCGGGAGCGGTGAATTTGCCAAGGCTCTGCTGGACAAAGCCGGGGTGCTGGTCTCACCGGGAAGCGCCTTCGGGAGCATGGGCGAGGGGTACATCCGCATCGCTTTGACAGTGGAGGTGGACCGCATCAGGCAGGCGGTGGAGAGGATCAAGGCCGCTGGATTTGTGTATCGGTGAACTGAATAAGGGGTGGTAACAGACCATAAAAGGGACTTCCCAAGTCTATTGTATCTCCTCATAACTTGGTTCCATTGATATCATGGGAGTGAAGAGTCGTTTAAAGTGTAAGGACTCATCAGGGAAGGGAGGGCAGAAGGAACTATGACTCCGGATGTTGATCGGATATATCGTCTGCATATCTCATCCCTGTCTCCTGAATCCCGCTTGGAACTCATTTAGAGGATGGCAGAGGACCTGGCCGTTGCTACTTCATCAGCATCTCAACCTCATTGTTCCCGTATTTCGGCGTTGCATGGGCTTGGGAAAGAAATCCGGGAAGGTATTGATCCCGACCAGTATGTTGAATCTTTGCGAAGTGCTCGTTCATCCCCTTTTGAAAAATAATATAGGCTTGTATACACAATACTGCGAACTTCTCCTGGAGAACCGGACCTTCGGAACAGTTCCTATTACATCAGACATTGCGAAGAGAGCTTCGATGCTTCGTGTAAAATACGGATTACGGACTCCAGATGCACTTCAGCTGTCTGCCGCGATTGAGGCTGGCTGTGAAGCCTTCTTGACAGGGGATAAACGTCTCTCTCGGGTTACTGAAATCAGAGTCATTCAATTAGATGAAATTGGACAATAACCGTGGCCGGTAAGGAATCCGTCGAAGGTCCGCGTTCTCCTCTATTCCGCCTCGTCCGGCGGCTCTTCGCTATCAAGGAAGTCGGAGTTCTGCTGATCCTCCTGGCGATGGTTGGAGCCATGTCTGTGGTGACCAGCTCCTTCACCACCCGCTCCAATTTCATTTCAATTATCCAGGCCATCTCCCCCATCGCCATCATGGCCATCGGAGAGACCATGGTCATCCTGACCGCGGGAATTGATCTCTCCGTGGGTTCGGTGTGTGCCCTGTCGGCCTACCTGATGTCTCTCGTGCTGACATCCGAACAAGGCTACTCGCTTTCCACCGGCCTGGCGGTTGCACTGGGAACCGGTGGTCTTTGTGGTCTCATCTCCGGCCTGATCATCACCAAGATCCGGGTCACCCCCTTCATTGTCACCCTTGGAATGCTTTCGGCTTGCAGTGGCCTTACCCTTGGCCTCTCGGGTGGGAAGCAGATTGGCCTCACCAAGTTTGGTAAACCGGTCGAGGTGACTGCCTCAATCCTGAGCCCCACCGGAGAGGTCTCAGGACAACCCACAGTCGAACGCCGTTTCTATTCGGAAAGTGATAGCGTGGAGGTGATCCTGCCCCTTGCTGATGGCGGGGCCTGGATTGGTGCGAGCAATCCGGGGCATGTCTCCCGTCTGGATGCAAACTGGAATGAATCCCTGTCGATTCCTCTCGAGCTGGATACTGTCTCCTCCCTCGTACCGTGGGGCGAGGGAAGTGTAACTGTTGCGGGTGAACCTGGGGGAAAAATCTGGAAAATTGATGCAAAGGGACATCCAACACTCCTCTGCGATACTCAGGCCTCACAGGTCCATGACTTGCAGGAAGCCCCCGATGGAAGTCTTTGGGCCGCTACCTCTTCACCCTCCGAGGCTGTTCATGTCGGCAAGACTGGAGAGGTCCTTGGAAGGGTTTCCATCGAGGGAACAGAAGCTCTCACCAGTCTGACAGTTGATGAAGCAGGGCAGCTCTTTGGAACCACCCGGAAACCCGCCCGTGTGGTTCGTATATCCCCGGATGGAGCCCCTTCGGTTCTGTATGAATCCACCTCGGAAGTGGCATTAGGGCTTCGAAGTGGCGAGGAAGGCACGCTCTGGTTTGTCGAGGGAGAAGCCAGGCCCGACCGGCTTATGGTGCTGCGTGAGGGAAAACCTGAACTCATCTGGCAGACTCCAAAACCACCTGTCAGGGACTTCCTGGTGTTCCCCAGCCAGATTGTGGTGGCCTGTGTCGGTAATGTAGGCGCCACATATCTGATCCGTCCCGGTTTCGAAACAGCCCAGATCCATCCCATGACTACCCACAAAGCCAGAACACTCGCCAGCCTGGGGAATCCGGAGTCTCCCATTCTTGTGGGCAACTCAGGACCGGGAGGGGTGGCGACCCTCGATACCATTGCGATTAAGACAGTCTACCCGGTTGCGGAATCATTTAATGGACTCTTTGAATATGCGCCTTGGGCGATGGTGGTCCTGATGGTGCTGGGATGGCTTTTCCTTCGATTCACCACGTGGGGCACCTATATTTATGCCATTGGTGGAAATGAACAGGCGGCACGTCTCTCGGGGATTCATGTCGACCGGATCAAGATCTTCGCCTACACGCTTACCGGCATCCTGTGTGGGGTGGCGGGGGCTTTCCTGACCTCCAAACTCCATACTCTCGACCCGAGCCTTGCCAAAGGTTATGAGCTCAAGGTCATCGCGGCGGTGGTGATCGGCGGCACCAGCCTGATGGGGGGCGAAGGTTCCGTGTGGGGAACCCTCATCGGAGCTGCCTTGCTGTATGTGCTCAACTACGCCCTGGTTCACTTGGGCATGGAGGATATCTGGTCGGACCTTTTCATCGGCGTGGTCATCATCCTCGCCGCCGTGATCGACAGCCTGCGCAGCCGTCTGCCTGAAATCCTGGGGATGTTACGGAGACGGTTCGGTTGAGGCATCGATCTGTCTTTGTTTTTGGAACTCAACTCACAGGGACTGTCCCACGCACCCCGCGTTGAGCGGCAACTGCCCGGTCTTCCCATTCGATCGTGTCTGAGTCCGGTATCCGCCCCTCCGCACCCATGGCTTCGATGGTTTGTCGAAGTCCCTCCTGGAGGCTGACCTTGGGTTTGAATTCCGGAACATCCCGGAACAGCCGTTCAGCGCTGTAATAACTGTTGTGTGCGAAAATATCACGGCAGATCCCCGATTCGGGGATCTCCATCGCCAGGATGTCATCCAGGGGAATCCCCACCATTTCCACCTCCTGGCCAATGACCTGCATGGCAGCCTGGTGGTACTGACGCCAGGTGAAAAATCCACGGTTCACCACATTGTAGATCTGTCCGATACAATGAGGCTTCAGCAGAGTGTGGGCGAAAGCCAGAGCGGCGTCCTCCACATGGAGGAACTGGTGTACCACACTCCCATCTCCACATAGAACTATCGGCTTGCCCTTGCGGATCCGGTCAATCCAGGAAAAATCCCAGCAAACCTGCCGGACACATCCCATGATAGGCCCATAAGTGGTGGAAGGTTTCAGAATGGTGACCGGGAAACTCTCACGGTACCACGCTTCCAGGAAGACACGATCGGCAGCAACTTTGTTCCGTCCATAATCGGTGATTGGACGTAACGGATGGTCCTCCGTAACTGGCATCCAGTCGAGATCGATCCCATAAGTGCAGACGGTTGAGCATTGGATGAAGTGTTGGACCCCCCGGAAGGCGCGGACACTGCTCTCCGCATCCTCCCGGGTGAAACAGATCATGTCGATGGCGGCATCAAACCGCTCCGCCTGAATCTTTTTCTCGAAAGCGGCCCGGTCCATCCGGTCGCCTTGCAGCAACCTCGCGCCATTGGGTATTGTCCGGCTCTTGCCACGGATAAAACAGGTAACCTCATGACCAAGGCTTAAAAGCACACGGACAATGCTGGTGCTGATATTCCCACTACCGCCAATGACACAAACACGCATAAGTTTAGGTTAGGCAATCTTTCTGAGCTTGCTGACACGACCATCATTGATCCACTCAACAACATAGATATTACCTTCATGATCCCAGCATGCCGAGTGGGGAGAGATAAACTTGCCACTCTTCCTCTGGTCATGGGGTAGATTTGGATAGCCAGGGGTTTTGTTGACTCCCTCGTTGTCTCCGAGATGAACGATGAGCTGGTTGTTCTTGTCGAAAATGGTCACACGCCCATGGAGATCGGGGATGAGAAGCTCCCCATCGCGTTGATCGAAATGACAGGGGTGACGCAGCTCTTTATCGGCAACGGAGAGAAATTTTCCATCGAGCGAAAACCATTGCAGGCGGACATTTGCCCGGTCGGCTACCAGCACCTTCGGATCTCCATCGCGTGTGTCCACCGCGATTCCATGCGGACACTTCAGTTT
>CAYZUX010000355.1:0-4298 GCA_964481775.1 uncultured bacterium | reverse complement strand
TTTGGGCGCGGGAGGGAAATCCAGGATAGCGAGAAACTCGGCCATGAAGTGAACCTGAGACCCTCTCTCGAGAACGTTGACTCCCTTCTTGGCCGCCATACAGATATCGCCATCGAAATAGGCCGCGCGCTGCTCAAATTCGGTAAAGTCCTCGACTGTCTTGAGCGCACGCTGGGAACCGAAGAGCCTCTGCACATTCACACCACGCAGCGAGGGAGTCTCTATGCGGTGGCGGAACTCCTGGGGACGGATATCGCCCACAAGGTGGTTGGCGCCATTGGTATGGCCGTTGGCATGGCAATCGAAACAGGTCACACCCAACATCCCATCCGGACGATCGGTCCGCCGGTCCTCGGTGGCATTGAACTGCTGTTGTGGGAACTGGGTGACCAGCAGACGGAGTCCCTCGAGTTGCTTGGGATTGAGGATTCCATTGAAGATTTCATAGTAATTGTTGACCGTAACCAGACGTCCCTTGGCCACATCACCCAGATCCGGGCGGGTTGTCAGGAAGATTGCGGGTGCGGGATCGGGGAGGATGTTCTCGGGTAAATCAAAATCCAGATCGAACCGTACCAGGCGCGGGAGTGATTTCGTGATCATTTCCGGGAACAACATCCCGCCCTCTGCATGGTCTGCAAAGGGGAGCGGTTTATAAGGAAAGACACCTTTTTCCTTGATCTGTTCAGGGGTCAGCTTGTCCAGTTCATCCCAAGTGACTCCATTGAGCTTGGCAGTGACTCCCTCTGGAATCGGCTTGCCACCTGACATTTTCACATTGGAGCTGACTTTGGCTGGCAGCGTATAACGTGAATTCAACATTTCCGAGTGCTCTTTCGCACGTTCGGTCTTTACCGCCAGCCGGGCTGCCTTGATCTGTTCGAAGGTTTCGCTCTGGTTGATGGGACCGTAACTTGAGACCACTTTGCCTTCTCCCGCTGAAACCAGGATAGGTGCGAGTCCCACCACCAGAACAACACCCATAACGGCCACCATTACTGAAGCACTAAACTGAATTCTCATAATAAGAACCTCCCTTGTCATTGAGTTGCGTCAAGTTCGCAACTACATCCGCGTATCAATGAATTTCCAAATCCTCCTTTCTTTTGTTTCCACCCTATTCATTCCTTTCATATATGAATTTAGACTTAATAAGATATTAGAATAATTCTAATTTCATGGGAAAAAAAATTACTCTTTCATCCTGCGTCCCCGCATCACAACCTGATATTCACGTACTTGAAAACCGCCCAACCTGGTTTCGCCGCTGACTGTGATGGCATCCCAAGGTACATCGTGGATTTTGCCTGTCTCTTCATCCACAAAATGATGATGAGCCTCCACATGTGGATCAAACACGACCGTGTCTTCTTTCAGCAGTTGTGCTTTCAGGAGTCCTTTTTCAACAAACAGGTTGAGTGTGTTGTAAATGGTGGCACGTGAGACGGTTGGGCAATGGCGGCGAACGTTATTCCAGACTTCATCGGCGGAGGGGTGGCTGCGTGTATCGAGAACAAACTGAGCCACCGCAATCCTTTGGGGGGTTGCCTGAATCCCATGCTTCCGAAGTGTCGCGATGATGCTTTCCATTCTAAGGTAAGAATAAGTCTAAATTCCACCGACGTCAATAATTGGTGTGAAGTTGCTGGAGGCTCAACGGAAGATGGGAGGATTTCAAACCAGAAAAAGGGAGCGGAAGATTTCTATCTATTTTTCCGTGTGAAGAATATGGTTGGAATGGAGCCAAAAATCCAGTAAAAAGAACCTGGTGGTTGACAGTAAAGCATTCACTCCTCACCTTGCGCGGGGGCAGCCTTCCCCCCAGCCAGCCAAAACACCACTATAAACCCAATTAGAAACACCGTATCTCTGAAGAGGGTGAAGAAACCGACCTTACTGTCCGCTATACCTGAAAAACATCCACAGTTGATGTCCAGGCCTCGGACCATGGCCTGCCCCATTGCCACCAGAAAGATAATTTGAAAAATGGCTTGTATGAGCGTGCAAGACCTCAGCCATGCTCCTGTCAATAAACAGATCGCACACAATCCTTCAATCGCGGGGACAAACATCGCGGCCAGATTCACCAATGGAATTGGGAGAATCCGGTAGTTGTAGACATCCCGTGCGAAAGGGGCCAGATCCAATGGTGGTATCGGATTGGACCAACTGACACCTTCCCAGTTGAAGAACTTGGGAAAGGACGCAAACACCATGATCAGCCCGAGGAGGATTCGCAGAACCAACAGGGTCCAATCTCTCCCCAAACGACAACCAGCAGACTCAACCCCCATTCTCTTCCCCTTCTGACTTCTCTATCTCACCCTTGTTGTTGACCCAATCCACCCAACCACCGGAAAAGATCTTCATCTTCTCCTTGTCGAAACCGAGTTCCTCAAGCTTGTCGTATACCACCTGGCTGGAATGGCAGTCCGCACCATCACAGTAGATCACCAGGTCCTGATCCTTGGGGAGCAGATCCACGGTCTCGGGGATTTCTCCCTCCTCAATGGCTTTGTAAGGAACCGAAATTGAACCGGGGATGTGGCCCTCCTTGAAGGCCTCCGCGCTACGGGAATCGACAAAGATCGCGACCCCTGAATTCCAGAGGTCGATGATCTCGGAGGATACAACCTCCACTCCCTCCGCGTGTTGGATCTTGAACTGGTCGGCATTGGCAATCAGGGGTAACGGAGTGGGAGAAAGAAAGTTCACTCCCACTCCTATCACCAACGATGCCACACTGAGAATAAAAATCCGGATTAGGGTTGTCATTTCCCATCAACATACGGCGCAAGCGTCTTGAGTGCAACCAGTAACCCCAGGTCTTCCTGTTTGGCACCATTGGGCCGGTCACGATAAATATCATCATGCCACCCCTCGATGTTGAGGTCACCGTGATAACCCTGGCGCTGGAGTTCCTTGATCACCAATGGCCATGGGGTATCCCCAAAACCCGGCATACAGTGCTCGGCCACATGGTAGGCCCAGATCCCCTCGCGCAACAGCATGTCGCGGTTGATGTGGGCATCCTTGGCATGAACATGGTGCACACGGCTTCCAAACTCGCGCAGGTTGGCGAGCGGATCGATGAACTGGCAGATCAGGTGCGAGGGATCCCACTCCAGCCCCAGGGCCGGATTGGGGACCGCCTCGAATCCACGCCGCCACATTTCGGGGGTTGAGAAAAAGTTGATACCATCCTGCCCCGGCAGGTGGTGCCAGCCCATCGGGCAGTTCTCGATGGCAATCTTGACCCCGTGATCAGCCGCGAAGGCGGCATGATCGGTCCAGATCTTCTTGAACTGCGGCAGGCTGTTTTCAATCAGACGATCAGCAGTCCTTCCAGTGAATCCGGACACTGCCGGAACACCCAGGTATTCGGCCAGTTGAATCGAACCACGTACCCGCTTCTTGCCATCGGCGGCCTGCCTGGGATCCATGTGGTTGACATAGAAGGCGGCCAGGCAGGAAATCCGCAGCCCATTCCTGGCGAAGGTCTCTTTGACCTCATCGGCCTTGGCATTCCAGCCTTTGTTGCCCGGGAAGTAGGGATCCTCCGGGTTGACCATCAGCTCCGCTGAGCCGAATCCGGACTGCCTGGCAAAGCGAATCCGTTCTTCATCGAATTTCATCATAAAGCCAATACGCATGATAAAGCCTCCTTTATAGACGATGTGTCTATGGCGGAATTCATAACCTCACCCCCCCAACCCCCCTCTCCCACGGGGAGAAGGGGGAGCGTTCCCCCCTCGCCATGCAGGAGAGGGGGATTGGGGGGGGTGAGATTTCCACTGTCTTCATTTCCGTTGCCCATAGTACGCGCCTGGACCGTGTTTGCGCAAAAAGTGCTTCTCCAAGAGGAAAGCGGGAATCCCCTGCGCAGAAGGGTTCAGGAAATGGGTGTATACGGCCATTTTTGCGCATTCCTCTAGTACAATGGCATTTTCAATCGCTGATTTCAGGTTATGCCCCCAGGCGAAAGGAGCATGGAAGGGGACCAGGACCCCTGGTATCTGCCTTGGATCAATCCCACGGCTCCGGAAGGTTTCTACAATGGCTATCCCTGTATTGAGTTCGTAGTTTGTGCGGACTTCCTCCTCGGTGAGGTGACGCGAGACTGGAATGGTTCCAAAGAAATGGTCGGCATGGGTGGTACCAAAACATGGGATGGGCCTTCCCGCCTGGGCAACACAAGTGGCATAGGTGGAGTGGGTGTGGACCACCCCACCCACTCCCTCAAAGTTTCGATAGAGCGCCAGATGAGTCGGGGTGTCAGAAGAAGGACGCAACTCTCC
>CAYZUX010000354.1:0-4331 GCA_964481775.1 uncultured bacterium | reverse complement strand
AAACCTCCCTCTGGATCGCTGGTCCCATGGTAACCCACACCAATAACGCGTAATGCAAATCCCGGATTGTCGAATTCAATCCCTCCAGGTGAGGGTGTGACTTCACCTCCATCCCCCACAAAATGATCTGGATTCTCAACAGACCATGTATGGCCCCCATCCAGGGAACGGCAAAGATGCGTTTCAATTCCCAGTGCATCATCAGACAACCCTTCAATGTTGTGCCCTTCCTGCTCCACGAACTTGCCACAGGAGAAACCCACCAGAATCTCTTTGCCGTTATCCCAGCTCCAAAGTCCATTGTTGGCAGGCCATCCAAGGAATTTTCCTTCCTCTCTGGCGGCAATCAGATTCTGTATCGCCGTACTTTGCGAACCTGCAGGTAAATCAGCAGGTTCAGATTGGGGATGGGCAATCACCGGAAAACAAATTATTCCAATCTGTAAGATCGTTCTGATACAATTCGAGGCCATGTTCATTTCCTTTCCGAATTTCTCATGTTCAATCCCGGGAGTTTGGCCGTCAAGGTTTTACCGACCACTTCTCCAACAGAGATTCAATACGATCGATATCCTCAGGTGTTAACGGTGGAAGATCAGAGACCGCGACATTCTCCTCGACCTCACGGGGGCTGCCTGCACCGACTGTCACCGTCGAGACTCCAGGTTGCGCCAGGACCCATTGGAGGGCTGCCTGCGCCAATGTCCTTCCTGGATTCACAAGGAATTTGAGTTCATCCGCCTTATGGATATATTCCAGCACCTGTGAACGCGGCCAACAGGACCTTTGATCATCGGGCTTGAAAACAGTGTTTTCATTGAACTGGCCTGTCAGGAATCCATTACAGAGGGCCTCTCTTACCATGATCCCTACCCCCTGTTTCAGGGCCAGAGGCAAAAGTGGACGCATCGCCGTATCCAACAGATTGAAACGGACCATCATTACGTCACATAAACCGGATTCGATAAATTCCTGCGCCTGCTCCGGCTCTGAATAGATCGAGATTCCAATGAATCGGACAATGCCCTGTTCCTTGAGTTCCTGGAGAGCCAGCCACCCATCTCCCGCACCAAATTCAGCAATGGTGGGAGAATGGAGAAGTTCAATATCCAGTTGTTCACGTCCCAGTCTCTTCCGGCTCGCTTCCACCTCCCGTAAGACGGTGGAACGTGAAAAATCACGCACATAACGTCCATTCTCCGAAAAGACTCCGCACTTTGTGCAGACAATGACATCTCTGCGATTTGAATCCCTCAGGATTTTTTGGACACGTCTTTCACTTTCTCCATCTCCATAGATGGGAGCTGTATCGAAAAGGTTGATCCCCAATTCCAGGGCGCGATGGCCTATCGCCAAACCCTCATTCTCTTCCATTTCACCATATCCACAGGGATCTGCGTTAGCACTGGTTCGTCCAGTCACACGGACAATCCCTCCCAGTAGCCATGCTCCCAGGCTGATCTCGGCTACATCCCATCCTGTTCGGCCTAACCGGCGGTATTTCATCTTCTTTCTATCCTTCCTTGAAATTGGTACTGTAAACGTATTCGCCTTCTTTGCTTTCCTGATGGATATAGGGCGGTGAAAAATCGAAGGATTCGAGAAACTGATCAAGGGCGTCAGCATCTTCCCGGCTGAATACTCCTGATTCTTCAAAACGCGTTCGGGGAGTTATCTTCAAACCACGCCGGGACAGGATATACTTCCCACTCGCTGGATAATGATGAAGGATCATCTCATCATGTATTTTCTGCAGTGCCTTGTAAATACTTTCACGTGTTTTCTCGCAGTAGGCGTTAGAATCCAAATAGGCGTTGCATAATTCCGGGCAGATGTTGACCACAGTTCCACAATGTCCCCAGGTACCGGCATCAAGCGACCCCGCCAGGCAACGTAAATTCGCCTGGAAAATCCGTAATGGAGTTCCCTCTGCAGCCAGTAACTTTTCCTTGTGAACCTCAACCTTGCGAGAGGTCTCCTTCATAAAGACAAAGCGGCCCGTGGAAGCGATCTCCTTGACTTCCGAGACACTCAAAAGCCGGTGTTCCGGATAAGGGCACTCATAGATCCCCAATGGACCTGTCGTTTTACTGGCGAGAGTGAGAATCTGATGCAGCAGATTATCTGGCGAGGGCAACATCGACACGATGATCACCGAGGCATCAACACCCAGATCCTGGAAATAACTTATCGAATCGGCCTGCTCATCCAGGTCTGTTCCCAGATTCGCCCCGGACACAATCGCCATCCGGTCATGAACCTGGTCCAGAATACGTCGAGTTGTATTCCTGCTTTCTTCAACAGATAGCTGAAATACTTCTCCTGAATGACAAGCCGTAAACAGCGCTTTCACTCCCGTCATGAGATAAAAGTCGGCCAATTCCTCCAAAACGGAATAGTCCACCCGGTTATCTTCAGTGAATGGAGTGAACAGAACTGGAATCGCTCCAGGAGGTATCGGACTCGGTGACAACCGCATCAACTATGGATATCCTTTCAACCGGCAATTTGTTTCAGGCCAGCTAACAACAAATCATCACCAGACAACTGTCGATCACAGGGTTCCCTACGGGAGTGTCCGCATCTGAGCAAGAGCCAGGTCTCGATGATCACTCAGGTGCTCCTCCATTGCCTGCTGGGCACCAGCAGCATCCCGTTCCAACAGTCTCAGGTAAATCCTTTGATGAGTGCTTGTAATAGTTGCCCATTTATCCTCATCCGGAACAAGCGTCATTCGAAAGGGTCTTAATAAAATCAGCAATGAACGCAGCAGAGTTAACAGGACCTTGTTACCAGCGACAGCCGCGATCCCCAAATGGAACTGCTCATCCAACTGAATAAACCTGTTACGGTCGTTCTTCTGCCTTGAAACCTCCAGCAGGTTTTCATGGAGAGGCATCAAATCTTCAATACGGCAGCGGATCGCCGCGGATTTGGCGATTTCTGTTTCAATCACACGCCTGGCCTCAATCAAATCAAACAGGTTGCTGTTCTCATGGATCAGAGCGGTCTCCAGCATCCTGGCCAATGGCTCACTCAGTGAGTTGAAATTGGCCTCCTCAACATAGGCTCCCGAACGATTTTCCAGGCGAATCAGGCCCATCATCTGGGCACGCACCAGGCCATCACGGACCGCATTGCGGCCAATCCCCCAGCGTTGAGACAGTTCGCGTATCCCCGGTAGCCGGTCGCCTGCTGAAAGATGATTTTCCCGCAGGAAATCTGTCAGCATTTGAACCACATCTGGATTGGCTGTGACTGGCTGGTCAGACAAAAAACCCCTCCATCAACTCATCTTTCCTCAATCCAGAGCCATTTAGGTTCTGGCAGGTACCAGGACAATCAGAGAGAAATTCATTTACAAATGACTGATTGTCAGTGTAAATCACTGATTGGGTTTATATCTCTACTGTAATTCAATGTCAATTCCAAAACTTGCCGTTGACATAAAACAGGGGGGATGATAGACCTACACCGATCTGTCATACACTGACAATCTAATCAATCGGGTGACTGGGCAGGATGGCTAGCGGCCTGTTGAAAATGGAGGTAACCGTGGATTCCCGCTTTCGCGGGAATGACGAAACAAGCAAATTTCCTCCGAAATCGTCATTCCGGCGAAAGCCGGAGTCCATAACCTCCTCGCAAGAATGAGTTTTTCAACAGGTGGCTAGATATAATCCGCGCGTGATATGAGACTGTACGGTCATTTCATTTTTTTCGTCGATATTCGCGGTTGCCAAGGGGGCTCCTTGCCATGAGATATCTGCATCCAGCCGATTATGCAGTTGTTCTGGTCTATTTCCTCATCGTCTTTTCCATCGGCCTGTACATGTCGAGGCGTCAAAAAACGACCGCCGACTATTTCATTGCCCGGCGAAGGATCCCGGGCTGGGCCATCGCCTTCACCATGATGGGAACCATGATCAGCTCGGTCACCTTTGTAGGCCACCCGGGTGCGGTGTTTGCAAAAAACTTCTGGTTGGAGGCCAATGGCTTCGCTGTTCCCATCATCCTGTTGGTTGTCGTGAAATTCATTGTTCCTTTTTACCGGCGGGTTGTCGGAATGAGCGCTTATGAATATCTCGAAAAACGTTTTGGCTACTTCGCCCGTTTTTATGCCTCCTTTGGTTTTGTGATTCTCCGTCTCCTCGATATGGGATTTACCTTTTACACAACCGCGATAGTCGCCGAGGTCATGACTGGCGTACCGATGAGTACCGTCATTGTCGCGATTGGATTGTTTACCCTTTTTTACACCATGATTGGAGGGATTGAGGGAGTTATCTGGACTGATGTCGTTCAGGGTTGCATCCTGATCGGGGGATGCT
>CAYZUX010000353.1:0-4336 GCA_964481775.1 uncultured bacterium | reverse complement strand
TTCATGATAATATTGTACAATCAACACCTACAATTACATTCCGAAGGCCAATGTAATGCCCATAATGCGGTACTCAGTGCTTCTGACAATATCTTTGTTGTTCAGCTCATGTCTTCCTGTCAGCGATAATCCATTATTGCAGCAAAACGGCCACGCCGACAGCAGCACCTCCAGGAACACCCACTCCAACTCCTGTGTGTTATAATGTCCTTAAAGAGGCTGAAGACGAGGATTCTTGGTTGACTGGAATGGGAGGACAATCATCGGCGGCAGCGACTGCTGTGGCCACACAGATCATACGCAAGGATATCTCCGGGACAACCATGATTACGGGTTTGATTGCCTCTCTCACCGGGGACCCGGAAGGTTGTCCAAAATACCGTGCCGATACCCAAACGTTACGTTCCAGGGGATACGTTTATGTTTTCGAGGTGGAATTGTTTACCACTCCCAATGCAGAGGGAGGTCTGGATATCACTTACTCGATTAGCGAGCCTTCCTTCAACGCCAGCTATCCTCCCTGCCAAGCTCCCTTTGCACATGACGTGGACATCGATATTACCGACAATTGTGGCCACTATGCCCATGCCTCCGATACGATAACACTCAGTGGTTGGACCGATACTTGGGAATGGATGGACACTTTTCTGTTGGAAATCTTGACTGGAATCAAAGCGATAGCATTGAAATTAGTGTTTGGGGTGAGGTCGCCGGATTTAAGGCTTGTTATATTGGGTCCTATCCTCCTGATTGTGTCACCTGTGAACAGATCTCCTCTTCTCAACCCCTTTTTATCCCAGAGTAGGAATGAAAGTGAAAGATATGAAGGAAGATCATAATCTACAAATTAAATTAACCTGATGGAGAGTACCGGGCGTAAGTCATGGAGTGCTCTCCGCAGACCAACGAATTGTCTCTTCAGTTTCTTTCCTTTTCTGGATCATAGTGGCCATTCTCCGACAAGCTTTTTTAAGGTCGCTCTCGAATTCAGTCATTATTACTTTCCTCCAAATCTGCCTTTAAGCGTTCCCGGTCTTCGTTTCTACACCTGTGTTCACTCCGTATCCAATCTGGCTAACGATTCGGTAAGCCCAACTCCAGAAGGCCGCGGGATCTGTGAGGCTGTGGATGCCCTGGCTGATTCCTAACCAGCTCTCCTGGAGGACATCCCAAGCTGCTTCATCATCACCAAGAAGCCGCCAGGTGTGGCGCCATAATTTTTTCCTGCCATCTATCGACGAGCTCCTCAAAGGCCGATTCGTCTCGTTCTTGGCACCTCTGTGAAGGGCGCCAGAAAAGTGCGGCGGTTGGCGGGGGCGGTTGAAAAGTGCGGCACCCTGTAGATCCTTACCTTGTGAGAGTTAGTTGAAGAGAGTCTCACGGGGGAGGGGGAAAGGGTGTATCGAGACATGGAGAAGTGGAGAGAGATACGGATCCGGGTGTTGAATGAGGGTGTCAGCCGGAGAGAGATTTTGAGAGAGACGGGGATGCATTGGAGGACACTGGAGAAGATTCTGAAGCATCCGGAGCCACCTGGATACCGGATGAGGAAGGAACGGATCAGCGCGAAGTTGGGTCCCTACCGGTGTCGAGTGGAGCAGATCCTGAAAGAGGATGGGGAGTTACCAAAGAAGCAGCGTCACACGGCCAAGCGGATCTTCGAGGTTTTGCGAGGTGAAGGGTATGCCGGTGGTTACACGGTGGTGAAGGATGCGGTGCGAGAGTTAAGGTGCCGCCTGCGGGAGGTGTTTGTGCCGTTGATCCACCGTCCGGGTGAGGCGCAGGTGGACTTCGGGTATGCGCTGGCGCGAGTGGGTGGAGTGCTGAGGAAGGTGGCTTTTTTTGTGATGGCGCTGCCGTACTCGGACGCTCTGTTCGTGATGGCGTTTGAGCGTGAGTGCACGGAGACATTCTGGGAAGGACATGTACGTGCATTCGCATTTTTTGGGGGAGTGCCACGGCGGATAGCGTATGACAACAGCCGTGTGATGATCACGCGGATCATGACGGCGCACGGTCGGAAGTTGACGCAGGGATTCCTGCGTCTGGCGAGCCACTACCTGTTTTCGCACCACTTTTGCCGGGTGCGTCGTGCCAACGAGAAGGGTGTGGTGGAGGGGGCGGTCAAGTATGCGCGGCTGAATTTCTTTGTACCGGTGCCGCAGGTGCGGGATCTGGATGAGTTGAATGCCTATCTTGAGGAAGCCTGCCGTGGGGATCTGCAACGCAGATTGCGTGGGCAGAAGATGAGGAAGGCGGAGTTGCTGGAGGAGGAGAGAGCGGCTTTTCTGCCGCTTCCTGAGGTCCCGTTTGAGGCCTGCCGGAAGGCCTCGACGGCGGCGAATTCATTGTCGCTGGTACGGTTTGACGACAATGACTATTCAGTGCCAGTGCGTTACGCCCATCATCCGATCGTGGTGAAAGGATACTTTGAGCGGGTGGAGTTGTGCTACAAGGGAGAGGTGGTAGCCAGCCACAAGAGGATCTGGGAGAAGGAGCAGGTGAGTTTCGATCCGGTGCACTATCTGGCGCTGTTGGAGCGCAAGCCAGGGGCGCTGGATCATGCGCGGCCGCTGGCGGGCTGGGAACTACCGGAATGCTTCGGGGTGCTGCGGCGGCGCTTGGAAACCGAGTGGGAGGGGGATGGCACGCGCGAGTACATCCGTGTGCTGCGGCTGTTGGAGAAGCACCCCCCGAGAGCTTTACGGCGGGCGGTGGAGAAGGGGCTGGAAGTGGGGGCCACAAGCCGAGATGCGATTGCGCAATTTCTCTGGCCGCGGGAGGAATGGCGGGCGACAACCTTTCGATTGGATGGCCGTGAACATCTGCGGCAGGTGCGGGTGGCGCAATCCGATCTGCAAGTTTACAACAGCTTGCGGCTGATGGGAGAGACGTCATGAATGCAGCCGCCTCACCCACTCTCCTGCTGGAACATTTTCTGAAACAGTTGCGTCTGCCAACCCTGCTGAGGGATTACAAGGCGGTGGCGCAGGTGTGCTCTCAGGAGCGGACCGATTATCCGGTTTACTTGTTGCGCCTGGTAGAGAGAGAACTGATCGAGCGTGAACGCAAGGCGGCGGAGCGGCGGGTCAAGTCCGCCTGTTTTCCGGTCTTGAAAACGCTGGAGAGTTTTGATTTTACTGCCCAGCCCTCGCTCAATCAGAGCCTGGTGCGCGAATTGATGCAGGGGGAGTACATCGAGCGGAGGGAGAATATTCTGCTGATAGGAAATTCTGGCACGGGCAAAACGCATTTAGGGACCGCGCTTGGTTTTTCGGCCTGTAGTCAGGGCAGAAAGGTACGCTTCTTCACGGTCACGGGTCTAGTCACACAGTTGCTGGAAAGCCGTGAGGAGCGCACCCTCAAGCGCTTCCACAAGCAGTTGGAAAGGCTGGATCTGGTGATCCTGGATGAACTCGGGTACGTGCCCTTCTCCAAGGCTGGAGCGGAACTGCTCTTTGAGGTGGTCAGCCGGGCTTATGAACGCACCAGCCTGATCGTGACTACCAATCTGCCCTTTGAATCCTGGCCTGAGGTGCTGGGCAGCGAGCGTCTGACGGGCGCTTTGTTGGACCGCCTGACTCATCGGGTCCATATCCTCGAGGCCAACGGCGAAAGTTACCGCCTCAAGGATGCCAGGAAGCGGCTCAAACAACGCTCCACCAGGAAACACCCCGAAGACTGAAATAAGAGGTTATTGACCCCGGAACCAAAAGGGGATATTGCTATCACTGGTGCTTCACTTTTCGTCCGCCAACCGCCGCACTTTTCAGACGCCCTTCACACCGATTCCAGGAAATGAGAGATCTCGTCGCCAGAGAGCGCGGAAAGGCCCGGAAAAGGTGGAAAAGGGATCTTGAGAAGGTCTTGAAGACCTTCCAGAGGCTGGTACTCCAGAGCAA
Organism: uncultured bacterium; assembly: GCA_964481775.1. Lineage (GTDB taxonomy): Bacteria > Hinthialibacterota > Hinthialibacteria > OLB16 > OLB16 > OLB16. The sequence continues at coordinate 434 of CAYZUX010000353.1, read as the reverse complement.
TGGACATGTGGCTGCTCCGAAAAGTTTTTAAGGCAGGTGGAGTTTATAGGTCCAGTGGGGTTTAACCGCGGATGGATATTGCGGAATATCTGAAAGAAAAGGAAAAGAGGCTGGAGAAAAGAAGTCACCTGATCAGGGATTTCCATGTCTTTGACTTCAACTACCTGCCGGAGAGGCCTTTGATGCGCGAAGAGATCCGGCCAGTAGCCGATGCCGTCTTGAGGTACACCAAGACCGGAGTCCCCAATCACCTGCTCATCATCGGCAGCCGGGGCGCGGGCAAGACCCTGCTGGTCAAGTCCCTCGCCAAGAGCCTCGAGTCCCGGCCTGATTTCCCTCAATTTCTGTATGTCAACTGCCGGCACCACAACACCAGTTTCAAGATTTTGGCCGAGGTCCTCCAGGCACGTCCACGCGGTTATGCCCTGGATGAA
>CAYZUX010000352.1:0-4403 GCA_964481775.1 uncultured bacterium | reverse complement strand
AGCGGGATTGAATGAAGAACAGGAGAGTTGGAAGCATGGCCAGTCGGACAACACGAATCGCTTCAAGGAAGTCCTTCGCCCGCATCAGCCCGGTGATGGAGATCCCGAACCTGATCGAGACCCAACAGAGGTCCTACAGGGAATTCCTGTGGCGGGACAACAATCCCTGGGATCGTCCCATCAAGGATCTCAAGGGAGAGTTGGGAAGGCAGGTCTTCGAATGGATCAATGGTAAAACCTTGTCAAAGAATGCCACCAACCCCCGCTTGAGGAGGGTCGTTTTTCCAAAAGGAACCGTCATAACTCGTTCCCATTTCCGTGCTTTGGAGGAGCTTCCTCTTTCGGCTCTGTCAACTTCTGACTCAGATCAAGTCCTGCACAAGATCGTTGAGGACTACAACAAACCAGGCTTGCGTCAGGCATTCGAATCCATCTTCCCGATCAAGGGACGGGATGGCTCCATCCTCGAATTCGTGGACTACACCCTGGGACGCCCCAAATACAGCATTCCCGAATGTGTGGATCGGGGAATGACCTATGCCGCCCCCTTGCGTGTCAAGGTCCGATTGGTGGTGATGGGTTCGAAAGAAGATGATAGCCAGCCCGAGCTGGTGGATGTTCGTGAGGAGGATATTTATCTGGGGGAAATGCCTTTGATCACTCCCAAGGGCACTTTCATCATCAATGGTGCTGAACGTGTGGTTGTGAGCCAACTCCATCGTTCCCCCGGCCCTGTTTTTGGAGTTGATCAACATCCCTCGGGCCGCCGGTTGGTCACTGCCAGTATCATCCCCAACCGGGGTGCCTGGCTGGAACTGGAATCCGACTTGAATTATGTCCTTTCAGTGGTCATCGACCGCCGCAAAAAGGTAACGGTAACTACCTTAATGAGGGCCTTTGGGCTTTCTCATGATGAAGACATCCTGGAAAAATTCTGTGAATTTGAAGAGGTGAAACTCACCTCCCGGACTCCCAAGTCCAAGGTCATCAACAAGCCATTAGCGGCGGATGTGTTGGATGAGCAGACCGGTGAGATCCTGGCCCAACACGGACAAGTGATCGATGACGCTTTGCTGGCCGAACTGCTCAATGGCAATCCGACTCCCCTCAAAATCGTCACCTCAGATCCTCTCTGGTTTCAGTCGATCCACAACACGCTTCAGAGGGATACTTCCAAAGACACTGACAGCGCCTTATTGGAAATCTACCAGATGCTCCGTCCAGGTGAGCCACTCGCCCTCAAGAACGCACAGGCACAGATCGAGAACCTGTTCCTCAAACCACGCCGTTATGACCTTTCGCGTGTGGGCCGGTACCGGATGAATCGGAAATTGAACCTGAATGTGTCGCTTGAGGAAGTCGTGCTTACGGTGGATGACCTGGTCGGGGTGGTGCGTTATATGCTCCGTATTCTGCGGAATGACCCCCATGCCCAGCCAGATGATATCGACCATCTTGGCAACCGCCGGGTTCGCACGATTGGAGAGCTTCTGGAGAACCAGATCCGGGCCGGGCTGGCCCGGATGGAGCGAGCAATCAAGGAAAAGATGGGCTTGCTCGATCTGGACAGCATGATGCCACGCAACCTGGTGAACTCGAAACCGATCATGTCGGCCATCAACGAGTTCTTTGGACGCAGCCAGCTGTCCCAGTTCCTCGATCAGATCAATCCACTGGCGGAGTTAACCCATAAACGCCGTTTATCGGCTTTGGGACCGGGTGGTCTTAACCGTGAGCGTGCGGGTTTCGAGGTCCGCGATGTCCATCACACCCACTATGGGCGTATCTGCCCGATCGAGACCCCTGAAGGTCCGAACATTGGGTTGATTTCCTCGCTCTCCACTTATGCCCGCATCAATGATGTTGGCTTCATCGAAACCCCCTACCGGAGGGTGGAGCAGGGCCAGGTTACCAATGACATTCTTTACCTCGAAGCACTTGATGAGGACGCCTGTGTCATCGCTCAAGCGAATGTCAGTGTCGATGAAAACAATCGTTTCATGGAAGACCAGGTTTCAGTCCGTTCACGCAGTGAGTACACCAAGGTCCCGCCTGGTGATGTGGACTACATGGACGTGGCACCCATGCAGCTGGTTTCAATCTCGGCTTCGTTGATCCCCTTCCTGGAGCATGATGATGCCAACCGTGCTCTCATGGGTTCGAACATGCAGCGTCAGGCGGTCCCCCTGCTCAAAACCGAAGCCCCGATCATTGGTACCGGTGTTGAGAAGAAGGCAGCCATGGATTCCGGCATCGTCGTTCGCGCACGCAGGCCGGGCAAAGTAACCAGAGTCACTGCCGACCGCATCGAGGTCCGTCCGGAAATCAGGGGCAAGGACCAATGGTGGGACTGGGATGAATACGATTTTTCTTCCTCCCAGGCCTCGGACTTTCTGGAAGGTATCGATGTCTACCGGTTGTCCAAGTTCCTGCGCTCGAACCAGAACACCACGGTCAACCAGAAACCGGTGGTGGCGGTCGGCGACAAGGTTGAGATCGGCGATGTGCTTGCGGATGGTCCGGCCACAGACAATGGCGAGCTGGCGCTGGGCAAGAATGTGCTCGTGGCCTTCATGTCCTGGGAGGGGTACAACTTCGAGGATGCGATCCTGGTCAGCGAACGGATCAGCCGTGATCATGTCTTCACTTCGGTGCATATCGAAGAGGCCAAGACCGAGGCGCGGGATACCAAACTGGGCGAGGAAGAGATCACACGCGACATCCCGAATGTCGGTGAGGAAGCCCTGCGTAACCTGGACGAGAGCGGCATTATCCGGATAGGTGCTCCGGTCAAACCAGGTGATATCCTGGTCGGTAAGATCAGCCCGAAAGGCAAGATTCAAACCTCCAATGTTGAGAAACTCCTGCGAGCCATTTTTGGTAAGCGTGCCGAGGATGTTCGTGATATCTCCCTGCGTGCATCGCCGGGAACCTACGGCACCGTGGTGGATGTGAAAGTGTTTTCCCGGAAAATGAGAGGGGGATCCGGCTCCCGCCAGGAGGAAGAACAGACCATCAACCGGCTCAACCGGGAACGTGACAGCCTGTTGGCCCGCCTGCATCAGCAATGGGAGGCAGCCATTCGTGAGTTTGTCAAAGATGAGGAACTGACTGGAGACCTGGCCCATCCGGAAACAGGAAGCATTCTCCTGAAGGCTGGCACAGCCCTGAATGAAGCCAACCTGAAAAAAATTCAGGAGGTCCCACTGGCGGACGCTGAAATTCCGATTGAGAAGGAAAACGATCTGGGACGACTGAACCGTCAGTTCCATCACCGCCGTGAAGAGATCGACCAGGAATACGACAAGCAGATCGATTACATCAAGACTGGCGATAACCTTCCCCCCGGTGTGATCAAGATGGTCAAGGTTTATATCGCCAAAAAGAAAAAACTCTCGGTTGGCGACAAGATGGCCGGACGTCACGGAAACAAGGGTGTGGTCTCACGTGTCCTTCCCATGGAAGACATGCCCCACCTGGAAGATGGAACACCGGTCGACATCGTCCTGAATCCCCTGGGTGTCCCCTCACGAATGAATGTCGGTCAGATTCTCGAAACCCACCTTGGCTGGGCGGCACGGATTCTCAGCAAGCCAATTGAGTCGCCGGTATTCGATGGAGCCAAGGAGGGTGAAATCCTCGCGGAACTCCGGCTGGCTGAGTCGCTGGCCATGGCAGCCAACTACCTCGAGGAGGATGATCCTTTACTGGGGCACTCGGCTCTGCTCGCTGGGGCCCAGACAGTCCGAGCAATGGAGGAATACAAGGGCCAGATCAATCCCAACAAACAGGAAGAGTTCAGCGGCTGGTTTGAATGCGCCGGTATCCTGTTGAAAGCCCTCGCGGCCACTCACAACCTTCGCCGGGCCGGACGGCTTCTGCAGGATTGCGTGGCCTGTGTTACCGGGACTGGATTGAGCCTCGACCGTGAACAGTCCTCCAGCCGTGATGAGGCTAAACGCCTGCTTCCGTTCAGGGAAAACCTGGCAAACACATTAAGCCTGTGGGCCAACGTTTTTGATCTCTGGGAAGAATATGCCGGAAGAAGCGAATCAGAGGCACTGAACACCAAGGTTGGCAAGCTGAGGGACCTGGTGGCCGAAATCCAGGCCGATGAAAAACCCCTGGTTATTTCGCGTGTGGATACCATCACCCGGGCGCTAATGAAAGCAGAGGAACAGCTGTTGAAACTGGTTCCTCTCCCGAGCGCTGAGGAGATCGCGTATCTCCTGGGCAATGACCATGATGTAAATTCCCAGGAGGTACGGGGCCAAACCCTTCGCCAGTTGGTAAAGTACATGGCCGCCGGGGAATACCGTGACGCCAAGCGTTATTCTCAGCGCAATGGCCTTGGCAGGACAGCGGTCCCCAGCGAAGTCCAGAAGGTCCGGCTGATTGACGGG
>CAYZUX010000351.1:0-4408 GCA_964481775.1 uncultured bacterium | reverse complement strand
AGATGCTGACCCTGAAACGAGCGAGATTACCGAAGGCATACCCAAAGTCACAAGAACCAATCTGCTGGACCTCTTCCCGATAGCGGTCCGGTGTGATGGCTTCCATCAGACCAATAGCTTCTTCAGGAGTGAGCGGTTCACTGGAGAGGTTCTCCAATCGGCCGTCGACTCGAATCGTGGGAGGACGTCCCACGGACACGTGCAAGTCGGAGGCATCACGTTCTACAACCATACGGAGTAAATCATTGATTTCAATTGCCATAGCTCACCGTTGGGTCGGAAATTTTTGAGAAAATCAGAGTGGTTCTGTTCTTCAGATCTTTACACACCCATTCAAAAGCTAGTAGGTGTGAGATGAAGTGTCAAGAGAATCACCTCACCACTTCAATCAGGTGCGAGCCTTTCTCGCCAGGATCGCATCAAGCTCCTGGCGAGTTGAGGAAGGCTGAAAAAGATGGGGATCTCTTGAGCAAGACGGAAATCCCGGACCATGAGACCATCAACCGGCTCTCCACAGATTTCAATGAGCGAGGGATCCCATACCCCTATTCCCAGATCACGCGCGGCCCTCTGAGTACACAGTGAAAGCGGGGGGAATCCAATCAGCCGACAACAAACCGTGTCAACAGCTACCGTATCCGGACCTGCAACCAGGCAATGAAGAGGCTTGGGAGTGCCTCGCACTGGTCCTTGTCCCTCCATGGCTGTAATGGCATCCACCAGGGTCAACCTGGGTGACAGAATCGAAGCATTCGCAACCAGCATTCGGGAGAACCAGTCCCGGTCTCCTCCGGAAGCAAAATGACGGCAGGCTTTCCTTTTCCCAGGCACACAGCCGTAGAGGTTTTTCACTCCAAATGTCAGGGTTGCCTGGCGGTGGGCCTTGAATTTGGGCAGGTTGATGATCCCATCGGCTGCAATGGCATCCGAGGAAACCGGGAGACGATACTCATTTCCTCCAAGCCGAACTTCCATGATCTGTGGCCGGCCAAGATTTCTGACCGGGATTCCATACTCGTGCGCTGCCTGTTGAAGGCCAATCCTGCGAGAGACTGTCTGGGCGGTTCCGAATGCAGGACTATCACCGATAAAGGGGTGGCCGCCCGCTTCCTGGACCAGCCTTCCCATCGCAACCACGACTGCAGGATGAGTGCACGCGGGAACCTCCGGCGCGACAGAGGTCACGAGGTTAGGTTTGAGAAGGATCCGCTCGCCCGATGAAACGAAAGATTCTATCCCTCCAAATGGATTCAGAAGGATCCTGATGGCCTCCATGACAGCATCTGGTTCGTAAGATCCACAGCTTGAGAGAGAGACTTGGGTTGAAACCATCAGGCAATCCCTTTCAGGAGCCCTCCTGTCGATGTGGAATCTGGATCTGAAGCGTATCAGTCAATATGGGATGAGATGCCGGTAAATTCGAACCCGTGTAATGATCCGGGTTGGCCAGGAAACGATTCAGTTCCGTCATGATCATATCGATATCCAGGCCATAGGAAGCCGCCCCAGCAGCAAGGGTTTCATTCTCACTGGTGGAACAGCTGCTGCACCCACCCAGATGAACACCCGCCAGAACCTCCTTCATGCGGGGATGGATCGCGAGAATCTCTGCTATCTTCATCTCAGGGGAGATTCTGATTTCACCACCACGCCGTTTGATCTCAAAATCCAGGCGGCGGATCTGCTTGCGCAGCTCCTCTATCAAGGTTCTGGTCTCACTCCCCCAACTATAGAGCCGGTCATTCATCTGATCGGCTTTTCGGAGTGCCGCCTTGGTTTTCCTGGATACCACAAAAGAATGAAAACCCACTCCAAACAACAAAATCCATAATAGGAATGTTCCCAAGATCCTGGTCCTCTCCCATCAGAACGTTTCATGACCTTGAATACGAAAACATTCATCTCGTTCTCGCTTGTCTCTCGATCCTACCGATCCATCCTGACCCTCGTCAACCTCACTACCCTCCCAAAGTTGACACTCTAGGCCGAAAACCCTAACGTTCTTATTCGGAAACATCCCGGGACTAACCCGGCCTTATGCATTGACCCAACGTAAAGGAACACCAACCGAGATGAGGATCGTTAGATATTTTCCAGCCTTGGGAGTATTGCTTCTCTGCTGTCAGGCATTCCCGCAGGCGGAGCAAAGATGGTCAGCGGAACGGAATGTCCTGCCGGAGGGTTTTGGGGCCAGCGAAGCCAAAGTCGTCATCCTTTCCGATGGAAGTATCAATGTCACCTTCAAGGGAGGAGAAGAGGGAGACCCACAGTTGGGAGGGATATATTACACACGCAGTTCTGATCAGGGGTATTCCTGGACGAAACCACGGCTGGCGGTTGAACTGAGTGGTGTCCAGTCAGTCACTCATGAGCTGCTCAGTGATGGAGATAATCTTCTCGTCTATGCCGGAATGAATCGTCTATCCCGATATGAGGTTCAGCAATTTGTCTCTGTGAACAAGGGACAAACTTGGGAACCATCTGAAGTGGTTTTCAGTAACACGGATCCCTTGCGTGGCCTGATGGCCTGGCAGAAGGATGGACGAATGTACCTGATTGTCCTTGTGGAGCGCCCCCGTCCAGAAGGTGAAACCGAGTTCAATTTCTGGTTGGCCAGAGGACGAGCCAGTGGGGCCTATTGGGAACCCGCGATTCAGATCTCAAGATTCCGAGCCAATCGAATCACCCCACCACGCCTAATCCCGGGTGATCCCTGGCCGTCAGTCCTTTGGGTCCAAAACACCATCGACTACCAGGTGCTTGAAAACCGGATTGGAGATGGAATCACCTGGAGTATTCGCCAGCTGGCAGCCCCACCTCCATTCGAAACCTCTGTCCTGATGGATCGCGGGATCGCCTACCGGGTTCAAACTACCTCCAATCGGCAACTCCTTTTTAACCGTACCGATGATGAGGCTCCGGTTACCGAGATTGTTTCAGTCATCCCGCGAGAGCTGACAGTCCCCGATCTGACTGTCGCCTGGCAAGGCAAAGACAACTACACGCTTCCAGAGGAACTTCGCTACCAGTTACAGTTGGATAATACCGACCCCATCAAAATCAAAGATGCTACCAGTCAGTCCCTGACAGGTCTGATCAATGGCCCACACCTTCTTTCTCTTGTAGCGTTGGATGAGGCCAGTAATAAACAGACACCCGCTACCACAAAGCGGTTCATTGTAAAGGTGCCCCCCGTTCCCAGCTTTACTTCTCCCAGAAATTCAGATCTGGTCAATCGGGGAGATCTGGTTGCCAAGTGGGAGGCCAGTCAGAACTGCGGTGAAGGCGCGACTGTATCCTTCAGTCTTAAGGTGGATGAAGGGGAATGGTCTCCCTTTGAACAGATTACCAGCAAACCAGTTTCAGGCCTTACGGATGGTGAGCATGTACTCCTTCTCCAAGCCAAGGATGCGCTTGGAAACCTGTCTTCCCAACCGGCGACCGTACGTTTCGAGGTCGACTCAACCCCGCCTGTCTGCACCGCACAGGAATTACCACGCAATTGGGACAAGATTGCCGCTGAGCTCGAATTCGAACAGGAACCTGATTATAAGGTGGAGTTCCAGGTCACGGGAACAGACAACCGGACATCACCGGATGAGCTCGATTACCGTTTCACAATCGACAAGGATCCTCCCAGCGAACCTCGTAGCGTGAGCGAGAAAGCGGTTATCTCGGGATTAGCCGATGGAACCCATCAAATATCCTTTGTGGTGATTGATGAAGCTCAGAATGTTCAAAAGGAGCCTTTTGTCCTCCAATTCGATTACAATACCCCCCCCAATACACGCGTCTGGATCGATGAGTCTGGCCAGGAACCGGTGTACCGTTTTGATGCCAGGGACAAAAACAGCCGCCCACGAGATCTCAAATTCCGCTGGAAAGTCGATGAACAGGCTTGGACCGATTGGACAGACGCGGTCACTCTCTCAGTCCAGGCTTTACTGGCGCAGACTGGACATGGTCAACACACGTTATATGTCCAAGCCCAGGATGGTGCAGGCAATATGGATCCTTCCCCGGCCCGACTTACAGTCGATATAGACAAAGAGCCACCACCTCCCCCCCGAAGCGTTATGGTCACACCCCGTGAAGATGGTGGGGAAATCCAGTTGAACTGGGATCCTGTCGCTGAGCCAAATGTCATCTACCGTATCTACCGTTCGGAATCCCCAACCTTTTCCAAAGACGCGTTTGCCGTGGAGCTCGAACTTGAGAAAGCGCGAGGTTTTGACCGTCCCAAACGGCTCAAGAATAACGCTACCTACTATTACTTTGTCACTTCCGTGGACCGTTCCAATAATGAGAGTGCACCTGTGGTTTCCGAGCCAGTTCAGGTACTTGGTGAGAGTGAACTCAACCTGAAGCGGTTCAATGAATTCAAGGCCGATATTGAGACCAAGCTCCG
>CAYZUX010000350.1:0-4421 GCA_964481775.1 uncultured bacterium | reverse complement strand
ACGAGAAAGGTTTCAACCTTCCCGGTTTTGGCAGGCTGGTCCTCGTCGACAGGCCAGAAAGGATGGGGCGAAATCCCTCCACGGGGGAAACCATCAAGATTCCGGCCAAGAAGGTGGTCAAATTCCGCATCGCCAAGGCTGTCAAAGACTCATTATTGGGCTAATACCCAGGCGTTCACTCGACCACGAATCCAGGGGGTGATTTCACATCCCCCCTGGTTTTAATGGTGTGGGTTATCCAGGCGGGGTGGATCCAGCCAGTTCTCCAGCTCTTTTTCCATATAATCCACAGGATCTTTTAGTTGCATTGTGGTGGGGGCATGAATCAATCCGCTTGCCGGGGTATTCCTGAGGATGAGTCCGCCAGCCTCAATCTCCATGAGACTATCCGGGTTCAATGGAACCTCGATGTGCCGCATCTGTCCCGTTTTTTCCGTCTTTTGATGATGCGAGGACCTCAACCACAGAAGCACAAGGGCCAATACAACCAAGAAGGCAATTCCAAGCCAGGCAATACGTGGATTTCTGCCGGAACTGGTTTTGTCAAGGAGACTGCTGATCATGCGTTCCGGGAAATCTGGACTTGGGTCCCAATGGCCGGTTTGACGAAGCTGATTGATAATCTCAAGTACCCGTTCCGCATCCAGGCGGGCTTGCATGTCAGATTGGATGGACTCTTTCACACGTGCATAGTCGGTTTCGGGTAAGTGACCATGGTGGTAATTCCAGAGCATGAGCAGCCATTCTTTACGGGGGAGTTCCTCTATCAACATGGTTTGTGCTCCTTGTGGTCAAGATAGGTGAGCCATCCCATCTCCGCAACCCAGCCCGCCATTCTCCATGAAGTACCGGATCGTTAAGATACCGCCATGCTTTCCAGTGTTCCCCTGACCCATCTCAGATGCCTGCTGATTCGCCGCTCGTGGATTTCCTTATTGAGGGGAAACCTCCTGAAACCCCTCATCCTTTGTTCGTCAGGTCTCCTCTTCCTGATCTTGGAGACCCTCTTCTTCCATCGAATCTTCGACTTTCTTTTTAACAGGACTGATCCCTCCCTGTTCCCGGTATCAAGAGCACTCTCGCTCGAACTGCTTCAGCTGATCTTCCTGGTCTTCGGAGCAATGTTGGTCTACTCCAACCTGATCACTTCGATCTCGGTCTACCTCACCTCGAATGACATGAAGATTTTACTGGTCTGGCCCTTATCCACCCTTTCACTATATGTCCATAAATTTCTTGAGACTCTCTTTCGTTCCTCCACAGTGCTTGTGGTTTTTGTCATTCCAGTCCTTTCAACCTATGGTTATGCAAGGAATGCTCCCTGGGAGTACTACCTGTGGATTCACCTTCTGTTGGCCCTGTTTATCGTGATGCCGTGCGCGATAGCAGTCCCTTCCATGCTCCTGCTTGCAAGGATCTTCCCAACCCAGAGACTACAGCAAGGTCTGATAGCCCTGGGGCTGGTAGCCACTGTGATGGGTTTGTTTGCATTCCGGATGCTGCGTGTTGAGGCGGTTTTCTTCAACTCAGGCAGGCCGGATCAACTCATCCGCTGGGCGGCCGGATTCCAACTGCCTGACTGGTCGTGGGTACCGAGCAGCTGGCTGGTTCAAGCCATCGAAGCTTTGGTCCAGGGCGGAGAAGGAAACCGGATCGGTTCCCATTCCATTCAACTTTTCACAGGAGCTTTATTGCTGACAGGTATCTCCTGCCTCATTTCAGTTCCCCTTCTGCGCAGCACCTGGTCTCGATCCTATGGAGTTTCTCACAAACGAATTGGTGGACTGGCATGGATGCGGTTTGGCCTGTTCCACCTGCCTGGTCTTCAGCGCCCGGATTCCGCCATGGCTCTCAAGGAGGTTAAGGTCTTCGCCAGAGACCTTTCTCGCTGGAGTCAGCTCGTGATGATGATTCCCCTGATTGGTTTTTACCTGCTCAACATGCAGTTGCTTCCCTTCCGCGATCAGTTCCGTGAGATCTATTATCTTCTCAACCTGTTCATGATTGCCTTCATCCAAGCTGCGATCGGAGCACGGTATCTCTTCCCCTCGATCAGCTGGGAGGGTCCGGCTCTCTGGCTGGTGCGCATCTCCCCCTACCCGGTATGGAGGCTGGTGTTGCTCAAATATCTCTTCCTGACCCTTCCACTTCTCGTGCTCACACTGGTTTTGACTGTACTTTCTTTTTGGATCCTCGATTTCGATAAAACATCCCTTCCCTCTTCGTTGCTCATGGCCCTGATGACCACCCTTTTCCTTTCCGGGCTTGCGGTTGGATTCGGAGCGGTGCTCCCAAGGTTCCGATATGAGCATCACCTGGAGATCTCGCTGGGACCTGGTGGAGTACTCTACATGCTCTCAGCGCTGTTTTTCTGTGTTGTTTATATCGGCCTGATCATGCAACCAGCCTTGTCGGCCATGGGTGAGCGGTTGTGGGACTGGGGAAATTGGTCTTTTTCCAGACTGCACCCCCCCAGTTGGCGGTTGTGTCTTGGATGGAGTGTATTCGCCATGGCAGGAACCTTTACAGCCCTGGCTCTTGGGACTTTCTGCCTTGCCAGACGAGAGGAATTCGACCGTTAGCAGCTAGCAGAGTTTGAGGACCACCTCATCCACCTCGTCCTGTCCCAATAGAAGGGTCCAATCCACATGAAAAATAAGGCTCTTGATTCGTCTGAGACCATGCTCAGCCGGAGTCAGATCCCACAGATCGGCCCCGGAGTTTCTGCCAAGGACCAATACCGTATCCCCTCCTTCAATTTCGTGAGTCAGCAAAGCGATTTGCGAGTGGCAGCTACTCAATTCCAAGGGTTTTTTATTACCCAGTGGATAAGTCCAGCTGACAGATAAGTCCATCTCATCAAGAAACATCACAGCATGGTCCCCAAACAGGAGGTAGCCCTCCTCAACAGGAATCACACGGTCCGGTGTAAACGGTAGAAAATCAGATTCTTTGGTTACTTCCATGGAGGAGAGCGACCAGAGTCTCAGGAACGGCTTCTCACTCTCATCGATGCATGGATAGAGCAAAGAGCCTTCTGAGCTAACATGGAATGACCCCCTATGTGCCTCTTTCTGGCAACCTGGAAGGTCAAACCAACGGCCTTCACTTTCATTGGACAAATCCACAAAGGAAAGGAGTCCTTCCCGGGAGATAACCACAAGTCCCTCGTACCAGGGAAACACGACAAGTGGTTCTGAAAGAATGACCTTCTTTACGCTGTCGGCCGGTATGGATTCGATCCGGAGGACATCTCCTTGAGTCTCAACCCGGTAGAGGTGGGGGTGTGTCCCAAGGCCCGCCAGATAATTATCTCCAACCCATAAGAGGACTGGCTCAACCGGTGTCATCCCCTCCTCTGGAGGAACAGGGAGGTGATCCAGGCGTCCCAGTTCAATCCAGTCATCGGATGTCGGGGCCATGATCATCAGGCACTCAGGATTGAGGATCCAGAGCAAGCCCAGATGCCAACTGATGGCCACAGGACCAATTCCGAGTTCGATGACCGACAGGGATCTTTCCGAGGAGGCCAAACGGTCTACGAGAGCAATTGTGGTCTTCTCTTCCCCCTTGCGAATTGAGACACCAAAGTATCGATCAAAGCCCATTAAAGCCTCTGGAGTGCCCTCTCCCAGAACCAGAATCCCCCTGAGTTGGTTTTCCAGATCTGACTCCAACACACATTTGTCAGTGAGTTGCTCCCGCCAACTGTCATCCATGAATGGAAGAGGGATCTCAAGAACCGGGAGGGGGATCGAGGTTTCAAGAATCTCCGCGGGCGTCTCAGGAACAGAGATCTCCTCTGGAGGCTCCTTGCATGGAATCCCAATCTCTGATTCAGTTGGAGAAAATGGCTCGGAGATCGGTATCTGAAGATCGTGGGCAGGCTCGATTCCAATAACCTCCTCCGCCGGAAGCTCGGATACCTCGCTGAAAAAATCATCCTGCGGTGCTTCTTTCAAATCATCTGGAATGGGATGCCATTCAGGTTTTGGCACCTCTGGAGGATGCACAGCCCAAACCGGTTCCTCCGGCCCCGGCCCCTCTGGCCAGGTAGATTCCCGGACCATCTCCGACCCTGCTCGCAGAAGGCCTTCTTCCCGCTCAGAGATGGGAGCCGGTTCTTCAGCTGCAGGATTATAGGGGATGGGTTCCTCGATGGATTGTTCGGAGAGTGGAATTGATGAATAGGATTCGTGCAGTGGCTCATCTGGGATCGATGCTGGACCCGTTTGGATGCGGACGGGAAGTGGAATGACATTTTCCGGAGTCGGGAACTCAGGAACAGGCCCTGGTTGGGGTACTGGTAAGGGAACAGGTTTTGTTACCGGAGATGTCGATTTTTTCCGTTTCCGCCGTAACAACAGAACAAGTCCCCCGATGATGATCACTACTCCCACCACACCCCCTAAAGCTGTCTT
>CAYZUX010000349.1:0-4435 GCA_964481775.1 uncultured bacterium | reverse complement strand
CAACGAACACCCGGAGTGGCAGCAGCTTCCAATCCCCTCCTTGAAGCCAGTCTCTCAAGATGACCGCAAAACGAATCCCAGGGTCCAACCCAATGTGTGCTGGATCTCCCCCTTTGGAGATTTCTACATCAGGCAATGTGCTCTGTTTGTTGAGAAGTTCGGCTGGGATGGGTACAACCTGGATGGTTTCGGAACCTTTGCAGTCTGCCACTGCCCCACCTGCCGTAAACTCTATCCCCATGAGACCGGGCTGGGCCTACCTGATCATGCCGATCTCGCGGATCTGGGATTCCGTAAATATGTGAAGTGGCGTCTGAAGAAGTGGGATGAGTTCGTTTACCGTTGGCAAAAGACAATCAAAGAGGTGAACCCGAATTTTGCAGCAGTACCATGGAGTACTGGACCGGGACGCTGGTGGCAGTGGACTTTCGCAGGTATCGCGGAGTGTTCCGAACGAGCCAACCGGCTGGTAGATGCTCCGATCCTTGAGCTCTTCTGGGATTTCCCTCCAGGCCAGGAAAACTGTCTCCTTCCGAGCTTTGTGGTCCGTTACTACCTGGGACTCACCGCGGAACGTCCCGTCTTCATGCTCCCCTACTTGTGCCTGCAAGGACAGAACCTCCCGATCGCTCCAGCCGTAGAAAGAGATTTCCGCTTGTTGAGTGTGATCGCACAGGGAGCCATGCCTGCCGCGGGTATCTGGCAGCTTGGAAATAATGTGCCCCTGAAACACTACATGGATCTGCAAGCGGTTCGCGAACCTTTCACGACCGGAGCCAAGACGGTCAAATGGGCGGCGATCCTTGTTTCGGAAAGCAGCCGTCTTTTCCATGGCATTCCCAGCGAACACAGTAAGCTCGGTGGAGCCTGGATTGGAAGCGGAATTGATACTCCGGATGCTTCCTCTTCCCTGCCCAGCCAACGCCGTCTTCAACCTCACATGGAATCCGCGCTTGGTGTCTACCGCGCTTTTGTCGAAGACCATCTTCCTCTGGACATCATTACAGAAGCAGATGTTGCAAGTGGGCAACGGCTCGCTTTATATCGTGTCCTGATTTTACCCAATGCCGGATGCCTCTCGGAAAGTGTCATGGAGGGCATTCGCAGCTTTGTAGCCAACGGGGGTGGTCTCGTAGCGCTCCAGGAATCCTCACTGTTTGATGATCTCGGAACCCCACGTAGCGATTTCGGTCTCAAAGACCTTTTTGGTGTCTCTTTCCAGAAACTCGAGAATCACACAGCCCATTGGCCGACTTACGAGAACACCACGCTCGTGTCCTTCGCCTCTCATCCCATTACCGAGGATCCAGTCATTGAGGATAACTACCGGACCAAGGACCGGAAGGTCTTAGACTTCATTGGGATGAGCACCCAAGTAAGCCCCCAACTGGGAACCAAGGTGATTGGATATCGTGGGAAAGATGAAGGACTTCTCAAAAAGGCCCGCGAAGCGGGATCGATCATCCCAGGAGCGACACCGTTTCTGGTTCTGAATGAATTATCGAAAGGCCGTGTGGCCTACTTCGCCAATGATATCGGCCAGGCGTATTTCACATCTCCCTACCAGTATGAACGGCGCCTGATCACCAGATCTGTAAAATGGGTAGCGGGCGAGACAGCGCCGCCCATCTCGGTTGAGGCTCCCATGTGTGTACAGGCAACCTATTTCGAACAGGCATCTCCAAAGAGGACCATTGTTCACCTGCTCAATGATATCAACACCACCGTGGGAAGGGCTCTGCCTCCAGGCACTCCCCCGATGCGCGAGGAGATCGTGCCAATACGGGACATTACGGTGCGTTTCAGGAACCGCACCGTAAACAAAGCCTTCCTGGAGCCTGAACATGAGCAACTCCACACCGCGATGGATGGCCAGGATAGCGTAGTGAATGTTCCCGAACTAAAGCTCCATTCGATGGTGGTTGTCGAGTAAAACACAACGGATCCACCTTGGAGTTCACTACGAGGATGCCCACATCCATCTGCGGGTAAATCCCAGGATTCATTATTTCCAGGCAGACCGAAGCTCGTTGACACACACTTTGATCACCTTGGCTGTCCCTCCCACTGAGTAGAGGCCAACTCCCTTCTCCTCAGGTTTGGGAAGAAAACAGGAGGTCATCGATACCCTGCCCCGGTCGACAAAGACCTCCAGCGAGGTCCGGTCCACCAGGATCCGGAAATCCAGGTTGGTTTTGAAGGGCCCTAACTCCGCTTCTTTACCCAGACAGAGGACCTTGCGGTCCTTGGGGAGGCAGCTGACCTTCTCGCCACGGATCACGAATCCAATTTCAGTGGCCTCGCCCGGCTCGATCTCGGCCTGGATATCGAAAAATTCGCCATGAACCCCGTCGAGGAAATTATCACCCGGCTTCAGGTCCAGGTCCTTAAGCTCATGGCTCTGACCATACAAGGTCTCGATTTCCTTGACCGGGTAACGGCAGACACGAATACCATCCTCGAAAGTGCGAAGGGTGAGTTCACAGGGGAAGGACATCTGCTGGTTGAAGGGCATTCCGGGGTATTCCCCGCCATTCATCCAGGCAATTTGAATCCTCCGGCCATCTTCTTCGGGGATGTCACTGTAGGATTGGCTAGCATAAAAGTTCTTTCCCCAGTCACCGGTGAGAAGCTCCGTATCGGGTGTGAACTGCTTGCCATCGAAACCGCCGATGAGGTATTTGCCATTGGCCGCCAGCACCACCCAGCGTGTCCTGCTCTTATCTCCATCGACCGGCAACTCAAACAGATCGGGGCATTCAAAAAAGTCGCTGATCTCACTCTGGTAGGTCCACTCCTTGAGATTGGGAGAGGTGAAAAAGGCGATTCCCTTCTTCCCCTTACGGCTGCCCGACTCGATGTAGAGGGCCATGACCCATTGCCCGGTGGGCTTATGCCAGATCACCTTGGGATCACGGTCCGGCCAGAGTGAAATGACGGGATTCTTTTCATATTTGGACCAGGTGCGTCCACGGTCATTGCTGTAGGCCACACACTGCCCATGCCCCTCGCCTGTATAGAGAGCCACGAGGACATCCTCATCCCCGGTTTTGAATCCGGAGGTGTTGTTCCAGTCGACCACCGCTGAGCCTGAGAAACAGGTGCCATCCTCATCGGGAGCAAGAGCGATTGGGAGATCACTCCAGTGGACCAAGTCAGGGCTGACTGCATGTCCCCAATGCATGTTCCCCCAGTTGATCCCGAATGGATTGTGTTGATAGAAGAGGTGATACTCCCCCTTGTAGTAGACCAGCCCATTGGGATCATTCAACCAGTTGGTGGGAGCGGTGAAATGAAATTGCGGGCGTAATTCCTCAGTCCTCCCGTTATATGCTTTCGAACACATGGTTCCCCCTTTGATTTCGATATCCTGTTCTCTTCCGGTAACGACTCGAGGTTCGCCGTTCTGGAACTCCACCTCGATGATATCCTGTGCCTGTTTGTCACGAATCAGCCAACTGCCCGCACAAAGCTCTGTCCCCTTGCAAAGGACTGTTCGGCAGTTCAGTCCCCCTTGGATATCCAAGAACACAGCCCTCCCCCGGAAGGAAACGCCTGTTCCATCGATCTCGAAGGCTGACTCACTCTCTGGCAGGATTCCTTCCGGCACTTGGGCATATAAATGGGTCACTCCCCCGCGGAGAACGACTTCCAACCCCACGCCGTCATCTTCAGGCATCAGTTGTCCATCGCATTTGAGTCTGAGACGTCTCACCGACTGGATCCGGCCCTCACCGGTATAGGGTTCCAGCAAAGACACAAAACAACTTTTCAGGGGAGCTGATCCGGAAAGCCTGCGCGTCATGACACGCGGTACCCATTCTTCATCGCCACTGAACTGACCGCCTGTGATCCAGCACTCTCCCAAGGCCCCCATGGCTCCATAGGTGAGGTCGGTGTACCTGAGATGGGCCGGGCCGCCTGGAGTGGCCTGCTGGTAACGGTCCTCGATAGTCCAGTCAACGTACCAACCTGGTTTGGCCTGGGAGTCAGTCCGGAAGGCACGGGTTTGCGTGTCGAATCCATATTCAGTGGTGGCGGAGAAGGTCAGCCCCTCTATCTCCGCCTTCCCGAAAAAGGCTGTCAGGAACTTGGCGTGATCCTTACCCCCTTTCACACGGAACAGGTCGATCACATAGGAGTCCTTGTCATCGATGTCCACCATGACCACAGATCGGGTGTATTCACTGGCGGAAGCCAGGTTTGCTGCCTCCACCTCAACCATGTGGAAACCCTTACCGGATGCCCAGAGAGTGGCCTTTCCCTTTCCCGTCTTCAGGTCCTTTCCATCGATTACCACTGTATTGTGAGCCGCGGTCCTGGTGTACCAAAGTGCTTTTGGTGAACTCCAACCGCCATAACCAACCGGGGGGTAACCAAAATCGGGAAGCAGATCGAGGCCCTTGGCGAAGAGCCCGATATTCAAGGCTCCACG
>CAYZUX010000348.1:0-4461 GCA_964481775.1 uncultured bacterium | reverse complement strand
TTGGTTCCGCGCAAGTAACTGTTGACCTCTTCTTCCACAAAGGGGATGACGGGTCCATTCAAGTGAGCGTTCTTTTTCCAGGCAATCTGTTCCTTGGCGGCGTAGATCGAGTCCAGTTGGCCGTTGCAGGCCGATCCCTGGGCATCTCTCCGGTTTTTCAGAAATGCGGGGACAGCGATTGAGACTATGAGGCCAATGATCGCGAGCACGATCATGATCTCAACCAGTGTGAATCCTTTTTTGCCTTGAATCGTCATGATGGTTCTCTCTCCTTGCAAACACACGTTAATGGGCGTTTTTTTTACAGGCTCCCCTAAGATCACTGGGTGTCTGCTTGGGGGATATATTTATGCTTGCAGCATTTATGCCAGTAGCGTCCCCGTTCTTCTGGACTAAAAATCTAAAGATTGGAGTGGCGATTTTAATCGCCTGGTCTTTCTTGAGGGTTGGGAATTGGTCTACTGCTGAAAGCGGGAATCCATGAGGTGATCACACTTCTGAATGCTTCGATAGTTACCAGATGCTCGTGCAAAAAGTACGAAGGGGTGGCATCTTTCGATGCCACCCCTTGGACCTAGAGGTGGTACATGGGTGCAGGTTAGCTCGCGAAGGTGTAGTTGGGATTCTGAGCATAATTGCCAGAGGCATCCTGCTCGTAACTGCGACGGTGAATGTGGAGACCCTGCTGCTCGAAAGTGACTCCGCCACCACCATCCTCGGCGGCCTGGCTGCAAACCGGGATAATCACCTGGCCATTGGCATCATTGATGTCGCCTACAGTGTAGGTTCCACCACCCGGGCAGGGGTCATTGACTGAAGTGCCACGCAGATAGCTGTCAATCTCATTGGCATCGAACGGGATAATGGGGCCATTGATACGGACATTCTTCTTGAAGGCCACTTGCTCTTTGGCTGAGAAGATCGAATCCAACTGGCCATTGCAGGCGCTACCCTGGGCATCCCGGCGGTTTTTCAAGAAAGCCGGAACTGCGATCGACACGATCAAACCGATGATCGCCAACACGATCATGATCTCCACCAATGTAAAACCACGCTTCCTGTCCATAATGTGCATCATCTCTCTGTCCTCCTCTTCGGATTTTCTGTTCTACCTCCGGCCATCACCGGTTAGTCGAACTCGTTCACTCGCGTCTCCCACCACCTTGTCATTCTTGAGTCAGGTCTTTGGGGACAGGCCAATGAAACGCAGAGAACGTGCCAATGCTCTAAATATGGTTTTTATAGTGAAAATGGCTTGAGGAAAAGGCTTTCCAATCCAGATGTGAGTCTGTTTCACCAGTAGAATGGGCCGAAATCCTTGAAAAACAGATTGTTACAGCCTGTAGCACCTCAGTTCCAAATGGGACAGTTATGGCGCATATTATGGGACAGGTATGTCCCGAAAGAGGGGTTGGCGAGAGACTGCAAGATCAGATACATGCGGCCCATCCACATCCCGGATTGGGACACTCCACACATCCTCCCCGATGAGCGAGGATACTGCCACATTCCGGGCAACGGTCAGGTGTCTCCCGGTACCGCTTTTCAAAGTAGGTCTCCATGGCGGTACGCCCCTCGGCTTCATCCAGATTCACCACAAAATATGTGTGATTCAGCGTTTCGATGGCTTTCTCCAGTTCGGCCAGTGCGGAGGGTGTGAGCATCTTTTCGGCATAGGCCCTTTTGATCACCAGGTAACGGTCTTTTTCAAAACGAAGGTCTGTCATGCCCGGAAGGTTAACCATGACATGATCGCGCTTGAAGTCCCTTGCTGGTAATCAGGACCGGGGGCCCCTATATTCCAGCTATGATTTCCCGAATCCCCCTTGAAGAGTTAAATGCTCCTCAAAAAGAAGCTGTTTGTCATGAAGGCAGTCCGCTGCTGGTTCTGGCCGGTGCGGGTAGTGGAAAGACCCGTGTCGTGACCTTCAGGATTGCACGCCTCATCCTTGAAAAGGGGGTTTTTCCGGGAAGGATTCTGGCGGTCACTTTCACCAACAAAGCCGCCCGGGAAATGGCTGAACGCATTGTCACAATGACCGGGGAAAAGGGGCGTGGTCTGTGGATTGGAACCTTCCATGCCATGTGCGCGCGGATCCTGCGCCGTCATGCCGATCACCTCGGCTATCCCAGGGACTTCACCATTTATGATAGTGATGAGCAGAAAGACATATTGAAACAAGTGATCCGTGGGATGAATTGGGATCTTGAAAAATGGAATCCTTCCAGGACCTTGCACCGGATTTCGTTTGCCAAGAACCACTTGATGACTCCTGACCAGGTGGCTTCGCAAAACCGGAAGGTGGATGATGTCCAACTCTCGGAGGTCTATGCCAAATATGGGGAAGCATTAAAACAGGTCGGAGCCATGGACTTCGATGACCTGCTGGTCCTGACTAACCGGTTGCTCGAGGAGCATGAGGATGTCCGTGAGATCTACCAGCGGCAGTTTGAGCATGTCATCGTGGATGAATACCAGGATACCAATGAACCTCAGGACCGCCTGACACGCCTTCTGGCCAGCCCGCAGGAGAACCTCTGTGTTGTCGGTGATGATGACCAGTCGATCTACCGCTGGCGCGGAGCCAAGTTCCAGAACATCCTGAAACTTCCCGAAGTCTATCCCAAACTCAAGATCATCCGCCTGGGCCAGAATTACCGTTCCACCACCCGGATTGTCCAGGCCGCGCAGTCAGTTATCACCCATAATCGTGAACGTCACCATAAAGACCTCACCACCGACCGCGAGGAGGGACAACCTGTCTGGCTGCTGGCCGCAGAGAACGAGGAGGATGAGGCCATCCAGGTCGCCGGTCTTGTCAGTGCCGCTCTTCGAGATGGCGTGCTTCCTCGTGAAATCGGCATCCTTTATCGGACCAATGCCCAGTCGCGTGTTCTCGAGGAGGCTTTCCTGCGTGCGCAGATCCCTTACCGGATTGTGGGTGGATTGGCGTTCTATCAGCGTAAAGAGATCAAAACCCTGCTGGCCTACTTGCGCCTTTTGATTGTACCGCATGATGACATAGCCTTCCTGAGAATCGTGAATGTCCCAAGACGGGGCATCGGGCAGACGACTCTCCGCCAGCTGCAGGCCAAGGCGGGAAGCCTTCACCTGAGCCTCTTTGAAACCGCCAAACGGGCCGGGAGCTGGGAGGAGATCGGCTCAGGTGGGGCGCAGAAGCTCCAGGGATTGTGCCTCCTGTTGAATCGTTGGGCGGCCCGTTTGGAGGAACTCTCTCTGGCAAGGACCCTTCAATGCATCATCGAGGAAACGGAGTACCTGGATTTCCTTGAAAAGGATGAGCCTGCCAAGGCGGAGGCCCGCCGGGAAAATGTCTTGGAGCTGGTCACCGCACTCCAAGCCTCTGAGATGAGCCTCACCTTTGAAGAGGTGCGTCCCTGGGAAAACCATGAATCAGGTGCTCCTATGACCCGGGCTCAAAAACTGGAGTTGTTCCTTGAAAAAGTGACTCTCCAAAGTGATCTGGAGGGAGAGGAGGCTGTGCTGGATGCAGTCTCCCTGATGACCCTTCACTCCGCCAAGGGATTGGAGTTCTCACGGGTTTTCATCACGGGTGTTGAGGAGGGTGTCCTCCCTCATGTGCAATCGATGAATTCGAATGAAGAGCTTGAGGAGGAACGCCGTCTCTGTTATGTCGGCATCACCCGTGCAAAAGATCATCTCGTCCTCAGCCATGCCTACCAGCGTTCCATGATGGGAACCACCAGTTCCAACCCCCGTTCACGTTTTCTGGATGAGATTCCACCGCAACTGGTGGAGAACGTCGGTGTGATACGCACTCCGAGGTCTTCTCAACAGGACCTTTTTGATACCCCTTATCCTGGAAGGAGCAGGACGGGACGCAATTTTCGAAGGTATCAGGAATACCGGAAACCAGAGCCACATCAATCTGAGACCAGGCCTGTCACTCCTGCATCCTCAGTCACTCCAAAAACAAAAACCAAGCCTCCGGATTTCCTTCAGCAAGGCTGTGTGGTACGCCACAAAACCTTTGGTATCGGCAAGGTGCAATCTGTGGAAGGGGAGGATCCCATGTGGCGGGTGACTGTGGACTTCAGGATTGTGGGAAGAAAAACAGTGATTCAGAAGTATGCGAAACTGGAACCGGTTTAATGAGATCCCCAAGAACGGGCCTTCCAGTCTATGATAAGGGTTGGTTCGTCCTGTCGGCTCACAAACTTCTCTCCAGGAGGTGCCTATGCCCTACATCCTCGCCCTTGATGAGGGAACCACCAGTGCCCGTGCCATCCTCTTTGATCAGGCTGGCCGGATTGTAGGCAGCGCTCAGAAAGATTTCCGGCAGATCTTCCCCCAGCCCGGTTGGGTGGAACATGACCCGCTCGAAATCTGGGAATGCCAATGTTCGGTCGCGCGTCAAGTACTCCAGGAAACTCATCTTACAGCGAAAGATATCGCCGGCCGCAGAGACCTGATTGATG
>CAYZUX010000347.1:0-4510 GCA_964481775.1 uncultured bacterium | reverse complement strand
ACAGCAAGGGAGACGAGAGAGACCACGAAATACAGAAGCGCATGCATCGGATCTTTGTGGGTAATGACCCGGGCGGTGGCAAACACGGCAATAGCGGAAGCAAGGTAAAAGAGTGTCGTCATCGCGTGTCTCAGGGCATCAGGCTGTGGATGTCCACAGGTTTTTCCTCACATTCTCCCTCGCCTTTGCCCTTTCCTTTAATGGCCAGGCCCGCAACCCGGTAAAAATTGTAACCCGGATACTTTCCAGGCCCGCTGATCAGCAGGTCTTCCTTTTCATACACCAGATTGGTCCGGAAGTATTCCCCCATTTCGAAATCGGGAGTGAGCTGGATCGCATAGGTCGGACAGGCCTCTTCGCAGTATCCACAAAAGATACAGCGTGAGAAGTTAATGCGGAAGAACCGGGGATAGCGCCGTCCATCCTCCTCCTCAGTGGCCTGCAGGGAGATGCAGGAGACCGGGCAGGCCACCGCACAGAGGTTACAGGCCACGCAACGTTCCTCTCCATCCGGATCGCGTGTGAGCACAATTCTCCCGCGCCATCTGGGTGGGTTATAGGGCATTTCGTCGGGATACTGGATGGTTTCACGCTTGGCGAAAGCGTGCAGGAAAACCAGCCAGATACTCCGAAGCATGCTCAGCATCGGTCTTTCCCTTTCTACT
The DNA here is from genome assembly GCA_964481775.1 of uncultured bacterium. GTDB lineage: Bacteria > Hinthialibacterota > Hinthialibacteria > OLB16 > OLB16 > OLB16. Next base: position 3,845 of record CAYZUX010000347.1, on the reverse strand, counting down.
CCAGTGCCAACAACACCGCCCCTGTCACCAACAGGTTGAGCAGGGCCAGCGGCAGCATGATTTTCCATCCGAATTCAATCAACTGATCATACCGGGGTCTCGGTGTCGAGGCCCTCAAGAGAATAAAAAAACACAAAATCAGAAACACCTTGAAGGCGAACCAGCCAAACTGAATAAAGGGCACAATCCAACCGGAAGCTCCGAAGAGCGGTCCCGCCCAACCACCAAAGTACAGAAGCACGGTCAGACAGGATATCAAAGTGATTCCAATATACTCGCCGATGAAGAACATACCGAATTTCATGCTCGAATACTCGGCATGGAAGCCAGCAATGAGCTCCGCCTCGGCTTCCGGAAGATCAAAGGGCAGGCGGTGAGTCTCGGCAATGCCCGCAATAAAAAAGAGAACCATTCCCAGACACTGTGGAATACAGAACCAGAGGCCCTGTTGGGCTTCCACAATTTCGCGAAGGTTCAGGGAACCCGCCATGAGGACCACTCCCATGATGGAAAGTCCCATAAAAACCTCATAGGCCAACATCTGGGCCGAGGCACGCATTCCACCCAGGAGGGCGTATTTGTTGTTCGAGGCCCATCCCGCCAGGGTCACGCTATAGACACCGAGCGAGGACATCGCCAGGAGGAAAAGTAATCCCACACTGAGATCGACGATCTGGACTCCAGGCGCAAATGGAATGACCGCAAACGACAACAGCGCGGTCAGGTTAATGATGCAGGGGGCAAGAACAAAGACCGCCTTGTCCGCAAAGGGAGGAATCCAGTCCTCCTTGAGAAACATCTTGATGGCATCGGCGATGGTCTGAAAAAACCCAAAGGGACCAACCCGGTTGGGGCCATAACGGTCCTGGAAAAGAGCCAGGAGACGTCTTTCCAGCCAGATCAGGTTTGCGGCCACGGTTAAAATCCCACCAAGCACCACACCGATGAGGACGAGAGGAAAAAGGATGTCACTCATGCGGGCTTCCTCCGTGTGATGACACCTTCCGCCGGAAGCGATGGCATCGCGGGCAGAGTCGACAATCCCACCGGCAGACCTGCAATCCCCTCGGTAAGCAGAGCATCCACCCGTACCGGAAGTGTCACTTTCCATCCATTGATCTGTACCAAGGCCTCATCCCCCTCACTCATACCCGCTGCCTGGGCATTCAACGTATTCAATGCCACATAAGGCTTGGGACAGCGTTGTTCAACCGCCTCGGAGAGAACACTCAACTCCTCCGAACCAAAGATATGATAAAGCGGAACTAGAAGGACTTTGTCTGCCTTGGGCTGAAAAGCGGCCGGGATGTCTGTGAAATAGACACCGGGCCTCTCCACAGGTTCAATCATGCGTACTCCCGGATCGCCGCCTGAAAGCGGCCCGCCCACCTCTTCCTGGAATTTGGTGAGAGAGTTTGCGGAGTTCCACCCCGGCGCCCAGAAGCGTGGGGTCAGTGCTGAGGGAACCTGATCCCGATATCCTTCCATCGAGAAGGACAGAGGTGAATCGATGTCCTCCGGTGGTTTGGGTTCATGGATAGTCACATTGGCGACCATCGCAGTACGTCCGCTGTAACGGTGCGGTTGTCTGGCGATTCTCATTCCCCGCATCCGGAACTCGGCTTGAGGAGCTGCTTCTCGTATCCCTGCCAGATGCGGCAATGTTTCAGCAAGGGCATTAATGACATCGTCGAGATCAGCCCAGTTCCCTGCCCCCGATAATCCAGCCGTAACGCCCAGATCGATCATCCAGCGCCAGGATTCCTGAATCTCGCTCTTTGGAACAAAGACCTGGAAGAAGCGTTGTGCGCGCGCCTCATTATTCACGAACGTTCCATCCGCTTCAGCGAAGGTTCCCGCTGGAAGAACCACATCGGCTTTAGATGCCAGGGTGGTCAGGGTGTGATCCATGACAACCACGTTCCTGGCGGCACTCAAAAATCCCTCTACAACATCCCCTTGAACCCGGCGGAAGAGGTCATTTTCAAGGATGATGACTGTCTCGGCCTGGTTGTCCTTGACTGCCTGGAAAGCATCCTCCAGAGGGGGTGCTTCCATCATCCCCAGACCCAGGCTGTTGCATTCCGGAACCACAAGGGAAAGGCCGGCAGTATGGCCAGAAGCGTTCAATGCCCAAGCCACATTCGCGGCGGCTTTGAGAACATCCTTGCTGCCGGTTCCTGTACCAGAGACGATCACAGCCTTGCGTGCTGACCTGAGTGCCGTTGCAATCTCCGCAGCCAGAGCGGATGACTCCGGAGCAAGACCAGTCACGGCAGGGGCAGAGGAATCGATCAGGTGGGCAACCGCATACCCCAGACGCGCAATATCTTCAGGGGCCGCATGGCAGGTCCTGGTGGCGATGTCATCAAGACGTGTTGATGTATTCGAAGCAATGAAAAAGGGACCGCGTTCCTCCTGGGCCAGTTCCCGGATCGCGGCATCATGCCACTCCGGAATGTTCGCCTTGCCAGCCTTGTCGATGCAGACACGGCGTGAGGCCTGTCTTAAGGACAGGGCCAGGCGGGGAGAGGTCATGGTGACATCCTCGCCAAGGATAAAAACAGCATCCGCCTCACTTGCCTCACGCATTGAAAACGCTGGCACAGGTCCATTTCGCATAATTTCCAGACACAAGGAAACCAGCTGAGATTCCTGGCGGGAGACTCCGCTGTAAAAGCGCTCTGGTCCCACCAAGGTACGCAGCGCGAAATTACTTTCGACGCTCGCACGTGGAGACCCGATCCCAATCACTTTTCCTTTGAGCAGACCGTTCAATTTCGTGAGAACTTCTTCCTTGGATACGGCCGTCAGTCCAGATTGCCTCTCCGCTCGCATCAGTGGTTCGCGGACACGCCTGTCACCATTGACGAAGTCATATCCAAAGCGGCCACGATCACACAGGAAATAACCATTCACCGCGCCGTTGTAGCGGTTCAGGATCCGCCTGAGTTCGCCATAACGTTCGCCTGGGATGGTGTTGCATCCCAAAGAGCAATGCACGCAGATTGAAGGTGCGGTTTGGAGGTCCCACTTGCGGGTGTAATGCTGTTTGAGTGTCTTGTCGGTAAAGACGCCTGTTGGACATACCTCCACCAGGTTCCCGCTGAACTCATTCTCCAGAACTCCATCCTCAGCCCTGCCGAAATAGACATGGTTCTTGGAGGCGAAGGCATTAAGGTCATCTCCATCGGCATAATCCCGGTAGAACCGTACACACCGGTAACAGGTGATGCAGCGGTTCATCTCGTGATTGATGAAGGGGCCAAGATATTGATTGGTAAAGGTCCGCTTTTTGAAACGATAATCGCGGTAGTTGTGACCGCTCATTACGGTCATGTCTTGCAGGTGGCACTCTCCGCCCTCATCACAGATCGGGCAGTCATGCGGATGGTTGGTCATCAGGGCTTCGATGACCATGGCGCGGAATTCCCTGGAATCCCGGTCCTTGATGGAAAACCTGAGACCTTCCGCGACAGGAGTCATGCAGGCCATGACAATCCGTCCAACCTTGTCATGTTCATCACGGTACTGTTTCACAGCACATTGACGGCATGCTCCGACAGAGCCCAGCGCTGGATGCCAGCAGAAATAAGGGATATCGAGGCCCAGTGACAGGCAGGCATGAAGCAGGTTCTGGCCCGCCTCAACCTCATATGGGGAATCATCAATCCAGACTGTTGGCATGAATCTACTGTCTCCAGGGACACCGTTTATCCACGATGTGCCGTTCAAAATCCTCACGGTAAAATTTCAGAGCGCTCTGGAGCGGTTCCGCCGCACCAGGTGCCAACGCACAGAAGGTGTTACCCGGTCCCATGAATCGGCATTGCATGGCCAGCTTG
>CAYZUX010000346.1:0-4518 GCA_964481775.1 uncultured bacterium | reverse complement strand
ACATGGTTGGCGATGTTGTAAAGCACAGGAATATAGGGAACCGCACCCAGTTCCCAGGTGGTCCCAGCCTGGATCTTGGCATTGGTCCTCAGGCCACGCGCTTTCGCCAGTCCCCAGTTCCGTGTGGCACGCGGTCCCGGTCCGATCACCGAGAGAGAGTACTCCCCGATCGAGGTGGCAACACCACCCCGATTGATGGGGATGGACCACTCGCTGACACTCTGCAAGCTGGTTCCATCCGGGAGTCTTTGAATCAGCCCCTCCGCCCATTCATCCTGCCAGCCCCAATCCCAGGCGATCAGCTCGGCAGAGCTGCTGGCCGCACGGATCCCTTCCATGAAGGTCTGGTGGAGCTCTCCGATCACCTCGGCAGGAGTGCGTTTCGAACACAACAGACAAGCGGCCCCCTGGTAATGACTCCAGCAGTTGGTCAGATTCTCAGAGCCAGAGATCGTGAAGAAGCCCGCCAATCCGGGAACCTCCTTGCAGATATGAGCGACAGAAGCGCGCAGGTAATCTCTCACCGCAGGGGCACTGGTACACAGTGCGGCATAATCACCCTCTGTCACCCCTTTCAGCTCGGGATGGACCTGGTAGAAAGCCACTGGCATCGCGCGCGGTTCATTGAGGTAGAGGTAGACCCCGATACCAAACTTTTTTGCTCTTGACACCAAATCACGAAGTGTTTCCAGACGTTTCTCAAAACCTTGACTCAGCGTCGAATCCCAGGGAAATGGGGCGAGTTTGTAGAGCACGGCTTGCAACCAGACTCCATCCACCCCGGTGGCAGCCAGACGCGCCAGGTAACCATCGGGATAGGGCCCTTCGCCTTCATCCAGGAGTGGATCTCCATACAACGCGAAGTAGGAGGAACAGAAACGTGGATGAAAGACCGCTTTTTTGGCTTCTGGTTGTGCTTCTTGAATGGGCGTTGAGAGTTGCCTGACAAAATCAAAAGGTGGTTCCTCATATTGGCCTGATAAACCATCCGGGAAATCCTCGCGGATCACACGGGCGATATCCTGTTCCCACCTTTGAGCCAGGTTATCCGGTTGAGCATAACGGATGGGCTCACATTTTGGCTTAAGGCTTCCCAACTTGGCATACAGAAAGTCATCTTCGCGCAGAGTGAAAGCGAGCTGTTCAGGTGTCCAACCGAGTAGTTGCAGGAGCTGGTCATACGGGAGCAAGTGCCAGTTCCGTCGAATGATGGTGATATAGGAGCGGTTCCACTGGTCTTGACTCACCGGAGGGGGATCGCTCAATCCCATGGCTTTCCCGACAGCACGGATCTCCTTGGTGGTGGCCCCTACCACCGCAGCGAGTTTCTCAAGAGGGACCAGCTCCCAGTTCTTCCAGACACAGGCATGAAGCCTGTCCGGAAAATGCGGGAAAAGGACTGGCTCAGGCGCTGCCCCCATGGGAAGCTCAACCGACGCGAGAACGATGACACCAAGGAGTGAGGAAAGCATAATATCCTCCCGAAACTGAACAGAAGATTCAAAGGAGCGATTGTCCTTCTTCTCACCGGCTCTTTACAAGGGCCTGAACCAGTTCATAAGAGTGGATGAAAAAGGGAAACTGTTATGCCTTATACAACACCTGTAGCCTTAGTCACCGGAGGGAGCCGTGGCATTGGACGCGGAATCGTTCTCGGACTGGCCGGAGCTGGTTATGACATTGCCCTGAATTATGCACGCAATGAAGAGGCCGCTCGCGAGGTGGCCGCGAAGGTTTCTCACCAGAAACAAGTGTGTCTACACATCCAGGGGGATGTAGGGCTCCACGCAGACCGTGAGAGAATTGTGAAAGCGGTCATGGACCGCTTTGGACGTTTGGACCTGTTTGTCAGTAATGCCGGCATCGCACCGAAGGTGAGGAAGGACCTTCTGGAGACCTCCGAGGAAAGTTTCGATGAGGTTCTGGGCACCAACCTCAAGGGTCCCTATTTCCTGGGCCAGATGGTGGCGCGGGAAATGATTCATTTAAGGAAACGAGATCCTGAAGCCAGACCAAGGATCATTTTCGTTTCCTCGATCAGCGCCTCGGTGGCCTCGGTGAACCGTGGCGAATACTGCATCTCAAAGGCGGGGCTATCGATGACCGCGCAGCTCTTCGCGGTACGTCTTGCCGGTGAGGGCATCCCGGTCTTCGAGATCCGTCCCGGCATCATCGCCACCGACATGACCGAGAAGGTGAAGGCGAAGTATGATCCACTCATCGCGGATGGGCTGGTGCCACAACGCCGTTGGGGAACTCCGGAGGATGTAGCACGGGTGGTGGTTTCCATCGCACGGGGAGACTTGGATTTCTCGACCGGACAGGTGATCGAGGTGGGAGGAGGATTTGGGTTGCGGGCGTTGTAGGGTGGTGGCTTGCCCCACCGGGGAGGTGGAGGAATAGCGGAGTGGCGATTTTAATCGCCGTGGGCATGTTTCTGTTGAATCGTGGAGAATGTGGAAGATGTGGAGAGGCTTGGAAAACATCATGGGGGAGATTTCCACGAGGTTCCTGGATTTCCGTTGTTTTTCCACGATTCAAGGTAGTGAGTGGCCACGTTGACGCAATGGTACCGGGACGCAATGGAATGCGTCCCTCCATGGAGGGACCCGCTCCGTCGGTTCCGGAACCACAAACCCAACTCCCATCACCCCTTCAATGCTCCCAGACGAATCCCTGAAATGAAATACTTCTGCCCCGCCAGGAAAACCACCACAATCGGGATCAGCATCATGGTGGATCCGGCCATGAGAAGCGTATAGCGGGTTCCATAAAGTCTGTTGAAGAAGGAGAGACCAACCGGTAAGGTCTTGAGCTCCTCGCTGTAGGTGATAATCAGCGGCCAGAAGAAACTCTGCCAGCTTCCAAGGAAAGTGAAGATCGCCAGTGTCGCGATTCCCGGCAAGGAGAGCGGGAGAGCGATGTTCTGAAAGATTCCCCAATAACCGCACCCATCAATCCGTGCGGCATCCTCCAGGTCTCTGGGGATGGTCAGGAAGAATTGACGCAACAGGAAGGTTCCATAAGCAGAGAACATCGATGGGATAATCAGGCCCGCGTAAGTGTCCACCAGGCGTAGCTCGGCGAGCAGCATGAAATTGGGGATCATCAACACCGCGCTGGGAACCATCAGGGTTCCGAGATAACAGAGGAAGATCCGGTCGCGCCCAGGGAACCGCAGACGTGCGAAGGCGAAGGCGGCCATCGCGCTGGTAAGCACCTGGCCGAAGGTGACCGCGACGGAAACAATGACGCTGTTCATGTAATAACCACCAAAGGGGATCTGGTGTGTCATCTCATGGTAATTGTCAAAGCGCACTGTGCGGGGGATGAGCGAGAGGCCAGAAGTAAAAACCTCATGCTCCGGCTTGATCGAAGTCGATAGCATCCACAGGAAAGGGAACGCCATGGTCAACCCAACCGCGCCGAGAAAGAAATAGCGTATGAGTAGTGAAAGTGCTTTTTTCATCATCGTTTATGAGATGTAGGTTTCCGAACCACGTCCATATTTCCATTGCAGCAGGGTCACCAGGAACACCAGGAAGAACAGGAACCAGGCCACCGCTGAGGCATAGCCCATCTCGAACCACTCGAAACCTTTGTCATAAATGTAGTAGGAAAGGGTAGTGGTCGCCCCCCCCGGCCCACCGGCCGTCATCACATAGACTTGTTCGAAGCCTCCTTGCAGACCACCGATGACACTCATCACCACAATGAAAAATGTGGTAGGAGCAAGCATCGGCCAGGTGATCCAGCGGAAGGTGGTCCATTTCCCTGCCCCATCGATACTGGCTGCCTCCAGGAGCTCAGGCGGGATCTGTTGAAGACCAGCGACATACAACACCATGTTCGGTCCTCCCGCCGCGATCCAGATGCCCATGATAATCAGGGCGGGCTTGGCCCATGTCTCCGAGGAGAGCCAGGTGGGTGGATGAATATCCCCCAGCTGGATACCCACAGGATGAAGGAGGAAAGCGAGACCATCCCAACCCGCCAGGATGATCTGATTCATCAGCCCGAAATCCGGGTTGTAGATCCAGCGCCAAAGGATATAGAGGGCCACACCCGATGAGATGGTGGGCAGAAAGAACAGCGTTCGGAAAAGGGCGATGCCGGGCAGACGGTCTTTCATCAGGAGCGCCAGTCCCAGCGAACAGGCGATACTGACTGGAATCCCACCCATCAGAACCAGCGTGTTCCAGAAGTATTTCCAGAAATCTGGCTCGGAGAACATCTTCTCAAAGTGAGCGAAACCAATGAAACGCGGTGGGGTGAAGATATTCCAATCCGTGAAAGCCAAAAACAGCGAGCCAAGAACAGGGAAAAAAGTAAACAGGAGAAATCCCCCCAAATTGGGGGTCAGAAAGAGATAGGCCGCAATGACTTCCCGCCGCTGGTCGTTGAATTTCATGCCTTGCTCTCCTCTGGCAGCTTGTAAAAAAACTCGTTCTTGTAAGGAGGTTGTGGATTCCCGCTTTCGCGGGAATGACGAGACAAGCAAATTTCCTCGGAAATCGT
>CAYZUX010000345.1:0-4553 GCA_964481775.1 uncultured bacterium | reverse complement strand
GGCTACTCGAGCTTACGGAAAGAGTCAAACAGAAAAGCGTAAATACCGCTTTCATTGAACTACCTGCAGACACCTATCAGGTTCCGTTTCCCAAAAGACCAACCACGCTTCTCGCCGATTTCCTTGCGGCTTCGATTGATGTAATCCCTTAGCTCTTCCAATCCGTATTCCTTTGCGAGTGCTCTTGCGCTGACTCCGGGACGACGGGTTCTAAGCACAAACCATTGTTCTTTGGTCAGCCATTTTTCCTGTTCAATCTCTTGCGGGTGTTCCTTAAGCAATCTGGCAAGAGGTTCTGTGTTGAAATTCTCATGGTAGATACCACGATCCAGATCAAGAGTGATCCGGCTGATATGGACATCCTGACTGTTTTCGGTCAGCATGTTCTCTCCCGTAATGTCATAAACCAGACAGTCCCGTAGATTCGTCGCGGTTACAATGTAGTAATGGTGATTGATCGCATGGGCTTGCAGTGACATTCCGGCGGAATAAGCACTCGGCCATACGACCAGTTCAGCTCCTTGGTCCGCGAGTGCCTGCCATACCTCGGGGAAGTTGACATCAAAACAGATGGCCAAGCCAACTTTTCCAAAATCGGTTGTAAAAACCGGTACAGAAACGCCGGGTTCCACCGAGGGCTTGAGGTCATACTCAGACCAATATGGAAATACCTTGTCATACACTCCCACAACGGCTCCCTGTCGATCGATTAGAATGGCAGAGTTCAAGCGGCGCGAACCATCCATTCGGTCAATAGGACAAACGATGTAAGTATTATGCTCGCGTGCAACCGCTTCCAGAGCAACGATTGTTGGACCCTCCAGCGTTTCAGGAGGCAGTTTATGGCCTGTCCACGTTTCTGGCAAAATCACAAGGTCGCATCCATTCTTCGATTCGCGTGCCACCAGTGTACAGACCTCTTCCAGTGTACGCGAGGCTTCTGGAAATCCGATGCTGACAATCCGTACAGGACGGCCCATCACACCTGAATCCTGGGAGTAACCAGTTATCGTCAGGAACAGGATGGGAATAAAGAGACTCACCCGGGAAAATCTGTTCCTCAACATAGTTGTATCCTTTCTACTATATCACTAATTCTGTCAAAAAAGAGTTCGTGCAAACGCGAGGTCCTCCTTGATGAAACGGGATGTCAATTCCTTTTCACTGTATTCCGCACACAGGCAGATGATCCCTTTCCATTCGCGCTTTTTCAACTCCTCCGCGACTCGTGGCCAGTTGGCAAAGCCTTCCTTACCAGAGGTCCACCAGGTCTGCCACTCCGTGACACCCTGTGCGGATTCCCTCTTTTGTCTTTTGACAGCATTCTTGAGGTTTACCATTCCAAGATGAGATTCGACCATGTCAAGAGCCAGATCAGGTTCTGTTCCACAGAGAGCCTCATGCCCGGGATCCCAGACTACACAAAAATGCCTTACATCATAACCACTCAGTAACCGCATCAACTCTGATGAGTTACTGACAAACCGGCCACAGTGATTCTGGATTCCTATGGTCACTCGATGCTTTTCCAGATTGGGTATCAACAAATCAAATCGCCTCCTGGTCTCATCCAAGGCTACCTGATATCTCACCCCAGACGGAATTTCAATCATTATCCGGATCAAAGGGATTGATTGCTCACCACAAGCAGCGATTGTCTTCTCATCTGTTGGTCCAGCGATGCTGAAAATGCGTTTGCCTTGTTCTGTTAACAGCTTAACTGCTACCGGGAGATCCTGGCTAACCCGTCCAGGTTCTACCTGATAGCCTGGGCGTACCGGCAATTCAATTCCATCGAATCCCAAATCAGCGACAAAAGCCGCCAGTTCCTGAAGCTGCATTTTCCAGGCTTTCGTGAATAACGAAAACTTGAAATTCTCCAGATTCGGAATATCCCCCAAAAAAGGGGTTCGATTGGTCATGCCAGAGAGGATACTGCCGGCAGCCATTGTGTTTTTCAGGAATTCGCGTCTCCTCATCATTCAAAATCCTTTCATTCGACGCCTAACTTATATGGTGTCAGGGATTTCATAGCCCTTACGATACGATCGCGCAAGAAGGGACTCCGCCTCTGGATCACTAGAGATGCCTCCGGTTGACGGATTAATCTGGATATGTCTTCTCAGACGATAAGCTATGTTCCCGTAATGAGTCAACGAAGTCGACAGGTGGCCCTCATCTATATCGGCGTTGGGACGATTTCGGGAACGGATGCAATCGATGAAATTTCGGGCGTGGGCTGTATTGGTCGATGCGTACTGACCCCGTTCAGATGACACCTCTTTGCCATCGGAATCAAATAGTTGCCAGCCATCCCCCATCCGACCCAGATACATGAATTGACGGGATCCATAAAGCTCCACCCGAGTTCCATTGAAAGGCCAATTGGGAAGGCCAGTCCTGTCGCGCAGTTCGAGGGGAGTCTTGGTCATATAGGGAGTCCATAATGTCTCCTCCAGCATCATGGTCAGGCGGTCAAACTCCCAAGTCACAACCTGGGTATCGGGTGTTTCACGGTCATCATTGAGCATATGGACTCCACCACTGGAAGTGACAGCACGAGGGTATGTCTTCTGGGCAATCCATCGTGCAAGATCGACCTGATGGATGCCATCATTTGTGAGATCGCCACCACCATAATTCCAGAACCAGTGCCAGCGGTAATGGAAATGATTTTCATTGAAGGGACGTAGCGGTGCGGGCCCCAGCCAGAGATCGTAGTCAACTCCCTCTGGCGCCTTTGTATCCTCTTTGTGTTCCATAGATCCACGAATTTTGCTGTTGAGAATCCTGATGAAGTGGATCTCCCCAAAATCCCTGGAACGGATCATATCAAGCGCATGGTGGATATACTCGGCACTGCGATTCTGAGTACCAACCGTGACCACGCGGTTATATTTACGCGCAGCCTCGATCATTTTATTTCCCTCCCGGATGTTGTGGGAGACAGGTTTTTCAACATACACATCTTTTCCAGCCTGGCAGGCATGGATTGTTACCAAAGCATGCCAGTGATCAGGAGTCGCGATAATAACGCCATTTACTTCAGGATCATCAAGGATCCGGCGGTAGTCCTGGATACATGCAGGCCGCTGCCCGGTGATTGATTCAATGTGAACACTTCGGTCATTGAAGAGGCGGCTGTCGGGATCAGCGAAATACCGAACCTCAACATCTTTCATCCGGGCAAACTCCTGAGCAAGTTGCATCCCCCGGCCATTGATGCCCACCACACCGAGAATGACACGCTCATTGGCACTCAGCGCATGGAGTGGGGAACGTGCTTGCAGACTGGTTAAAGCCAGTGTTCCTGTGAGAGTTTTGAGGAATGTACGGCGGTTGGTATGGTCCATAGTCTGCACTCCAGCCACGGATCTTGAAATAGGCTTACTGACCTCACGGGTTCCCTTGTCAAGAGTATTAGACAGCCGGATGGTAGTTCGGTCTAGTGCCTTGTTGGAGTGATGTAGCAACAGAAACCTCACCCCTAAATCCCCTCTCCCGCGGGGCGAGGGGACTTGTGGCTCCCCCTTCGCCCTATGGGAGAAGGGGGGGGGGGATGAGGTCTGAAACGTTGCACAACCAAATCAACGAAGCACTAGAGTGCATTGATCTGGTGAAAGGAAGCCTTGTCCGACTGAAGGCCCTGCAAATCCTGTCGGGGGATGGGTGATTCTGGAGAAATCCTCCTATGAGCTGATGACAGATTCACACGTGATCATTCTGTCTTCACAGGAGTGACTCTACTCCAGAGTTCCTGGATCCTCTGGTCCCTGCCACAGGCATCTCTGTATATTCTGTAGGGAATCGGATTCTTCTTGTAGTAGCCCTGGTGGTAAACTTCCGCCGGGTAGAATGTCGTAGCGGGAACGATTTCGGTATAGACATTCTGATAACGTTTACTGTCCAATAAAGCCTGTCTGGAGGCCTCAGCCAGGGCCTTCTGTTCCTCATTGTGGTAAAAGATAGCGGTTCGATACTGACTGCCTTTGTCACAAAACTGTCCACCCGGATCGGTCGGGTCGATGTTGTGCCAGAAGGTTTCCAATAAATCAGCATACGATATTTTCGAGGAATCGTAGTCAATTTCGATTGCTTCCGCATGCCCTGTAGTGCCTGTACAGACCTCTTCGTACGTCGGATTCTCTTTGGTACCACCCGTATATCCGGATACTGTTGAGATAACTCCTTCGAGTTTGTCAAAGGCCGGCTCCATACACCAGAAGCATCCTCCCGCAAAGGTTGCTTTTGATAACTGAATTTGTGCTTCTGGTTTTGAATTACATGAGATACCTGTCGACATGATTACTATAGAAAGACTGAATGGTAACAGGATCTGGCGCAGATTTTCCACGCTCTTTGCCATCGTGAAGAGCTCCTCTCGATCCATCTACAGGGCCTGTAAATCATGCTATCCCTCGAATCTTCCTATACAAACGATTCCATTTTCTCAATATATCATGCCTCAGGCGAAAAGCAATATTCAAAATGCTATTGGCCTTTGCCAAGATAAAGACCGTCCTCATAATTCAAGGCCAGCGTGACTGAAGAAA
>CAYZUX010000344.1:0-4561 GCA_964481775.1 uncultured bacterium | reverse complement strand
CCGCTGCGATAATATCACCGCTAGTTTGGACCTGAGCAGGAGTAGCTCAGTTGGTAGAGCTCCACGTTGCCAACGTGGTTGTCGCGGGTTCGAGTCCCGTCTCCTGCTCCATCTTTTTAACCCCAGTCAGTGACCTTCTTAAGTGAAATCCCTATTTCTCTGGTCAACTTGTGACACTCCGCTTTGAAATCCATTCCTCTTGTGATCAGGCTCGTTCGGGAAGGGTGGAAACCGCTCATGGAGTTTTCCACACCCCTGCGTTCATGCCGGTGGGTACCCAAGGGACAGTCAAGGGAGTTTTGCCGGAGCAGCTTCGGGAATTGGGCGCTGAGATCCTCCTCTCCAACACCTACCACCTGTACCTGCGTCCCGGTACCGAGGTCATTGAATCGCTGGGCGGAATCCACCGTTTCATGCACTGGGATGGTCCAATCCTGACTGACAGTGGGGGGTTCCAGGTTTTCTCACTGGCCAAACTCCGGAAACTGACTGAGGAAGGGGTTCGTTTCCAGTCTCACATCGATGGCTCCAGCCATATGCTTTCCCCGGAAAGATCTATCGAGGTCCAGGCGGCTTTGGGTAGCGACATCCTGATGGCCCTGGATGAATGTCCCTCCGGGAAAGCGCCCCGGCAGGAGGTTCTTGCTTCGCTGGAACTCACTGCACGCTGGTTGGAAAGATGTGTCAGGACTCCCCGAAAGCCCCATCAAAACCTTTTCGGGATTGTTCAGGGAGGAATGTTTGAGGACCTGCGTCTCCTCAGTCTTGAAAAGACGGTAGCCTTTGATCTTCCGGGGTATGCTTTGGGCGGGTTTTCGGTCGGGGAAGAGAAGGAAGTCATGCAGGCAGTCATGGCTTTGATTGCTCCACGGATGCCCTGGGACAAACCCCGCTACCTGATGGGGGTGGGACTGCCGCAGGACCTGCTTTTGGGCATCAGCCTTGGTATCGACATGTTCGATTGTGTCTTTCCCACCCGTGCGGGAAGGAATGGGGTTCTTTTCAACTGGAAGGGGCGTCTCCATATCCGCCGCAACCAGTATCGTATGGATGAAGGCCCCATCGATGAGAACTGCGGCTGCTACACCTGCCGGAACTACTCGCTGGCGTATCTTCGCCACCTCGACAAGGCCCGTGAGATCAACGCCAGCGTGTTGTGTACTATCCACAACCTTCATTTTTACCAGGACCTGATGAAGGCTTGCAGAAAGTCGATCTCAGATGGAACCTGGCCGGATTTCTCTAAGAGGTGGATGACCCGATGGACATCCAGTTTTCAAGAACCCAGTTGATTTTCAACTTCACTTCTCCAACTCCGGCAACAGGTTCGGTGTCGGTTGAAGGCTCAATTCCTCCATGGTCAAGGTAGGTCCCGGCAGTGGTGTGGCGGTGGGAATTGGACGGTTTTCCACCTCCGCAGCCTGAGTCAGGTCAGCGGCTGCCTCGGCTGCCTTTTCAAGGCGTTTATGGAATTCCGCCCGCAGGCGTAAAAAACGTGGATCATTTGGTCCGGCGTATTCCACCGCTTTATCATAATCCTCGGCCGCCTGATCCAGTGCGCCCATCTGCTCATAAACTCGTGCTCTGTCCCCGAAAACCACCGAATCATTGGGACGGAAAAAGAGTTCATCTTCGACATACTTCAGCGCCAGCTTCAGGTCGGCAGTGCGGCTGGCCTCGAGTGATTGAGAAGCGGACAGAATCGCACGTTCCATATAGATCTGGTAACGCTCAGGTTGTTTCCGGGCTGCATCATCGAGGTCTTCCCGGGCCTCCTCATATCTACCCAACGCCGCCAAGACTCTTGATCGGGCAATCCGGAAGGGCACCATGTGGTCCGCCAGCGCAATCGCCTGTGTGTAATCTTCCAGGGATCGTGTCAGTTCACCAATGGTGCGGTAGGCATCGGCCCGCACAAAGAGCAGGTAAGGGGAATTCTGACTGGCCAGCCCCTGGGTGTAGTCCTCGATGGCCTCGTGGAATTTACCGAGTTTGAAATAGATTTCCCCCCGGTAATAACGGCTGGTGGAATCCTTGGGACTCTTCTCGATGATCTTTGACACATCAGCGAGTGCCTCCTCGTATCTTTTAAGAGGCAGATAAGACATGGCCCGGTTCATCCACAAACCACGTCCCACGAGGCCCAGCTTTTCAGCCTGGTTGAAATCATCAATAGCCTTGTCGAAGTCCGAGACTAACCGGTAGCAGATCCCTCGATTGAGAAAGATGGCCGGATTCTCTGGACTGACCGAGAGGATATAGGTGTAGATCTTGATGTTCTCAAGCGGATCCGGGTGGGCCTGCACCGTGCAAGCCCACACGAATATCACTGCCAAGACAGCAGTCCTCAATGTCATTTGGCTTTGCCTTCCAGCCAGGCCGCGCGATCTTTTTCGGGGATTGGCTCTGGAACCCCTTCGAAGGTTACTTTGATAACGGAAACATGGGGATCCGGTGGATTCTTAGGAAGCCCTGTCAGAACAAGACGTCCATTGTATTCCTGCCTGATTCCCACCTTGGCTCCGGTAGTCAACAATTCGGCGGACACGGCTTTGGTCTTCACCCCTGCGATGACCGCTTCCTCGCCCGGCCAGCGCAGGATATGGAGATAACCCACTTTACCTTTGGCGGTCCACATCCCCAACATCCCGCCACTCAGGCTGCAACGACCACACCCATAGATGGCCTCGCTATGACGTTTCATCCACTGTCCTATGGCGATCAGGCGGCGAGATTCTTCCTGGCGGACTGTTCCATCCGGTTTTGGGCCAATGTTCAGGAGATAGTTGCCATCACCCGAGGCGGCTGTGACCAGGTTCTGAAGTAGCTGGGTAACAGTCTTCATGTTAGGATTGTGGTGGATGTATCCCCACCCGCAGGAGTCTCCAATGGTCATGCAGGATTCCCATCCGCGTCCCACCTTCGAGGCGGTCACATGTTGTTCGGGAGTATCCAGGTCCTCATCCAGGCCGCAACGGTTGTTGATGATGATATGCGGTTGGGTTTTGCGTGCCCAGCGGTTGATCTCTCTGGCACGCCAGAACTCGGCCAGATTAGCTTTGGGATCGGATGGGAGCCAATGCCCGTCATACCAGAGCACATCGATCTTGCCATATTGTGTGAGTAACTCACGTACTTGTGCGTGAGCCTGCTGAACCATGGCCTCGGCGTTGTCCTTGAGTTTTTTCGGTTCGAAATACCCGGGGAAACGCCAATCCAAAAAGGAGTAGTAGAACCCGACTTTCATGCCCGCTTTTCGCGCAGCTTTGACATAATCTCCCACGAAATCTCGTTTCGCTGCTGTCTTCACCGAGGTGAAATCGGAAACCTGGCTATCGAACAGGCAGAAACCATCGTGGTGACGGGTGGTCATCACCATGTACTTCATGCCTGCCTCCGCCGCAAGCCCCGCCCAGGCATCCGCATCGAATCGCTTGGGATTGAATTGCTGGGCCAGCTTGGCGTACTCCTCCTTGGGAATCCTTTCCACATACATCACCCACTCGCCACGGCCCACGAGCGAGTACAGTCCCCAATGAATGAACATCCCGAACCGTGCTTCATGAAACCACTGGAGACGTTCCACCTGCTTTGGATTACTCTTCATCGTTGATATACCCCCTCAGAAAAATCATTATGGCTTTAAGGGCCATGCCTGAACGGACTGTACATTGACTGCCCCACCTTCCGAGAAGAGGCCGATTCCAACACTATCCGGACGGGTGGGATAGATCCGGATGGTTCCCGCTCCACGGTTGTTGGCAAATACATCTATCACCGAATGGTCGATGAGGACATGGAGTTTGAGCGGCTCTCCAGGAACCAGTTCGAAATGACCACGGCCCTCGCGTTCGTCTTTCCCCACTCCCTCCGCCAGGCTTGATTTTTTCCGGTCAACACCAAGCCTTTGACTCTTGGGATCGTAATACACCCGTGTCTCTTCTTCTCCCCCCGGAGATCTTCTCAGAACGATTCCGAACCTCTTTGAGGAAAACGATCCGGATGCATCCGGGACAAAGGTGGCCACGATTTCAGCCATCTCCCCCTGGACTGGGTTGCCTGGAAGTGGAGTGAATGTGCCATCCACAGTAAAAGATTCAACCATACACTCCTTCCCGCGCAGCAAGCTGATCTCCTCGGCAGGACGGAAACAGATCCGCTCTGAAGAGTCCAGGCTGACTATACGCGGGAAGGTCATGGTTCCCCACCAACCGTGCGGACGGCCATCGCGGTTTTCCCAGGCGAAAGCGAAAAGGATCATCCGTCCTTTCTCATCGCGGAATGCCTGCGGCGCCCAGATCTCTCCGAACAGATCGAGGTCGGTGGTTTTTTCCATTTTGAAAGTCTTGCCATCATAGGACCCTACGGCAGCCATGGCCTTCATCCGTCCCCAGTCCACCGGAATCGGAAGCGCATTGAAGGTGAGTGCATACTTTCTCCCCCTCTCCTGCGGGAGAGGGGGTTGGGGGGTGAGGTTTGAGCCTGCTTGGGGGGTGAGATCTTCCTGGCGGTCCAGTTTGAAGAAGCTCGGGCACTCCCACATTTCAAAAAGGTCTCTGCC
>CAYZUX010000343.1:0-4575 GCA_964481775.1 uncultured bacterium | reverse complement strand
GGTAACGCTGCACGTTCATCCGCCGGCCTCCAGGTCAGAAACAGTGGTATTGAAAACCAACTGCTCCAGTCCGGGTGCACCGATCCAGCGGATGGTCAGCTCCAGGTCGACCAGTCCTTCCCCGGATGAACCTTGTGGCAGCAGTTGGGGAGAGAAATCGGTGTCGAAACGACGGACTGTTTCTAATGGACCCGCCACTATTTGCCAATCCTGTTCATGCTTAAGGGTATTCAGGACATCCCGGGCAATCTGAACCGCGGTATCAACCTGTTGGATCTCGATCTGGACCGTCTGGAGATGGAGCAGGACTTGGAGGGCAAAAATCGAAAGGAATGAGACAATCACCAGTGCCACCGTGACCTCAATGGCAGTGAACCCGGACCGTGGAGAAGTCAATGGGCACAGGCGGTGAGATTGGAACACTTCAGGCCACCCGCTTCTCTGGTCCTTTCTCGGGACCAGCAACTCTCCGTGTATTCCGGATGCGGTAAGAGGTGGTCTTGGAGGAATGTTTCTTGGTGGCCTGACGGGCGATCCGTTCCGGGACCACGCCCTGCGAGGCATCCGTAACTGCCTCCAGGCGGTTGGTGGGGGAAAGGTTTTCCCGGCGTTTCTCCATCCGTTGCAGCCTTTGCGCCCCCAGGACATATCTCTCGCGGTCAAGGGAACGGCAATAAGGCTCCAGTTTCCCTGTTCGTACCCGGTTGGGATCAAGTAACTCGACTCGTTTCACATTCAGTTGGAGGCGGACCATGTCACCGGTCTTCAGAAAGAGGATGTGTCCCCCCTTGATCGCCTCGGGTGTCATGTGTCCGATCGCGGCTCCGTAAGTGACTCCTGAAAATCGGCCATCGGACAACAGGATGGCCAGTTTACGGAGCTGGCTGTTGCTATTGATGTGGTGCATCGGCGTGAACATCTCCGGCATCCCATAGGCCTCGGGACCTTGTCCGCTGATGACAATCGCTACCTTAAAAAGTCCTCGTTCGATCATCATGGTAAACAGGCTCGAGCGATTCATCAGCGAGGCTTCGTTGACACCCGGATCACCCTCCATACTATTGGCTTCAATCATCGCCAGTAACGCTTCCTTGGAGAGCGATTTCTGATGACGTAGAGAATCCACCAGGTGGGCATCGGTCAAACCGTTGATGGCTTCATCTTCATTTTCAAAATAGAGCACATAGAAGACCTTCTCATCGAACTCACGGATCTGCTGATCGCTGAAACCGCTGATCTTGAGGATTGCTGACTCAAAGAAGTTCCCCCTGAGCACCTCGATCCCTGAAATGGGCCGTCGCGGATGGGACAGGATGATAGGATTCTCGGGAACACCCGCCGGATCAAGTCCCTTCTTCACCGAAAGCCGCTCTTTCCATGTCGTTCCCGTCACAGTGGGAGAAGAAACATTGATGGGCAGCCCATTGTCGATCATGGCCTTGTAGAGGGTCTCTGTGCCACGGATCTTGCCCTCGCAACACTGCTGGGCCAGGGCGAAGATGTCGCGTCCCTCGGTGAGTGAGTAATCGAAGAGATCCGGAACCGGTTGGGCATTGCGGATACGCTGGTAATCCCACAGGTCAAACCGGAAGCCGGAGTATAACATGCATGCAACCAGATGATTCATCAGGTTGGTCGAACCACCTGTACAGGAGTGAACCCGGATGGCGTTCTCGATATTGCGAGAGACAATCGAGGACACCGAGTAGTCCGGTTTCGAGAGGAGCGAGAAAAGCGCCTTGGTGACGATATTAACCTGGGTCTGGGAAGGTGGCTCGGTGAGCAACTCGACTGCGGGATGGGTGAGTCCAAGGGCGGAAACCACAATCCGCGAGGTATTCCCGGTACCATAGAAGGCACAAATCCCACCCTTTGAATCGCAAGTGTTGATCGCCAACTCCCTTTCGATCCGCTTATGATCGGCCTTGGAGATCACATTGAGCTGGACCGTCCGCTTGAGGATACCTTGAAAAGCCTGGTTCGAGCTGCACTGGAGGATATACCCCAGTGTCTCCTCGAGATCCTGGGCTACATGGTCATAACCTTTTGCACGTGTGGCCACAGCGATCTTCTTCAACTCTGTTCGTAGCGACTCAGGGATTGTTCCGCCCCGCAAAACATGGGCCGGGACAAAGGTGGCATGCAACGGCTGATCACCTCGTTGCTGACGGACTGCATCCAGATTCGCCAGGCCGTTGAGGATCCCAAACGGAGACTTGTCACAACCGGACAGGACGATCGCTGAATGGTAGGAATGTGCTTCCATCTGGTTGACCACGATATCCGAAAGCAGGTTGCGTGACATGAGGGAATAAGACATGCCAATCGTACTCTGAGCAGTTCCATCACACAGAACAGGGACTCCAAAGGAAAAGGGGACTCCTCCCTGTTCCCAAATCGCAACCGCGAAGCGCAGACGGACTTCATCATCCATGACATGCGCGGGGTGGTCGGAGGAACCACTTATAATGGCGATGCGGGGTGCATTGTTCTCCAGGCGGTCATAAATGTCTCCCAGCGAAACCGCTTTGAGACTCAACCCAATTTCCTTACGGGCACGGTCCAGCAGCGCCGCCACCGTAATGGGTTCGTTAGCTTTGCCCTGGACTTGTTCCTGGTAAGGGTTGTAACCCTTCAGTTTGATGTATGTATCCGGCATGGATGCTGCCCACTCCTCACATCGGTCTGGCCACCACCCGGCAGGGGGCCCCATCGCCTCCTTGAATCTTCAGAGGGAGGCAGATGAAATCCACATCTCCGGCGTGTATTTGACTCAGGTCGAGACCTTCAATAATCACCACATCATGGCTTAATAGAACCTGGTGGACTGGGGTGCCTTCCTCTCCGAAGGGGCCAATGGATAGGGCGTCAATGCCCACCAGTCTGACTCCCTGTTCCACCAGATACTCAGCTCCATCCAGCGCCAGGGCCACATAATTCGCGTCAAAGTTATTCTTCTCAACGGTTTGACTGGCGGCGGTCCGGATCAACAGTCGTTCCACCCCCTCCACTCCCACAGCTTCCAGGTCCCGCTGTCCTATGTGGTCCCTCTTCCAAGAGAGATCGGCCACTCGGGCCTGTCCAATCAAAGGTTCCAGACTGATCTCCTCCAACCGCCGGCCTGTCTGGATCATGTGGTAAGGAGCATCCAGATGAGTCCCCGCATGGCTGGGAATATGAAGGAGGGAGAGGTTGCACCCATCTCCCTGTTCGATTGAGCACACAGAGATGATTTCGGGCGAGGGATCCCCTGGCCAGACTACCATCCCGGAATGGAGACTGCGGGTAAGATCGAGCCACATACACAGGGAAACCTCAATAAAAAACCGGATATAGTATCGGACTAGAGGGGTTTAGATACAAGACGGGAACTAATGGTTCAGGACGTTCCGATAAAGATTTTCGTATTCCTTGGCGACATTGGACCAGTCATACCGGTTCCGGCTGGCCTCGGCACCCCGCGCAAGGTGTTCACGGAAGCCGTGATTGCCCAACACACTCAGGAGCGCATCCGCAAGGGCCTCGCTGTCCGCATGGGGAACCAGCAGCCCATTCTCACCTGGACGGACAATATCGGGGATACCCCCCACATTACTGCTCACCACAGGGACTCCCGCCGCTAATGCCTCGATGTTGACAATCCCGAAGTGCTCCATGTGGGAGGGACAGGTAAAAAGTAAGGCTCCACGGTAAAGAGAGGCTTTCTGCTGTTCAGTCACGCTACCGAGGAACTCAACACGCGCGCCGATCCCTAACTCGCCCGCCAGAGAGCGGTATCGCTCCAGCTCCGGGCCACCACCGGCGATCAGGAGGTCGATCCCCGGAAGTTGAGACTCGATGATCTTCCAGGCTTGCAACAGGTAGTCGATCCCTTTTACACGGTGCATGCGGCCCATCATGAACAGGTAAGGCCTTGCCCGCCGGTAAGGTTCGGCTTGAGCATAACTGGCCACATCCACTCCACAGGGGATGACATGCACACGCTCGGGGGGGGCATCGGCGGAGATCAACTCATCGGCGATGTAGCGGCTGATGGCAATGCTGGCCGCAGCCTTCGGGACCGTGCTTCGGATACGGGCCTCCACCTTGGCAACATTCCTTTCCCGTTCTCCCCGTACGATCTCGGTGCCATAGGGGGCGATCAGGTAAGGAACGCCAGTCAGGCGATGAAAGCTCCAAGCGATGTACCCCTGCGGATAGGCGGCATGGCAATGGAGGAGGTCAAAGCGGTGACGCAGATGAGCCCAGAGGAGTTGGGGTAGGGCGATGCGTGTCCCCCACTTCTTGGAGAAGGGTTTGAGATAGTGACGGACTTCGAGTTCTGTAGGGAGAGGGCCTTCTCCTCTACGGACCTGGTAAGGGGCGAGAACCACGATCCGGTGCCCCCGTTTCTGGAGTGCGACCGCCAGGTTGTGGGCCATCCACTCCGCTCCCCCGACTTTCGGAAGATAGGTCTTGGTAAAGAAACAGATCTTGAGAGGAGCCGAGGTGTCCACTGTCATCGAAGGATTTCATGCGGGTCTTGTCCGGATCGTGGCGAGGCCAGGATCAGGATCGAGGTGGTGTAATCGAGGT
>CAYZUX010000342.1:0-4642 GCA_964481775.1 uncultured bacterium | reverse complement strand
TCCCAGGTCGCTGAGACACTCTTCGGGGGTGTTCCTGTGGCCGAGGCAGTTGGTGCTCTCATGCTCCGCGACCCAAAATCTGAGTTGTCGGGATAGACTCCAATCTGGTTTGACGATGGGCTTGTTTTTTGACACACTATAGGCTTGGGGTGGGGAGTGGTGGAAAGGGAGTTCTTTGCGATGTTCTGGAAACAATCCATTGTTGCGTTGACAGTTGTCTGTATGTCTTTCCAGGGGGCCTGGTCACAAGCCAATCCGGATAGTACCGGGGCTGTGGCTGAAGCACCGCCCGGACCAGAGGCTGTCCAGGAAAGCATTCCTGACTTTCTTCTTGAAGGTGAGGAATTCACCGGCGATGAAGGCGTCTGGAGTGATGAATTTGATGATGGCAAACCCAGCACCGCCTGGTTTGTTTACAGCAGTGACTATTTCAGTTCCACTGAAAAGGCATCTCCTCAGGATCCCAGGATTCCCAATACCTCCGGACAGACCATCTATGACGATCCCATTCGAGCCAAAGAGGGGGAGGGACTTCTTGCGATCAGCGGAAGCCGTTCAGGTCTCAGTGGCGGTAGTGAAGCCACCGCCAAGTATGACCCCTCCGACCTGAAGCGGTATAAAGTCATCACCCCCGATGTCATCCGGGGTGCCTTCCAGGCTGAACTCAAGATTGCCCTGCGTGGCAAAACTTTCAGGGAGGCGCAAGTTTTATTCTTCGTGCGTGAGCATGATTGGAAATTCGGGGGCGCCACCGAGGCACGTGTCCGTACCACCATCGAGTTCCCCTCCGAAAATCCCGCCGATCCGGCTGAGGTTTCCTATGAATCCAACTGGGAACAGGAGGAATATTCGAAACCTCAGGACAAGGTTTTCGATATTCGTGTGGAAAGCTCGATCACGCTGACCCTTCGCCGCAGTCAGGGTGACAACCAAATCCAGTTCTGGACGACTGAAGATGAGGGAGAGCCGGAATTACGCGGGCGCCTGGGTCCTTTTATCAACTCTGATCGTGTGGACATCCTGGTGGGTGTACAGGCCGAGCCTGTTCCTAATCAGGAGGGAATTCTGACGATCGACTCTCTGACCATTCGTGGTCCCGAGGTTCCGGATGTGGAAGAGGGAACCGAAGACCAGGCCTTGAGAGATTACCGCTCCACAAACCAGGCTGAGTATGAAGAAGAAGTCAAGGGCCGTTTCGATTACTCCCAGGCCGCGTTGGATGCAAACCGTGCTTTTACATGGATGCATCTTTATGGAGTGGGAACCCCCTATCCGCCCGGGCTGCTGCCTCTGCGTGAGGCACAACCGGTGGTGGAGGGGCAGGCACAACCCGGCTTTCCCCCCATGGGCTTTCCTGGTCCCATGGGATTCCCTGGCCCCATGGCTGGCCTCCCAACCAATGAGGGACCAGGCTTCGCCTATGGGGAAACCCAGCCCTTGGAGGGGCAGGTTGGCGAAGTTGGGGAAGGCGTTATAGGGATGCCAATTACACCTGTTGAGCCTGGTTCGGATCAGGAAAAATTCCTCCACAACCAGCTGGACACCCAGGCGTTTCCACGTGGCGATGTGCGTTACCTCAACGAAGCCTTGAAAAAGTACCGGGAAGCGGCCAACCGTGACCCCAAGTATCAGACCATCTACAGCCAGATGGAGTGGGTACGCGATGTCGCTTATGACCGGATACTTCGGATCATGCAAATCTTCCGGGCCCGCACCGCCGATGCCGCCACCACGGGAAATACCATTCCAATCGGAAACCGGACCATCAAGAAAGATTTCGATTCACTGGTTGGAGTCGAATCATCCACTCCAGGAGGTGACCTGACCGGTTTGGGGGCATCTCCGTTTGGGGGGAGTGCTCTTGGTGGTGGTTCCATGGCAATGGGAGGAGCCATGGGCGGAGGGATGATGGGGCCCATGGCGATGGGCGGAGCACCAGGCGGGCTGGCCACTGGTGGATTTCCGGGGGGTGAACTGGGCGGTGGTGGAGCTCTGGGGGCGGGTCAAAGCCAGTGGGATCCACGGATCCGTCTGTTTGAGGGACGTCTCTCGCCGGAAGTTAAGGCGCTGATTGTGAATCTTCCCGAACAGTCGGCCATCCAGATGATCTATGCCTATCTCGGGATTGAATCAGAGATTCAACGCCCCGTGGACCTGGTGGGACGGATCCCATTTCTGTTGAGTGGCGATTATATGAATATTCCGGTCACCATCTATGTTCCCGATATCAGTTTGGAGGTGATCCAACGGATCGTTGCCGCAAATCCCAATCTGATGACCGCTTACGTGATGAGCAACATGGGAGGCGGCATGATGGGAGGGATGGGCGGTATGGGCGGTGGCATGATGGGTGGCATGGGTGGTATGGGTGGTATGGGTGGCGGGATGATGGGTGGCATGGGTGATATGGGTGGCATGATGGGCGGCATGGGAGGAATGGGTGGTGGTATGGGTATGATGGGGGGCGGAACCACCTTTGGTGGAATGGGTGGTATGGATATGGGCGGTATGGGCATGATGGGAGGCGGAACCACCTTTGGTGGAATGGGTGGTATGGATATGGGCAGTATGGGTGGTATGGGCGGTGGCATGGGGAATATGGGGATGATGGGCGGCATGGGTGGCGGCATGATGGGCGGAATGGGCGGTGGTATGATGGGAGGAATGGGAGGAATGGGCGGTGGTATGGGGAATATGGGCATGATGGGTGGTATGGGAATGGGACAAATGGGAAATCCCTTTCCACCCATGGGAGGTCAATCCACTCCCCTCTCTGACCTGTATTACAAGCTGGGGCGTGGGTACTCGGTGGTCGATTACTATGGCGCGAGTTATCTGATCAGCGACCAGGTGGTGATGGATGAGCAGGGGCGTGTGAAACCGAAGGAGACCGCTCAGAAAGCCTTTGCCTGGTGCCGTGACTTCCCCGGCCTGACCGATGTGATCGCGGAGATTCTTGATCCGGACAAACATGGATCAGTGGTGATAGAGTGGAACTTTGATATCAATGCCCTCCAGAATATTTTGAATGTTCCCAAGAGCGACAGAAAACCCGAAGGGGATCTCGCTCCTCCGGATGTCTTATATGAGGAATCCAGGATTCCACTGCTGGTGAATCTTGATAATCCGGAAATTCCCCGCCGTTTCACCATGGCGGACTATTTTGGCTGGCAACTTGGTCCCGAGGAGGGATTTCGTGAGAGCGAGCAACCGAATCACCTTGGAGCTTTCGACTCTCTCTATGTCGGCATGAGAGCGAACGTTTCCACCACGCCCTGAGAAGGAACCGAGAGGACGTTGGCAGAACGATCCAATCGTTTACTGTTTCTTGGCACTGGCACTTCCACCGGGGTTCCGGTTATCGGGTGCCAGTGCCATGTCTGTACTTCCACCAATCCGCACGACACCCGGAGCAGGGTATCAGCCCTCCTGAAAACAAGGCCCTCAGATACCGCCGCCTGGGAATACACCCTCTTGGATACCTCCATCGATCTGCGTCAACAGTTGGCCATGGCCGGTGCACCCTTGGTGGCCACCGTGGTCTATACTCATGCCCATGTGGATCACTTCTTTGGCCTGGATGAGCTGAGGGTTGTCCAGTATCGTCTTGATAAACCGATTGATATTTATTGTTCGGAAGAAGTCAAGGAACGTCTTCATGCGGTGTATTCGCATCTGTTCGATCCGCATGTCCAACAAGGGGGGGGAATCCTCTCCATTCGGGTTCATCCCACCAGTGAACGTTTCTCAACCGGGGCAATGGATTTGGCGGTATTGCCGGTCTACCACGGTTCACAACCGGTTCAGGGATATCGATGGGGGGATTTGGCATACATCACCGATTGCAGTTTCATCCCCGAAAGTACCTGGCCCCTGCTGGAAGGGTTGGACACGCTGGTCCTGGATGCCTTGCGCAAACGCCCCCATGAAACTCATTTCTGCCTGGCAGAAGCATTGGAGGTGGTGGAAAGGCTCCAGCCACGTCGAACCTATTTCATTCACATGACACACGATCTTTTACATGAAGAAACCAATGCTGAACTTCCGGAGGGAGTGGAACTGGCCTATGACGGACTTGAAATCGACCTTCCGCCTTTTGATCCCGTAGAGTGGGGCTTGCCCCACCGGATGGATGGCTAAAGAACCTCCACACAAGCATGTTCTGCTTTGTGTTGCCTGCCCCGGTGTGACTGGAAGCAGAGAGAGATAGGGGGTTTATTCTGTTCCTGTCCCCAGGCTTCCAGTAGCGGTTTCCATAAAGTCAGCCGGGATTGCCATTTCTTCAGTCGCTGAATCGACCTCTTCCGGGTCCTCGAAAAGGGGTTTTCCGACATAACCCAGCTCTCCACGCTTGTAATATTCTTTTTGAGCAAAGGGACCTCGAATCAGGTTCAGATTTTCCGGTGCGAGAAAGGAGTCATCATAAGTCCCTTTGAAGCGATTGGTTCTCTGGGTGAAATAAATCAGAAGAACCACGCAGATACCGATGATGATACGGGGCAGCCAGGTGCTGAAAAAATTGTCTTCTGTTGAGATCTCCCTCACAGCGTTGACCGTATCCTTTCTATCAGCTTGGAGTTGGATTCCCACTCCATCTTAGGCACCAGAAAGAGTTTTCCGCCACACGCCTTGACCGCCCCTG
>CAYZUX010000341.1:0-4653 GCA_964481775.1 uncultured bacterium | reverse complement strand
TGGTCGCGCCCTTACCGGTGTTCCACAGTTTACAGGCGGGACAAAGCACATTCCCTTGCGCATTGAGTACCAGGAATTGAACCAGGTCATCCTGTAGAAGCTCCCCGTACCGTTTCGCATCCCGCTGCGACTCTGGTTGAACTGACAATGCAATGAATTCCAGGGCGTCTTTCTCGATCTTACGGAAAGCCTTGAGCTGTCCGCGGGAACCTTTAATCCCCTGTTCCTGGAAGATGGCCTCCTTGCGAGCCTCCAGCGGATCAATCCGGTCAAAAAGACGCGCGGCCTCGAACCCCAGCGAGGCACTTGCCTCTCCCACCGCCCAGATGTCCACCAGCCGGTGCAGGGAATCCTCTTTCTGCTGAAGTCCCATCTCATAACGGATCGAACCCGGCTCAATCCCCTGGCCACCACGGAACCTTCCACGCTGGTAACGGATCACCGGCTCCACCGCAGACAGGAGTTTGGCGGCAGTCATCAGGCCCACCGCGATGCGAGTCCGCCGGAACACCGCCTCGATGACCTCGCCATGGGTATACCGTGGGACAATTTTTCCATCCTCGATGGTGTAACCCCCGATGATCCGGCTGGCGGGAACTCGCAGGCTCATGGCCGGATCACGTGTCGAGGAGAGCTGATGGACCATCTTCTTGGTGGGTGCGCCGCGGTCGAATGTGCCAGGGTCGGTCTCCTCGACAATCACCATGCAGGAGCTCTTGATGCGCGGATCTGCGGTTTCAAGGGCTACAGTTGCAAAGTTGGCGAAGTCCATGTTGGTGATGAAACGTCCACGCTTCTCCACCAGTAGGATCGGCTCCTTGCCATCTTCCCACTCGGCCACGCTGACCCTACCGCTCAGGATGGCGGCATCGGCGCCAACATAGGGAATCGGCTCGGTCAGAATAAAAGAACCCCGTTGGACCTTGCGGTCCTCGCCGGGCTGCGGAGGCGACATGCGTTGCATGTAAGTGACCTGTTGTTCGCGGGTTCCACGTTCATGGATCGGCGCAAAGGCAAGGTTGCTGGCCAGACTGCAGGTCGCTGCTCCACCATCCACCCATGCCAGCTCAAAGCCCACCAGGGCGAACGCAAGGTTTTTGGGACCCTCGATAAAACCGCCAAACTCCGAGTCGAGGAACACTGATGTAATTCCAGCCTGGTCGTAGGCTTCGAGGAGTGAATTCTTCTGTTCGGTCCACTCATGGGTGTTCCTGGCTCCATCCGCAACCAGCCGCGCAACCTTGGTGCGGGCCACACTGCGTGAGGATTGAACCAGCATCTGGAGATCAAAACGGTCCGCAAACCGCCACATGTATTGCCGGACTTCATCACCCGGCAGGGTTTGCAAAACGGGAGCCGTCTTTGTGTTCGAGACTGTTGCCATGATTGGATTCCTTAGTCGGGATATAAAACCGAGTGCAAAAATCTAGCAGAATGGGAGAGTCCGGAAAAGAGGATGCATAAAATTACCAATAAGCATCGATTTATGGTGCTCCACTCGGATATACTCCTTTCTCCTTTGCGTTTTTTTTCACTGGCCTGCACTCCCTACGCAAACACTGCAGACCGTGATACTAAACGCGATCTTCCAAAGGGGATAGAATCCGAGGTATGCCTCAAGAACTGATTCGCAACTTTTCCATTATTGCCCATATTGACCATGGGAAATCCACCCTCGCGGACCGGATCCTGGAGATCACAAGAACCCTTTCCGAACGCGAGATGCGGGAACAGGTGCTCGATTCCATGGATCTCGAACGGGAACGGGGAATCACGATCAAGGCCCAGGCGGCCCGCATTTCCTATCAGGCACAGGATGGCAAAACTTATGTCCTCAATCTGATCGATACCCCGGGGCATGTGGATTTTCACTATGAGGTATCACGATCTCTCGCAGCCTGCGAGGGAGCCATCCTGGTGGTCGATGCCGCCCAGGGTGTTGAAGCCCAGACCATTGCCAACCTCTACAAGGCGGTGGATGAGGGTCTCGAGATCATCCCGGTGATGAACAAGCTCGATCTCCCCAATGCCGACCCGGAATCGACACGTGGCCAGATAGTCGAGCTGGTCGGGTGCGATGAAGACCATGTCCTCGCGGTGAGCGCCAAGGATGGTTCCGGGGTTGCGGAGGTGCTTGAAACCGTGGTCCGTCGTGTTCCGCCCCCTTCGGGAGATCCGGAGGCTTCCCTGCGGGCTTTGGTGGTCGATTCAATCTACAACATCTACCGTGGCGTGGTCGCCTATGTCCGTGTCATGGATGGAGCCCTCTTCGAGGGTCAGAAAATCCGCCTGATGGCCACTGAGCAGGAGCATGAAGTCCTCGAGGTGGGTGTCTTCACCCCCAAGATGGCCCGCACCGGACGTCTCGAAACCGGCGAGGTGGGTTACTTCATCGCCAACATGAAGACAGTCGCTGACCTGCGGGTGGGAGATACGGTTACCGATGCGCGCAATCCCGCCGCTGAAATGCTGCCGGGTTATCAACCAGTCCATCCGGTCGTGTTTTGTGGACTGTTCCCGGTTGAATCGAGTATGTATGAAGAGCTGCGCGATGCCCTCGAGAAGCTCAATCTCAATGATTCCGCCTTTCAATTCGAGCCGGAAACCAGCGCGGCCCTCGGCTTCGGGTTTCGGTGCGGCTTCCTGGGAACCCTGCACATGGAAATTGTACAGGAACGTCTCGAACGTGAATTTGACATGGACCTGGTCATCACCGCGCCGAATGTGGTTTATGAGCTGCTGCTGAGTAATGGCGATGTAGTTCAAATCGACAACCCGGCACAGTTGCCAGATCCAGGACGAATCGAGGAGTTCCGTGAACCCTTCATCCACGCCACCATCATCACTGACCAGGAATCTGTCGGCGGAATCCTGAAGATCTGCTCCGACCGGCGCGGTGAGACCAAGGGGATGGAGTACCTGCCGGGCAACCGTGTCATCCTGCGTTATGACCTGCCGCTGGCCGAGGTGGTGCTCGATTTCCATGACAAGATCAAATCGATCTCGCGCGGGTATGCCTCTTATGACTATGAGGTATGCGGCTTCCGCGCCGGCGATCTGGTCAAGCTCGATATTCTCCTTAATGGCGATCCGGTCGATGCCCTTTCGTTAATTGTCCACCGTGAAAAAGCTTATGCCCGCGGTAAAGCTCTCGCGGAGAAACTGCGTAAGGTGGTGCCGCGGCAGCTCTTCGAGGTCGCTATCCAGGCCGCGATCGGCAACAAGGTCATCGCCCGCGAGAATGTCCGCGCCCTGCGCAAGAATGTCACCTCCAAGTGTTATGGCGGCGACATCACCCGCAAGCGCAAATTGCTGCAACGCCAGCGCGAGGGCAAGAAACGCATGAAACAGGTTGGCAATGTCGAATTGCCGCAGGATGCCTTTCTGGCGGTGCTGAATGTGGATTGAGGACAATTTGTGGATGGGTTTGAGGTTCATCTGCATACCGTCCCACTTTGGAGGTTGGCGTAAATGATCAAGAAGGTGGAGAGTAAAGAATTCGACTGTGTCCAACCAAAGAAGGAAGCCCAGCAGAGAATCCATGAAAAGACTGAGGGTATGACCTGGTGCTTCGTTGATTTGGTTGTGCAACGTTTCAGACCTCATCCCCCACTCCCCTTCTCCCATAGGGCGAAGGGGGAGCCACAAGTCCCCTCGCCCCGCGGGAGAGGGGATTTAGGGGTGAGGTTTCTGTTGCTACATCACTCCAACAAACCACTAGCATGAAAGACTCCGATCCCCCCATCCCTTCCAGGGTCCTTTTCCGTTATTCAATCATCATTTGTGCCTGTGTCGCATTTCCTTTTCTCATCTATGCCTGGATCAAAGGTCATCCCTTCTTCTCAGGTTTTCGTTTCGTGGCTTTGCTACAATCTATCTGTCTTGCATGTGTCACTGGCTTATTCGGAGGTCTCTTTTGTCTTGCTGCAAGGAGAGCTTGGTGCGACTATGAAAAAGACACGTTCGGAAAGAGGTTTGTGAGTTATCTCATTTGCGGCATTACTATCGCCCCCATTTTATTATTGTATTTATTTTGGAAAGAAGGAGTTTCTCCGAAAATTACTCTACAAGGAACACTTCTGTGTATGCTACTGTGGCTTGTGGGTCCGGCTTCAATCGCTCTAAGACATACTTTTTGGGATTGGATATGGGGAGACTTTCCAGAGAAGCGTGGCCGCCGTCTCTCCCGCAAGCAACGCGAGCGGCTGGAACGGGAAGCAGTGAAAGCAGCGAAAGATGAACCCTCTTCCGGCTAAAAGAAGCCTCCAAAAATTTCCCAATCATGCGTGATTGTGATTGATTATGATGAGTTTCTGATCTAATCTGCTTTCCTGGCTCGTATGACCTCAATCATCCTGCTGACCGCGGAGGCCTGATCCATGCGTGTTTTATTTGGGCTGAGTGCCCTTCTATCAATCCTGTTGCCCTGTTTCACATCCACCGCAAACCAAGAGGCTACCTCGATGGACATCCTCAATTCCACACATTCACTGCCCGAAGGAACGTTCGCGATCGGAAACGCCAAGATTGAGCGGCGAATCAGCGCGCCGACTGGCGGGCAGATCAGCACCTCCACCTTCTCCAACCTTCTGACCCAGGAGACCATGGCGGTCTCAGGCGAGGAGTTCCGTTTGGTTCTTGGCGATCGAACCC
>CAYZUX010000340.1:0-4735 GCA_964481775.1 uncultured bacterium | reverse complement strand
ATCACGCCCCGATTCATCACGCCCCGATTCATCACGCCCCGATTCATCACGCCCCCGACATGGGCGCGATGAATCGCGCCCCTACGGTTTTCAATAATCCCTCTCCTCCGCCACCCACAGGATGCTCACAGCCAGCAGCGCATCCGTAAGGATCACCAGGAGCACCCCCCACCATAACCAATCCATCAGTTCCCCCAACATGAGAGTCAGCGCGATAACCGCCACGAGAGGTAACAAGCGTGTGCCATACCACCGGACTGGACGCAGCCAGACCAGGAGCCAACCAAAGTAGAGAACAGTCAGCGCGATGATGAGTTTGATGGGCAGCCAGGTCATCGACCAGAAGAAGGGGCTGGGGTGGGTTCCCGGTGTCGCGGCCCAGAGGCCATACACCAGGATGGGGATCAGCAGGGCGGCGAAGTAAACCAGCATCCCCGCGAACATCTTGGTCAGGAACAGGGTTGACCTCTTCATTGGAAGCGGGAACAGGAAGCCATATCCCTGGTTCTGATCCTCAAAGAAGACCTGACGGCAAGACAGGACAGCCACAAGCACTCCCGCCGCAATGGCCAGAGGGGTGTGCATCTTGGTATCGAGAAACGGGATCGAACTGATCTCATGAGGCCGAATCCCGAACCAGCCCCAGAAAGGGAACATGGTGAGGATCCCCACCTGAGTCTCCAGTCCCACCCAAGTCAACAGAAACGCCAAAGCGCATAGCCCCAATGGGACAGTCTCAGTCAGTTCTTTCCGCAACAATGCAAGCCACATGGCAGTCCTCCCTATCTCTTTCTCCAAAAGAGAAAGAAAAGCTCATTCAAACACCGGTAATGCGCCTTTCCCGCCGCGTGTGTATTCGATAAAAGCATCTTCGAGGTTCATATCAACCTCTTCGATCCGTTTGGGTGAAAGCCGGTCCAATGCCGCCCGGTGTTCGCCATTGTAACCCACGATCACCAGCTCGAGCCTTTCCCCGCTGGGCCGCGCGGAGACTATGCCGCGCATGGCAGGCAGTTCCGGAACGGTTCCTGGAAACTCCAGAACCACCTTGCGTAAGGATTCTTTGAACCGCTCCGCGGGACAATCCACACGCAGCACGCCATCCACCAGGATGCCGATCCGGTCGGCCACACGTTCCACATCGCCGAGGATGTGCGAGCTGAACAGGATGGTTCTTCCCTGACGCTGGATGATCTGGATCAGGGATTCGAGGAACTCGCGTCTCACCACCGTATCCAGGCCGATGGTGGGATCATCGAGGATGAGCAGCTCCGGGTCTTGCGCCACCGCCAAAGCCAGCGAGACTTGGGCACGTTGACCACGCGAGAGGTGACGGATCTTCTTTTTGAGCGGGATTTCGAAGTGGGCCAGGATCTGCTCCACCAGGTCCTGTTTCCAGGATGGAAAGAAGGCCCGTTTGAATTTCACAATTTCTCCCACCTTCATCCAGTTGATGAGTGGATGCCCTTCGGCCATGAAAGCCACCCGGGAACGTACCTCTGGAGAAAGAGTGCGGGTGTCCTCACCGAGGACCGTCGCTGAACCCCGGTCGGGGTGAAGCAGTCCCAACAGCATCTTGATGGTGGTCGACTTGCCCGCGCCATTCCGCCCCAAGAGGCCATAGACACTTCCCTTGGGTACCTGCAGGTCGAGGGTGTCGACCGCTTTATGGCCGTTGAAGTACTTGGTCAAATGATGGGTGGAAATGACCGCTTCCATGGGTCAGCTCCTTTCACCTTGAGTGGTTGTTTCCGGATTGGGAAATGAAAACTGATGGCTGCGTTCAGCGACCAGGGCACGGACCTCTTCATCCGAGAAGCCTAGATGTACTGCTTCGATGAGGAGATGATCGATCCTCTCGATCAACCGGCGCTGCCGGACTTCACGGGTAAGTTCATGATTCGGCTCAGCGACAAAAACCCCCAAGCCGGGACGAGTCAGGAGAGTCCCCTCGCGTTCGAGCTCGGTGTAGGCACGGGCGATGGTGTTGGGATTGACCACCAGGGTTTTGGAGAGCTCGCGGACCGAAGGGAGACGTTCTCCTGCGGTGAGAGAACCACGCGCCACTCCTTCGCGGACCTGGTTGACGATCTGCTGATAGATGGGGAGACGGCTGGTGGTTTCGATTTGGAAGTGCATGGCAGCGTCCTTACTGTACTAGTAGTATTAGTACGGTTGTGAAGCGCTGTCAAGACTTTTTTTCTAAGCTTTCAACCTACCCCACGATTCGTTTCCAGATCCGGTAGATCAATTTGCGCCGGATTGCGCGATAGGCCTCGGCATCCTGATGGTCAGCGCGGACATGCATGATCAGGTCCGCCTTCTCGGATTGGGCCATACCCAGCTCCTGGCCGAGCCGTCCAATCTCGCGCTCCAGAGAGTGAATGGCAGTGTCACGTCCTGCAATAGTTTGGTGGAGCTCCGCGATGGTGGCTTCATGGCCATGGAGGGCGCGATGCAGATCCGAAATGGTTTGGTGTAGGGCATTCATCTCACGGTGCAAGCCATCCATTTCACGGTGCAAACCGCCCAGAGCGGCATCTCTCGCGCCGATCGTTTCCTCGCGTGAAGCAATCACTTCCTTGAGGGCTGCAATCGCCTGGTTTTGAGACTGAACCAAGTCCTCCTGGGATTGAAGGACTTCAGCCATGTGCTCCTGATAGCTCTTCCCTTTTTCTCGTAATCCGAGATTCTTTAAACAGGCGGGGAAGGTGCCTGCCAGGGTGGAGTAGGTGTGAAGTTCACGGGAGACCATTTGAGCGCCCCGGGAACATTCTATGACCTCCTCGGGATTTCTGGACAGCCTGGTGAGAAGTTCGATCAGATCATCCCAGCGGTCAACCACCCAGCCAGCGTGATAAGCCTCAATTTCTTTTGCCAGATCCAGGTGGGGGGGCAAGATCACCGGCACTCCACACCAGAGGTAGGTGACCACTCGAAGGGTGGAGGCAATCTCGCGTTCCAGGGTCCTTGGCCCCCATTCGATGGCGAGGTGAGCCCGGGAAAGGTCATCAATCAGATCATCCCAGGCGGCGAGTCCGTGGACTGTAACTGCGGGATGGGAAACCAGGCGGCGGTCGACAGGCTCGAAAATGGACTCCTCGAGATCATGGTGGGGGTGTTTGCCCATCCGCAACATCAGGTGGCCGATCTTTTGATGATAAAGTTCATCTGCCAAATCGGGCAGCCAGGATGAGGTCTGATGCCAGGCCCAGTTGATGCCCCCGATAAAAATGGAGAGGTCCGTTCCGGCAGGCGTTTTTCTTGCGGGGAGATCATCCGGCAGTGCGATGGGAAGCTGAATGAGCCTGTCAGTCTCGCTGGGCCGCCAACCCGCAAGTGTGAGAAAAGCCCCCAGATAATGACGCATGGGCAGATTCGGACAGAGGATGGCATCCATGCGTGCAAGAGTCCGGATCTTGTGGGAAATACTTGTCTTGAGGGTGTCATCACGGGTAAGGAGGCTTTCCAGGACCAGTGGACCCGGGCAATCCGCAATGAAAAATCGTCGATCCTCGATCCGGAGATGAGAGAGTGGTTCCCAACTCTCGCCCACCACCCAGTCGGGATCTGCCCTTTCAATCAGGCTGTCCAGTTGATCCGGGCGATAAAGGAAACGGGTTGCCCACTCAGGAAGATCCTTCGCCTGGGCAGTGGTCTCAAGGAGCCCCAGGAGGGTTTCGTGACCCCCTCGCTGAAAAAGATGGAAAAGCTGCTGGGCGCGTACTCCCCCGCCGGCGGTGGGGTATCCGAACTCCGGGAAGAGTTCTGAGGTCAAAAGCAGGACTTTCGGTTGAGGGCTCACTCGGGTTTTCTGCGTAATGCCACCATGGTCACATCATCGTGAAATGGTTCAGTCCGGACAAAAGAGTGGACGCTTCTCCAGATCTCCTCCACCAGCATGTGAGGGAGGTCTTTTCCATATCGTTCAAGCAAACTGGTTAATGCTTCCTCGCCGAACATCTTATGGTCCGGGGTAAAGGCCTCTGTCAGGCCATCGGTGTAAAGCAGGAGTTGGTCACCATGTTCGAGAGTCAGATGGTCTTCTTCATACCGGACATCGGAGAGGATCTTGAGCGGGACACCTCCGGCATTGGGGAGTTCCTCGACTCTTCCCATAGAGGCTCGGTAAACCAGGGGAGGATTATGCCCCGCGCTGGAATAGACCAGCCGGTGTGAATGGAGGTTGAGTATTCCATAGAAGGCAGTGGCGAACTGGTCGCTGGGAACATGCTGCATGAGCACATTGTTCACCACGGTCAATGCACCGCCCGGGCTCAGGAGATCCTGAACAAAGGCGCGCATGACTACCCGCATGATCGCCATGACCATGGAAGCTGCCGCCCCATGGCCGGAAACATCCGCGACCAGGATACCCATGTGGAGCTGGCTCAGGGGGATGAAGTCATAATAATCCCCGCCTGTTCGCAGGGAAGGCGAGTAGTGCGCCGCGCAGTCATAGCCCGGCAGACTGGGAAGTGGATCGGGCAGAAGGCTCCCCTGCAATTCCGCCAGGATCTGAAATTCCTGATCAAGATTCCGGTAAGCACGCGTAAGCTCCTTCTGGACTCCGCGTAGACGTAACCCGGAGCGGACCCGCGCGATCAACTCGGCTCCCTGGAACGGCTTGGTCATGTAATCATCCGCGCCGATTTCGAGGCCAAGGGTTTTATCCTCCAGACGGTCCTTGGCGGTCAGGAGGATAAAATAGGTGTCTTTGAGGTCATCGTGTTGA
>CAYZUX010000339.1:0-4785 GCA_964481775.1 uncultured bacterium | reverse complement strand
CACCCCAACGTCCCCGCCGTGAGGCGGAGATCAAAGATATTAACAAGGTCAAGTCCATCCGTATCGCGCTGGCCTCGCCGGAGGAGATCAAGGGTAAGTCCCATGGCGAAGTCAAAAATCCGGAAACAATCGATTACAAGACCCATAAACCCAAGTTTGATGGGCTCTTCTGTGAGAGAATTTTCGGGCCCACAAAAGACTATGAGTGCAACTGTGGGAAGTTCCGCGGCATCAAGCACAAAGGCGTTATTTGCGACCGGTGCGGAGTGGAGGTGATCCAGTCCAAGGTTCGCCGCAGCCGCCTCGGTCACATCATGCTTGAAATGCCGGTGGCCCACATCTGGTTCTCGAAGGGGGTTCCGAGCCGCATGGCGGCCTTGATCGACATGCACACCAAGGTGATGGAACAGGTCCTTTATTATGAGAAGTACCTGGTCATCGAACCTGGCAACAGCCCCTTCCTGGGCTGGCGTGCGCTGCATGATCTCAAGCCGCTGGAGGTCCTCTCCGAGGAGGAGCTGCACAACGCGGAAGAGGAGTACGGACAGATCGATGCCTGCATGGGTGCCGAAGCGATCAAGCGGGTTCTTGAGAATGTGAACCTGGCCGATCTGTGTGTCTCGCTGAAGGATGTCATCCAGAACTCCAAGTCCGAACAGAAAAGACTGAAGGCCATCAAACGGCTCAAAATCGCCCAGGACTTCATCCGCTCCGGGAACCATCCCGAATGGATGATCCTCGAGGTGTTACCTGTCATCCCACCGGACTTGCGCCCCCTGGTCCCATTGGATGGCGGACGTTTCGCTACTTCTGACCTGAACGATCTTTACCGCCGGGTGATCAACCGCAACAACCGCCTGCGCCGTCTGAAAGAGGTCCATGCTCCGGAGGTCATCATCCGCAATGAAAAGCGGATGCTCCAGGAAGCGGTGGATGCGCTGCTGGACAATGGCCGACGGGGACGTCCAGTCAAAGGATCAAACAACCGTCCCCTCAAGTCTCTCTCCGATATGCTCAAGGGCAAGGGTGGACGGTTCCGCCAGAACCTGCTCGGTAAGCGGGTTGATTATTCGGGACGTTCGGTGATTGTGTGCGGCCCGAACCTGAAATTCAACGAGTGTGGATTGCCCAAGAAGATGGCCCTGGAGCTCTTCGAGCCCTTTATCATTCACCATCTTGAGAAGCTCGAGCATGTCAACACAATCCGCAGCGCCAAGCGCATGATCGAGCGTGAACATCCCGCAGTTTATGACGTCCTGGAAAGAGTCATCAAGGACCATCCCGTGTTGCTCAACCGTGCCCCAACCCTGCACCGGCTCGGTATCCAGGCCTTCATGCCGAAACTGGTGGAGGGCAATGCCATCCAGTTGCACCCGCTGACCTGCACCGCTTTCAACGCCGACTTCGATGGTGACCAGATGGCGGTCCACGTACCCCTATCCCGTGAAGCCCGCGAGGAAGCCCGTGTGCTGATGATGTCAAGCCGGAATATCCTCAAGCCTTCCAGCGGCCAGCCGATTGCCACTCCCAGCCAGGATATTGTTTTGGGGTGTTATTACCTCACCAAGATTGATCCAACCAGACTCAAGGGAGAACCGAAAAAGTTCGGATCTCCGGAACACGCCATGCAGGCCTTTGACCATGGTCTGATCTCTCTGCAGGAAGAGATCAACGTCCGTTTCACCACTTACCTGGAGTACAAGATTCTCTATGAGGATCCGGAGACCGGAATCCCGGTCGGAATCGAGCTCGGACCGCGTATCTTCATCGCCGAGGAGGCTGAACCGGGTTGTGACCTCGAACCGGGCCAGCAACCGGATGCCGAGAGGCAGCTGATGCTTCAGAAGACCGAGTTTGTCCGGACTACAGTGGGGCGTATTTTCTTTAATGAAGTGCTGACCCCCGAGATGCGCTTTGTCAACCAGCTGATGACCAGCAAGAACCTTCAACGTCTGGTTGGACGCGCCTTCAATGACATTGGGCTCAAACGGACCGCGGAGATGCTTGACCGGATGAAAGACATCGGGTTCCAGTACGCCAAGTACTCCGGCCTGTCGATTGCGCTCTCTGACATGGTGGTTCCCGAATCGAAACGCGGGATCATCGACAAGGCACGTTCGCGAGTCTCGGAAATCCAGAAACAGTTTGATGCCGGTGCAACCACCGAGATCGAACGGTACAACAAGGTGATTGACTGCTGGATTCAGGCCACCGACCGGATCGCGGATGAAATGATGGAGAGCCTGGAAAAGGACCGTTACGGTTTCAATCCACTGTTCATGATGAAGGACTCAGGCGCTCGTGGAAGCCAGCAGCAGATCCGCCAGCTTTCCGGAATGCGCGGATTGATGAACAAGCCCATGAAGAAACTGACCGGAGGTGTGGGGGAAATCATCGAATCACCCATCGAGTCAAACTTCAAGGAAGGCTTGACCGTGCTCGAGTACTTCATTTCGACCCACGGCGCCCGCAAGGGTCTGGCGGATACTGCACTTAAGACCGCCGAAGCCGGTTACCTGACCCGTCGTCTCGTGGATGTGGCCCAGGATGTCATCATCACCGAAGAAGACTGTGGAACCATTTCGGGCATGGAGGTATCGGCGATCAAGGAGGGCGATCAGGTAATCGAGTCTCTTAAAGATCGTATCCTCGGCCGTTGTGCTCTCGAGACCATCCGCAATCCTCTCCTGCCTGACAGGATTCTCTTGAATGCGGGCAAGAAGTTGGACCAGGAGGACCTTGAACAGATTTTCTCATGCGGAAGAGACAACCGGTTTGCCATCACCACGCTTCTGGTCGCGGACAGAAGCGGGAAGATGACGGCCCCTCCCGAGACAATCGACCTGACGGGAATTGACTGGTCAGATCGTGAGATTCCACAGGAGCTTTCCGAGAGACTGCTTGGGAGAGTCATGCTTGAGGATGTCAAGGACACCTACAATATCCTGGTGCGTGCGGGTGATGAGATCACCGAATCGACCGCCGAGGATATTGAACGGTGTGGTATCGACCGCGTGAAGATCCGCAGCGCTCTCTGTTGTGAAACAGCACGTGGCATCTGTATCAAATGTTACGGCCGTGACCTGGCCCGTGGCCGGATGGTTCAGCTCGGCGAAGCAGTGGGTGTCATCGCGGCGCAGTCGATCGGTGAACCTGGCACACAGCTGACCCTGCGGACCTTCCACATCGGTGGAACAGCCTCGCGCATTGTGTCCGGGTCAGCCTATTTCGCCAACCTTAAGGAAGGCGAGATGGGCGCCGTCCGTTATATCAATATGGACGCGGAGCAGAGAGGCGACGAAATCATCGCTGTAGGCCGGAATGGCAAAATTATTGTCACCTTCCTGGGCCAGAAAGCTCTTGCCGAGGGACGTCTCGAGATTCACTGCGACCAGATGATTGAAGACAGCAGTGGCCGTTTGTGTGTTCTTGCTCAGGAAGGCGGAGATATCCAGATCATCGGCAAAAAGAAGGAAGTCCTTCAGAAGATGAAGCTGCCTTACGGTGTTCGCCTGGAACCGGGGCTCAGGAATAAGTCCCAAGTGAAGGCAGGTGACATCCTGTTCCGGCGGGAGCCATGGTACCGTCCTTTAATTGCCACCAAGCCAGGGATTGTCCGGTTTGTTGAGGTGAACTTGCTGGGGGATCCGGTGACATTGGCGGGCCGGTCTTTCGGGGAACACCCGGCGATTCAATGTGTGAATCCCAAAAACCGTGATGAGGTACTCGAGGAATTCCTCCTTACCCCAAGGGCCAAGGTGAATGTCAAGGAAGGTGATTCGATAGCCCCCGGAGACTTCATTGCCGAGCTGCCGCTCCCTGTTATCTCCCAGGAGGAGGGGAAGGTACGGTACATGGGGATTGCCGAGGGACGTACCATCCAGCAAAGGCTTGATCCCACCACCGGTAATCTGACCTCCGTGGTCACCCAGGTGGATGGCCACAATGTTCCTCGCCTGGCGATCATCGGACGCAAGGGTGAGATCGTTACCGCCTATCACTTGCCCATTGGGTGCGAGATTCATGTCAAGGATGGGCAGGATGTCTTCAAGGGAGACATCCTGGCGCAAAGCGAAAACCTTCGACAAGTCGAGGTGGTCCCTGTCGGAGCCTCTCTCCAGGTGAGAGATGGGCATGTCATCGAAAACACCACCGGGCGACGTCCGGTACTGGCCTCCTGGGACCCCTACCAGGTTCCCATCATCGCCTCCAAATCGGGCCGGGTGCGTTACCGGGATATCGAGTTGGGAGTCACTGTCCGGCAGCAACGTGATGTCTCTGAGCGTCCCTCCGAGGGCGAAGGAAACGGCGAGGCGGTTCAGCTCATCGTCATGGAACAGAAAGAAGACAAGCATCCCAGCCTTGAAATCGAGGGTTTCAATGCCAAAGCGGATGGCACCGTGATTGAATCCCTGCCCTCTGGCGCGCATATCGTCGTCCGTGATGGGCAGGAGGTTCAGAGAGGCGATACCCTCGCCAAGATCCCCAGGGAAACCTTCAAGTCCCGTGATGTGACCGGTGGGCTTCCACGTGTCGAGGAAATCTTCGAGGCACGCCGTCCCAAAGCCAAGGATCTCGCTATCGTGGCCCGTGTATCCGGCTGGGTGAAAATTCCCCGTCCCGGCTCACATGAAGATGAGGCCCCGATCGTTGAAAAACTCGGCAAGAAGAGGAAACGTGGTACCCGCCTGATGGCCATCACGGACAGCGAGGCGAATGTGCTTGAATCCTACGAGGTCGATATCGGAAAGCACTTGATCCGCAACGATGGTGACTGGGTAAACG
>CAYZUX010000338.1:0-4882 GCA_964481775.1 uncultured bacterium | reverse complement strand
TCCCTGACTTCAGCTTGATCTGGGAACACCAGGCCGAGACGCGCACCCAGCTGGATGGACGTGAGCATGGAGTAGCCTTCCATGGGACCAACGGCACGCTGACCCTGTGGAGCGGCGGTTGGGAAGTGGTCCCCGCCAAGGATTCCGGCCTGGAGCCAGAGCAGCATGAAGACAACGAGGACAGCCGTCCACGGCATGTCCGCAACTTCCTGGATTGCATGAGATCACGGGAGCTGCCGGTAGAGGATATCGAGGTGGGGCATTATGTCAGCACAATCGCCCACTTGGGGAACATGGCCTTGCTCTCCAAGGGAGTGGTCGAGTGGGATCCGAAACTGGAGCGGGTGTGGGGTAATCCAACAGCGAACAGGATGGTGACCAAGGTTTACCGCAAGCCCTGGAAGCTGGAGGTGTAGAGAATTTATCATCAAGCCGGAGTGGCGAATTCATTCGCATGGGCCGAGTGGGGCTCAGGAAGGCGAATGAATTCGCCACTCCGGGGGGTTTGTTTTCATATTCCGCAATTCACCTTATAAAATCGCCGCTCGAATTCGATTCGTGCCCCTTTTCCCCCGTTCCCCTCCCTCACTTCCTTTGTAACATTCTTCCAGCGGAGACGTCTCTAAGAGTAGATGGACGCGATCAGGGGCTTCAGACAGGCTATTGAGCAACACCGGGACCGGATCTACACCCTCGCCTATTACCATCTGGGACATAGCCAGGAGGCTGAGGATGTCACCCAGGAAGTCCTGGTCAGGTTATGGGAGCATTGGGAAGAAGTGGGGTCCCGCCAGTCTCCCCGCCCCTGGCTGATCCGGGTCACACGCAACCTCTGCATCGATTGTCACCGGCGTATCCGGCGGAGCCAGGAAGCCTTCCCTGCCCTGGAGGATCCGGAGGCCCTGGAGGAAGTCGAGGCGAATACTCCAGATCCGGCGGGAGTTTATGAGGCCGGGGAAACCCAGACCCGTCTGGAAAACGCCATTCAGAAGCTCTGCGAACCTCAACGCAGCGTGGTGATCCTGCGAGAGATCGAGGAGCTCAGCTACCAGGAAATCGCCGAGGCGATAGATCTTTCCATCGAACAGGTCAAAGTGACCTTGCATCGTGCAAGGAAGAAACTCCGCGAGGAACTCATGGAAAGGGTGGCCGGTGATGAAAGGTGATACGCATAACAGTTCCTCCTGGGCAGGCGAGCGGGTGGAAGCCTATCTTGATGATCTGCTGACCAGTGAAGAGCGACGCAGATTCGAGGAGGAACTGGATCATTCTTTCAAACTCCGCGAGGAGCTTGAGATGGCCAGACAGGTGTGTGACCAGATCCGTGCTCTCCCCATGCGGCGCTGCCCGGACCGGGTCACGGAACTTGTGCTCCAGAGTATTCAAAAAGAGGTGAGTGTTTCCTGGCGATGGTGGCACTGGCCAGCCCTTTCCGGCTGGTTTCATCCACGCCCTTCACTTGCGGTGTTGGCCGCCGTCTGCACGGTCACACTGATCCTGGTGTATCAACCTTACCGGACCAGCGAGCCGATAACTCCGCATCCCACCGCGCGCGAGGTTCGCGTGGCCGAACGGCAGATCGAGATCACCCTGGCCTATT
This sequence comes from uncultured bacterium, assembly GCA_964481775.1. Taxonomy (GTDB): domain Bacteria; phylum Hinthialibacterota; class Hinthialibacteria; order OLB16; family OLB16; genus OLB16. The sequence continues at coordinate 3,282 of CAYZUX010000338.1, read as the reverse complement.
TGGCTCATGTGGGAGCTAAAACGGGGGCGGCGGTCCAGGCCGAGGTTTACAAAACCGCCGTGGTGGTTCCCATTCAGGAGACAGTCCGTGCGATCTCGCAAACTGGTCTTGCGGCTTCGATAAAATCGATTGGAAACAAGGAGAGTTAGTCATGGCAAAATGGTTCACAGCATTTCTTATTCTCGTGATCTTAACGGGAGGAGCCTGGACACAAGGCTCCCCAACCGGGTCCACGGTGAAGAGTTCTTCTGGGGTAGTTGAGTTCACCCTGGATTTCGCTGGAGGAACAAAGAAGCCAGCCGTTTCAGTCAACCTGGAAGGGCCCATGATCCGTATCGTGGCGGCTGCGGCGGCTGACGCCGCGCCTCCACTCCGCAACCTCCTCGAACAGATCGAACTGATTCAGGTCAAAGTGTATGAGGACCTGCAACAGGATGCCACCTCGGTGCTCAACACTGCGGCCATGAAAATTGCGGAACTCAAACAACAAGGTTGGTCCACCGTAGTCAGTGTTCCCGATGATGACGAGACAGTCGATGTCCTTTCGAGAACCACCAAGGATTCGATTCTAGGCCTGGTGGTCCTTGTAGCTGAAGAGAATGAGTTGGTTTTTGTGAATTTGGCAGGAGAGATCGACCCAGAGGGACTTGGGCAGATGCTTGGAAAATACAAGGAGGGGATTCTCAAAGGGGAATTCGACATTGAGGATTTTCTCTCGATGAGCGAAGAGGATGATGATGGAGAGGATGGCAAGGACAAAGACAAAAAAGAACTCAAGGAGAAGTTGAAGGAGAAGGACAAAGAAGCCCAACCTGAAGCTGAATCCGCTCCGAAGTGACCTGACCACTCGGTCTGGCATGTTCCGGCCTGGAATGTGTCAGGATACTGATAGACCAGGCTTCCTTTCGAAAGCAGTAAAAGCATTAAAAAGCGAAAACGGGGATAGTCGAGAAACCGGCTATCCCCGTTTTGTTAACCTCGACTGGTATTATTCCACCCAGATGGGGACAGGAATCGTCTGCTCATAGCCCCCACAGTTTCCAAACCCACAATGCTGATGGCGCACATTCACCCACAGGACATGGAGACCCGGTTCGATATCTGCGCGTGGTTTCACCTGAAGCAGCATCTCGGTGGAAACCTGGATGGGTTCATTAAGCTCCGCCTTGTAGACCGGCTGCTCGAAGGAGCCATCCGTTTTTACTTCAACCTGGACTGGTTTGTGGATCTCCGCACCGGGACGTGGAACCGAGTAGGTTGGAAGCGCGATGAGCCGGACATCAAAAGCCTCGCCAGGTTTGATCGTGTCGGGGAGAGTATCCGCCAGGTAGAAAAGCGTCTCGCCACGATGGACGAAATAACTCTGATTCCAGGCCCCTGAATAACCCACCCAAGTGGGATCAAAACGCTCATTGAGAGCTTTTTGGACAAGCTGTTCATTGATTTTCTGACGACGTAAGCGTCCATAACGATCGACCAGGAAGTACTCACGATCTTCCGTGATCTGGTAATCTGTGCGGGTTTTTCCATTCTGGTCAGCCGCCACAATGATCTCAGGGTGGAGACCGGTGGGGGGGTAACTGCCTTCTGTGATGACAACCACCTGGAGACCTTGGGGGCCGAGGCGGTCCTGCCAGTCGTTGATACGTTGTATGGTCTCGATCGGAACCTCAGTCCTGGCCCCCACATAAAGGACTAGGAGGACCTGGCCCCTGTGACTCACCCATGTGGGGTCAAATCCGGCACCTGCATCCTTGGCTGAAACGGGTGGGGCGGCCATTCCCGCCTTGGGAGGCTGAGCGCTATCGGCCTGAGGGGCCAAGGTGGCCACTAGGACCATCAGTATGGGAAAAAACAACCTCCAGTATCTGGAAGACATCATCCTGTAAGCTCCTGCAAGCGATTTTCGGTTACATCCCAACCATCTATTATCGTAAGGAAGATGCCGAATCATGAGGAGGGGAGAGCTTCTTGACACTTTACCTCTCCAGATGATTAACTGAGAGACAGTCATGCAGGTCAAATCCCTCGCCTTCTTTTTGATTGTGGCAATCTCCCTGGCACAACCGAGTGGCATTTGTCTCTGTGCTTTTTCACAGTCAGAAGGCAATCCTGAATCCCAAGCTGCTGCCTGTTGTTCTCAAGAGAAGCCCCAATCCTCCAGTTGCCCTTGTTGTGGTGAACGCGGGTGCGCCTGTGCACTGGGGATCTGCCACTGTAACGACAAGCCCGTGGAACCAAAAGCCCCCGGCACACCCCTTTCGACGGAACACCGGGCTGATCCATTCACCTGTATCCTGCTGGTGGTGGATGGCGGATTGGCTCCTCCCGGATTTCCATCCTGTTCGAGGTTTTTCCTTTCAGTGTGTGGAAATCAAGAGACAGTCCATCCCCTTTTTCTGACACTTCAATCCATCCGATGTTGATACCTCCCCTGGCCTGACAGGAGAAGTCTGTCCAGGCACCATCCAAAAAACAGCTTTATCCAAATACACGGGAGCTCAATGATCTCGCCAAAAGTAATGGGAGGCAGTTGCCATGCATTACCAATACCGTCTTATCCTGTTCACGGTTTCGCTGGGTGGAGTGGTGTGGTTTTCCCTGCTCGCATCCTCACAGCCATTTCCAGCTGTTCTAACCACAACGCCGGAATTGCCCTCCAATGCCACGGTTGAGGATTACATCCGCCTGGCCGAACAGAGGAATCCAGGTCTCCAGGCCGCTTTCCACCGTTGGCAAGGGGCGCTTAAAAAAATCTCCCAGGTCACTTCACTGGAAGATCCCAGGCTTTCCTTCATGGAATATCTGGAACGGACCATGGAGACCCAACAGGAACTCGGTGTCATGCAGATGTTCCCATATCCAGGGAAGCTTGCCCTGCGTGGCCAGGTGGAATCCGCCGAGGCAGAGGCCCTCCGGAAGGAGCTCGAGAAAGCCCGTCTTGATCTCCGTGCCGAGGTCAAGGATGCCTTCTATGAATACTACTACCTGGAACGGACCATCGAAATCAATGCGGAGAATCTCGATCTGCTGAAACACTTCGAGAGTGTGGCCACAGCGCGGTATGGAGTCGGACGTGGCGGGAATCAGGATGTCATCAAGGCTCAGGTGGAGCTTGGAAAAATTGAGAACGAGCTGCGAAATCTTGAGGATTCACGGAGCCCGGTTCGTGCCCGCCTCAATGCCACCATGAACCGCCCCACCAGTGCATCTCTTCCCTCCCCAGCTGAGGTAGACACACGCGTGGTGGCCCTCGAGGCGGATGCCCTGCTGCAGGCAGCC
>CAYZUX010000337.1:0-4889 GCA_964481775.1 uncultured bacterium | reverse complement strand
ATCAAGGGTGGGGAAAGAGTTCCCTGTAAGATGAGGGTTCCAATACGGTTTAAACCAAAATCATAATGGAGAATGCAAAAGAAACAGAAAAGGTTTGCGAGATTGGAGACAAATGATGCCATATCATATAGAAAACAGTAAATGTCAACGACGAATGAAATGCTGCCTTCTTGCTGTTTGTTCCTTTTTTATGTTCATCATAGTTGATCGAATGGAATGCCAGAGTCCAATAGCAGCTGTAAGTCTCAGCCAGACTTCCGCGGATAATTCTGGTCTGTCCAGTGAAGTCCTTTCACCCAATCAACCTTATGAAATGGGTGAAGAAAGCAGACTTTCTCACTTTATAAATGAATCAAGCCTGATCAAGGTCTTTCGAAAAGGGGGTCACATCATGTGGCCGCTTCTGATGGCATCGATTCTTGCGATGGGAACTGTCCTGGAACGGATCCTTTTCCTCATACAGAAAAGCCGGGTACGTAATTCTCGTAAGGTCGATGCACTTCTGGAGATGATAGAGAAGGGTGATGTTGAGGAGGCAATAAGAATTGGGCAAGGTTCAAAAGATTATATTCTAAGAATTTTATTATATGCACTGCAGAATCGGGAACAAACTCTTAGATCAACCCTGCGTCTCGCCAAGGAAAGGGAGATGAAAAGTTTTCGGTTTGGTATCCCGATTCTCGACACGGTTATCACACTTGCGCCCCTTCTGGGATTATTGGGTACTGTCACTGGAATGATGGGATCTTTTTCGTTGATTGGGGGAGAGTTAAGTGCACCGGGAGCCATTACAGGAGGCATCGCGGAGGCATTAATCGCAACGGCATTCGGCCTTGGAATAGCTATCACCTCGCTTCTTCCATTCAATTATCTTAATACGAAAATTGAAAAGGTCAGCCTGGAAATAGATTCAGCATCCACCCAATTGGAGATCTTATTACAGAAATCGAAAAAGAGAAATGAAGAAATTCCCGGATGCATCGAGTATCCGCAACAGCGGGAGGAGAAATTTGCCCGGGTTGGGTGAATACTCAAGTCTGATGGACCAATTATATAAGAGAACAGTCCAGATGAAAATAAAAACCCTTCATATATTTCTTTTAAGAATATTGTTGTTCATCTCTATATTCAATCACAAAGATATCCTTGCAGTTGATGAAAAGGCTAACCAAGGCGCAGCATCGACCAAAACAGACGCCATCGTATCGGAAATATGGAATGATCCGGTTTTTAAAAAGCAATTTATTGCAAGTTATGGGATCAACTCCGAAATCGAACCGCGTATTGAACCAGAGGAATTGGCGATACTCGAGAAAATACGTCCCCTGATCGCTGATGACTTGCCAAGAGCCGAGGAAACTCTCAGTAAGAAAATGAAACCTGAATGCTCAGCGATTCTGGATTTTACTCTGGGAGGGATCCAATTCCAACACGACAAACTTCATGAAGCCCTTATGAACTATCAGAAAGCGGTGGAAAAGTTTCCGAGTTTCCGGAGAGCTTGGCGAAACTTGGGATTAATCCAGGCCCGCCAGGGTAAATATGACGATGCCATAAAGTCCTTTACCCGTATGATTGAGCTGGGGGGAGGAGACGCCTACTCCTTTGGTTTGCTTGGTTTCGCTTATGCCTCCAAGCAAGATTATCAAGCGGCGGAGGCCGCCTATCGGAATGCCCTGCTTCTCCAGCCTGACAGCACCGAATGGCGACTTGGAATCACACGAAGTGTCTTTAAACAAGAGAAGTATGAAGATGCAGCTACACTCCTTGAAGTCTTGATTGAAAGGTTTCCAGAGAAGTCCGAATTCTGGTTGGTTCAAGCCCAGGCATTCCTTGGAATGAAGAAACCTCTCATAGCGGCTGAGAATCTGGAGGCTGTCGATTGGATGGGAAAATCAACTGTCGAAAGCCTTAACACACTTGGTAATATCTATCTCAGTGAGGGATTGGAGGATCGCGCAACGGCAGCCTATTTGCGTGCGATTATGATCAATCCGGATCAACCGGTTTCACGTCCAATTCAATGTGCTGAAATGCTTGCGGGACGTGGTTCCATTAGCCAGGCAAGCGCTGTCGTCACGAAAATAAAGGAGTCTTGGAACAATCGTTTGGATGAACAGGAAAAAAGACGGCTCCTAAAACTGGAGGCACGAATCAGCATGGCACGGGGAGCGGGGAGCAATGAAACAGCCAGCATGTTGGAGGAGATTGTCCGTCTCGATCCTTTGGATGGCGAATCGTACTTGCTGCTCGGACAGCATTACGCCAAACAGAATCAAAATGACAAGGCGATCCTTTACTACGAACGTGCGGAGAGTATCGAGGCCTTTGAAGCTCGGGCAAAAATTCGGCATGCGCAAGTACTCGTAAACATGGGTAGATATGCCGACGCGATACCATTACTTCGTCGTGCGCAGGAAATCAAACCGAATGATGATGTGGCCAATTACCTCAAACAAATTGAGAGGCTTGCCAAGACCCAATAACCGGGAAGATCTGCCTCAATCCACATCGAGGTTAGTTTTATAGGCTGACAGACTGTTGAAAAATGGGGTAACCATGGATTCCCGCTTTTGCGGGAATGACGATTTCCGAGGAAATTTGCTTGTCTCGTCATTCCCGCGAAAGCGGGAATCCATAACCTCATCGCAAGAACGATTTTTTCAACAAGCTGCAAAGAATGGCCACCAACACCTATGTATAATTGTCAAATTTTATTTTCCACTTCGTAATCCTGGTTCACGCTTAAAAAAATATCCCCTTTCCTTGTTGACTTGATGATTTCTTTAATTTATACTCGACTATAATTTTATGAATCCATTCGTCTTATGGATTCGTGAGGGACAAAGTCGGATCGTTTTCATTTGTGCCATGCATGCAAGGATGGTTTTTTTCCATTTCATAATTCTGAGTGGTGCCAAACACTGATTGCTCAGGAGAGTTTCATAAGGAAAGTTTTTGGATCAAGCGTGGAGAGGTCATAAACCCACATTGATCATGAAAAAAGGGGGATCAGGTATGTGTGCACGTCTCATTCATTCTGGAGCACCCTATCAGTTCCTGGGTAATCGGATTGTCTTTACCAACTGGCAGTTTGTGAATCAGGGGCATTTTACATGGGTAGATATGCATTGTAACAATGTCACGGTCATTGGCGATCAAGATTCAACAGAGGCGCACTTACAGATATCCCCAACGAGTCCAACCGGAATCCATCTGAGTGTCCGTGAAGCCCAAAGAGAAGGTCCGCTTCTTCATTCTCTGAACCAATGGGAAAAAAACGGTTCAATCGGGACGATTCTCAACGAGGAAGGTTGTTATCGAGGTTGGCTTTCCACCGGTTGGGGAGACCTCGACATATTTGCCCCCGGAAAACGCAATTCGCCCGTAACCTGCTACATGGAATCTCAAGATGGTTATGAATGGAAATCAGTTCCTGTGGGTATCACCGAATGGGACGGTAGCTATCACAACAATATCCTTTTCACCACTCGATCCTTTGTAGGGGGTGGTTTCAGTGTTTTTCGTGACCCGATCGGTGAGGATTCTGAACGGTATAAGATGGTCGCGGAGTGGACGCAGTGGGATCGAGATACGATTACCCGGTATGAGGCCAAATATCCGGAAAGAACCGATCCGAGAGCAAAAAGAAATGACTGTATGATATTCCTCGGAGTTCGAGGGGCTGTCTCTCCTGATGGCTTGAGATGGACGCCGATTGATGAACCCCTTGTAGTCACTCATTGTGATACCCAGCTTATTGCAACTTATAATTTCCACCTTCAGGAATATGTTCTCTATACACGGGACTACGCTGACCTCCCCATGGCAGCTGGATGGGGAAATCAAAAGGTTGAGTACCAGGCGGGGAGGATGGTCCTCCATTCCCGGAGGGCAATCGGGTGTGCGCGCAGTAAGGACTTCCGGAAATTTCCGCTCCCTGAGGTAATCCTTCAAGCAGACCTGTCCATGAAGCCTTCGGAGGTCTTGTACACGAATTGTTACACAACCATCCCGGGGGCTCCTGAACATCACTTAATGTTCCCTGCTGTCTGGGATCTCGCTCACCATGATGAGACATGGCTGGCTTTGGCAACCAGCTACGATGGGCTCCTATGGCAGTATGTTCCGCAAGTGAAAGTTTTTGAGACAGCTCCATTTGGTTCATGGGATGGAGGTTGTCTTTTTGCACATCCAAATCTGATCGAGCTTCCGAATGGAGACTGGGCTCTTCCTTATACCGGATATTCGGTCCCTCATAAATACCCGCGTGTGAAAGCCAGCCGGAACACAGGATATGCCCTTTGGCCAAAAGGAAGACTCATAGGGATAGAAGCGGATGAAAAAGGAGAATTTACAACCATCAGTTTTCTTTCTCCGGGTGATCATCTTTCGATAAATGCCCTTACCCGTCGCGGTGGTTTTGTTCGTGTGGAGGTAATAGGACCGGATGGAAATCCTGTTAAAGGCCGAGAGATGGAAAATTCCTGTCCTCTGGTTGGGGATTGCTTCTGGACTCCTGTTCGATGGAAAGATAGTGAAAACCTGGGCCAAGTGAAAGGGACGGAAATCTCACTAAGGTTCGATCTGAAGTGTGCCAAAATTTTCGGTCTGCAATTCGATGGCAGTTAAATGTGTCTCCAATTCCAGCGGCTATGTTGACATTGTGTTCAGAGAGTTTTGTTTTTAGAAGGATTCATGATGATGGGGGACAATGATGCAAGTTGAAGATCGGTTTGTTCGATTTCACTGGATCGATTGGGCCGTGGTATTGACCTACCTTGCAGCGCTCATTGTGATCGGCTTCTATCAATCCCGTAAAGAAAAAACAGTCAATGAATATTTCCTTGCTGGGAGAAAAATGAAATGGCTTCCAATCGGACTTTCAC
>CAYZUX010000336.1:0-4899 GCA_964481775.1 uncultured bacterium | reverse complement strand
GCGCAGAAAGTGATCTGCTCCGGTGTCAGCTGCCCGGAGAGCTGGTCATTGAAGACATGGATTCCATTCAAGGTGTCCGGTAGGGGACGCCGTGTGGTGGATGAGGTTGCGGTCAGGGTAGGTGTTGGTTCTTGGGCATCCGCCGGAATGGCAGGGTTCAAGACGAACCAGACACCCAGGAGGATAACAAGAAGGATTCCCTTGACCTGACGAGCCATCATCGTTTCCGGGCCAGCATCAACCCATCACCGATGGGAACCAAACTGCAGGTTACCCGTGAATCACTCCGGACCTTCTCATTCAATGCCCGGATAGCAGTTGTTTCCGCAGACTGGTCCGAATCATCCGCCACCCTCCCGGCCCAAAGCACATTATCGATGGTGATGAGGCCACCCGGTCGCAGCAGTTGGAGAGCGGCTTCATAATAGGCGTCATAGTTCAGCTTGTCGGCATCGATGAACGCAAAATCAAAGGTTCCCTTTTCACCATTGGAGAGCATCAGCCCAAGAGTCTCCAGTGCGGGGGCAATCCGGAGGTCAATCTTGTGGTCTATACCCGCTTCTTTCCAGAAACGTTTCCCAATGCTTGTCCACTCAGCGCTGACATCACAGGCCACCAACTGCCCATCCTCCGGGAGATGAAGGGCGACACACAGCGCGCTATATCCGGTGAATGTTCCGATTTCTAGCGCCTTCCGTCCCCCGAGCAGCTCCACCAGCAACCCCATGAATTGCCCCTGCTCTGGAGAAATCTGGCAGGAATGTTCCGCCATCTTCGCGGTCTCTTCACGCAGACGCCGTCCCACCTCACTCTCGCGAAGTGTCGCTGAGACCAGGTAGTCATAAAGGCTTTCACTGATTTCGATTGTCCGGTTTGCCATTTTCTTTCCTCGATGAGACAGAAACCCCCGGTGGGTGCTCCAACCGGGGGTGTTTCCTGATTCCTGTGTGTGTTTACTCTTCCGGGGCTTATGCGTTCCAGACCTTCATCCAGTTGGCCAGGCCTTTCTTCATGTCGGGAACAGGATTTTCAGGGCTGTTTTCATACTCCATCATGATGGGGCCGCTGAATTGGATCTTTTTCAGTGCGGCAGCTACGGCGGCCAGATTCATGTCTCCCTCACCCAGGATCTGCTCTTCGCCTCCTTGCTTCCAATCCTTGAGGTGGATGGAATGAACCCGTTTACCCAGGGCAAGGATGACTTCATCGGGTTTCTCTCCCGAACGAATCACATGGCCGGTGTCCACACAGGCGCCGATGAAGGGGTGACGTTTTTCTACAGCTTTGAGTGTATCGGACACCTTGTCCCAACGTGCCTTGGGGCCATGGTTGTGAATGGCGATCTTGATCTGGTACTCCTCGCAAAGCTTCTCCAGGTTGTCAAAGGATTCATGCTCCGGATCGGCGGTGAGGATCCCAACCCCCAAAGCCTTGGCAAATTCAAACTTGGCCTTGTTGGCAGCCGCATCGGCTGAAAAGCCCTCTACTCCAAAGCAGGGAACCTTGATCCCCTCCGCCTGGAGGGTTTCCTTGACCTTGGCGAAGCCTGGATCATCTGCCTTGGGCGGGAAATGAACCGAGCAGAACTCCATCTGGTCAAGTCCCAACGCCTTGAGTTGCTTCAGGGAATCCTCGAAATTGAATTTCCTGAAACTGTAACTCTGAGAACCCATTACCACCTCTTGTCCTGCTTTTATCATCGCATCCACCTCCGCAGCCAGGGCTGTCAGGACTGTGGCGCCTGCCACACTCCTTCTTAGAAAATCTCGACGGTTGATCGAGGACATGCTCATTACCTCCCGTTTACGGTTTAGCTGCACATTCCGGGAGTCTATATCTGGGATTTCTTTCCGGCAACTGATGCGATTCTATCGATTCCCCCGGTAAAGAATCACCTCGGACCGATGGGGTTCCGTGATGGTCAAAGAGTAACCTTTCATCAGGTCTCTTCCCGGAAGCGATTCCTTCTCCTGACCTGTGCAGAATGTCAGCTCGTAAGGGGTTTCCGGTTTGAGACCATGGAGGGTGATATCCACGGTTCTGTATGGGCTGTCGGCATGACGGAAAGCCAGAATCATTCCCTCGTCGAGATCCGCACGGTGATATTGGGAGGCTATCCATGCCCGTGGATCGCGTGTGTAGGGCAGGAGCGGATACCAGCCTCCCACCAGCAGGTGACGGACCCTGTGGTAAAAGGCCAGGATCTCACTCCCGCGTTGGGTATCAAAGCCGGGTGCATCGGCGATCCATCCAGGGATGAGCGAGGAAGCCAGGGCTGAATGGAACGAGTAATCATCCAACCTGTTGATGGGAACCGAAACCACGTTATTGGGTAGATACTGGCTCAAACTCCATAGAGCGGCCTGGTTGACCTCATCCTGGAACCAGTAGTCGGTGGTCTGATGGACATGCATTCGCAGAACTGTCTCCAGGTCGATCCGGTGACCGCCACTGGCGCATTCCTCACGGATGCTGTCCGGCCAGGTTTGAGCGATCCGGTCCCAGTAAGCATAGAGACCCTCGATATACTTCATCTCGGTAATGCCCTGGCGGTTCTCCGAATCATTGAAACGCCAGTAGGGGAGGGGGTCCATGTTGAAATCCTGACGGTAGAATCGGAATCCAGGGAGTTCCATAAAGCCTTTCACAATATTGAAGAAGTATTCCTGGACTTCCGGCAGTCCAAAGTTGAGGAGGTAAGTTCCCTCCGCCTCCTTCCGGCTGGCAAGACACCACTCCGGATGATTCTTTTGAATGTCAGTCCCAGCGACCACCCGTTCCGGCTCGAACCAAAGCCCATAGACCATTCCCAGCTCCTTCGCCGCTGAAGCTACTGGTCCCATGCCCTCCGGGTAAGCATCCTTACGGGGCTCCCAGTTCCCGGCTCCTTCCGGCCAACCACCCGTAAACCAACCGGCATCGGTGATCAACGCCTCCAGTCCCATCGGCGCATACGCCTTGATGAGGGAGATCTGGTTCTCAGCGTTACACTCATTCAACCACCCCCCGCCGCGTGTGAAGCAGGTATTGCAGAAGGGAATGGGGAGAGGGGTCTTCCCATCCCGCTTGGCTGCATAGTGCTTGTAAATCAGCTGTCTGAATTGAGAATTGCTTTCGAGTGTGTCTCCCTGCCACCAAAGCAACAGGATGCGTGGTGAACGGACTCTCTCGCCCGGATGCAGGATGAAATGAGTTTTCTCCAGTCCCGCGGTGATTCGCAGATCACCACCTTTTGAGGACTCGAAATCTGCCTTCCAGGTTCCCGACCATCCCACCGCAGCCACCAGGGAACCCTGGGAAGTTTCCACCTTGAAGAATGGGAAGTTCCGGGTGGAGGATCGTCCATTTCCCGAACCTAACCGGAGGATCTCTTGGCCATTCAGTTCAGCTGTAGAGATCTCGAATTGTTGTGGGTCGGGGGTTCCACCATGCGCACTGTGCAAACGGGGAGGGCTGGCTGGGTCCGCTTCCCAGAACAGGTTGGTCATATCGACCGCAAGCAGATCGCTGATGATGGGAGTGTCCTGGCTCCCCTTATTCTCTAGGGTAAGCACCCAATCCAAAGCTGGAAAATCGGAGTACTTCGTGGCAACCCAGGTGAGTTCAAGACCCGATTGAGGATCGTTCCAAACCGTGGTGATCCAGGTCAGGTCCTGGTCCACCTTCTCTTCCGTCTGTTTCCTGTTCCAGTCTTCGAGGATGTCATCGCTCTGACCGGTGCCATAGAAGAAAGAGAAGGGGTATCTTGATGAATGGAGAGGTGATTCCCCGAAAGGCAACTCACCCAAAGTGAACTCTTTCCCGTCCACAGTTTTTATCACTGCCTCGGCCCAATCCGCATGATCGCAGGCCGGACCATCCCCGCCATCATCCACCAGCAGATCGATCGAACGAGCGCCATTCAGCGGAAGATCGATTCTTTCAGGCTCTCCGCCTCCCTGCAGTATTCTGGAATGGTAGATCTCTCCACCTTCCACCTTAACCGCGAAAGAAATAGATCCCTGGCCACCCCGTGTCCGGTCGTTGTGATCGACTCCGATCCACGCGGAAAAACGATCCAGGGGCAGGGGAGAGTGGACACGGATGAGACTCTGGGCATGGGTTCCCAGTCCCTTTTGGAAAACTCTCGAGCCGATGGTCAGGGGAGTCTGAAGAATTGACCGGTTCCGTTCGAGTTCCTCGAAATCCTGACGGATCAACTGCAACACTGGCGCATTGTGTGCCTCGAGCTTGGGATAGGGAACAGACAGTACCTTGTTCTGCCAATCATTCATGGGGTCTCCTCCCTCGGCTGAAATCGACTCACCTGCAGAAGCCATCCAACAGGCCACCACACACAGACAGAAGACTCTCCATGGTCTTTTCACCGATGACTCCTTCGAAAATGTATTCAGCGATAGAAGCCCTCACCTCGCTGCCCCCCTCTCCCCAAGGAGAAGGGGGAATTCCCCCTCGCCCAGCGGGAGAGGGGGGCAGGGGGGTGAGGTGGAAAGTTTTCATCGTGCCCAGTCGTCTCCTGTCTCCCGCCACATCCACAAATGCAGTCCCACAGTTATCGCCAAAAGCGCCGCGCCTGCGGCCTGGTGGGCCGTCGGAAGAAGAGTTTCGATCACTGTATAAGGTTGTTCGGGGACATGCAGCAGCGTGGCGATCAGGGCCGCGAGTCCCAGTATGATCTGGAGACCGGTCAGCAACACCATGATCCCCGCAAACCGCTTGATGTAATATTGATCCGAGTAAAAACCATTCGCACGCGCTGCCATGAACACCGCGAGAATAGCGATCACCGAGGCGACTCCGATGTGATACGAGAGCGCCATCGCGAAATGTCTTTGCAGCGCTCCTATTGACCTTTGCCAAGATAAAGACCGTCCTCATAATTCAAGGCCAGCGTGACTG
>CAYZUX010000335.1:0-4899 GCA_964481775.1 uncultured bacterium | reverse complement strand
GGGGCGCTGGTAGACACCGGAATCAGCTGGCCAAGCCAATAGGATGGTCATCAGGGCAAAGCCCAATGAGAGGAGATTCAGTCGGCGTGGCATAGGATTGAATCCTTTCTATATACAACAACTTGATCACCCCCTATGGATGCCGCCCCTCAACGACCCCCGAATAGCGGATGCCCTTGGTGGGGCAAGCCCCACCCTACCTTCTTGTCAGTATAACAAAACTACTCGATTTTGTGAGACTGTATCTTCTGTGGTATAACGTCCAAGCGAACTGGGGCACTCAAGGGAGATACATTGAATCTCCCTCCCCCCTTTTTTGGGGGGAGGGAGGGACTTTCTCTTAGCGGAACTTACCAATGAACTGTGCCTGGTCACCAAGTTCCTTCTCGATGCGCAGAAGCTGGTTGTATTTGCAGACCCGGTCGGTGCGGGAAAGTGAACCGGTCTTGATCTGTCCCGCGCCGGTCGCCACCGCGATGTCAGCGATGGTGCTGTCTTCGGTCTCGCCGCTCCGGTGCGAGATGACGGTGGTGTAGCCCGCGCGGTGAGCCATCTCCACCGCCGCGAAGGTCTCGGTCAGGGAGCCGATCTGATTGACCTTCACCAGGATCGAATTGCCGATGCCTTCCTTGATGCCGCGTGAGAGGCGCTCGACATTCGTGACAAAGAGGTCATCACCAACCAGCTGGATCTTGCTCCCAAGCGCGGTGGTCAGTTCTTTCCAACCAGCCCAGTCATTCTCATCGAGGCCATCCTCGATCGACAGGATCGGATAACTGGAGACAAGTTTCTCATACCAGGCCACCATATCCTTGGCGCTCTTGTCGCCCTTCTCGGCGGCCAGGCGGTAGACCTTCTTGGCCTTGTCATAGAGCTCGGAGGAAGCGACATCCAAGGCAAAGGCAACATCCTTGCCGACCTTGTAACCGGCCTTCTTGATGGCTTCGGAGATGACCTCGAGGGCTTCCTCGTTCGACTCGACATCCGGAGCGAATCCGCCCTCATCGCCTACGGAGGTGGAGCGTTTCTTGGCCTTCAGAACCGCTTTCAGGTTATGGAAGACTTCGGCCCCCATCCGCAAGGCCTCTGAGAACTTCCTGGCGCCGATCGGCATGATCATGAATTCCTGGATGTCGGCGTTGTTGTCGGCATGAGATCCGCCATTGAGGATGTTCATCATCGGGACAGGCAGACGCCGGGCCATCGGGCCACCCAGATACTTGTAGAGGGGCAGATCTGCCTCTTCAGCCGCCGCCTTCGCGGCCGCCATGGAGACACCCAGGATGGCATTGGCGCCCAGTTTGCTCTTGGTCGGGGTGCCATCCAGCACGATCATGGTCTGATCGAGCAGGACCTGGTCGGCGGCATCGATCCCGCACACCGCCTTGGCAATCGGGCCATTGACATTGGCGACCGCTTTGAGGACCCCCTTGCCCAGGTAGCGCTTGGGGTCTTTGTCACGAAGCTCGATCGCCTCATGTTCGCCGGTGGAGGCGCCGGAGGGAACTGCCGCCCTTCCGGTGATTCCACACTCCAGGGTCACCGTAACTTCCACGGTTGGGTTGCCACGGGAATCAAGAATTTCCAGGGCCTCCACACATTCGATACTGCGGCAATGCGACATAATGATTTCCTTTCGACTAACGGGGAGCAAGCTTGGAAATCGTCCGGAAAAGAATCCAGACTCTCTTCCCATGAACCCCGGAATGAGATGGTTCAGCAGGAGTCGAGGACAGTCCTGTAGATACTCCCACAAGGTGAACAGAAGAGGCTAAGGTGTAGCGGGGTGAAAGTCAATTCGGACAAGGCGCTTCTCCTGTTCAATCACACTCCTGTTAGCTTATCCTCTCCCACAGCTAACAGACTGTTGAAAAATGCGGTAACCACGGATTCCCGCTTTCGCGGGAATGACGAGGCAAGCAAATTTCCTCGGAAATCGTCATTCCCGCGAAAGGGGGAATCCACAACCTCATCGCAAGAACGAGTTTTTCAACATGCTGCTAAGGGAAATTCACACAAAACATCATGTCTCAGTTGGACTCACTGGATCAGCTTTGGAAAACATCGATCGCCCCCCAGCTTGGGTTCACTCCCGAGGCGGTGATGACACCCACCAATCACGGAATCACCTCGGAAGTCGCCTTTTTTTCGATTCCAGAGGGGGAGTTCGTGGTACGGTGGTATCCAGCAGAGGATCCTTCCCGCTTGAAGAGTTATCAGGAGGCACATCAGGTCCTCCACAGCCTTGGTTTCAATGTCCCGGAATCGGTAAGCAAAGGGAGCACTCGGGATGGTACCTGGTTGTTGGAAAAACGGGTCAAGGGGAAATCATTTCGTGAGCTTTTGGAGGATTCCGAAACAGTCCGGAAAGCAGCTGAGACCCTCGCCCGGTTGCATGGCCACGAAAGAAGGCGTTATGGCAAAGTGGGTAGTTGGGGGGGGCGCAGGCTGTCAGTCCGATGGCGTCAACGCTTTCATGAGCGTTGGAGCAAGATCACCGCCCTTTTTCCCGAGTTGCATGCAGTGGAAAAGGAGGTTGAGAAATGGTTCCACAACTGGGCTGATGCCTTCACTCCCAAAACCTACCAGCTGCTGCATGGAGACTATCATCCCGGGAATCTGGTCCTTTCAAATGAAGGCGAGGTGGTCCTCCTGGACTTTCGTTCCCCACGATTTGGCTTCGGACTGGTGGAGATGATCGAGGCGGCACATCACTTCACGGGCGAGGAACCACGCGACTGGAGTCCCTTTGTCCTCACCTATCTTGCAGCTCGAGACCAGACAACCCGTAATCTCTATGACCATTTCGCCACATCGCTCCATGCGGTCTTCCACCTGCGTCACGCGGACCGCTTCGCTGATCTCGCCGTGGGACGGCGCGGGACCTTCGAGGATCACCGCCGCTGGGTACGGAACGCACTCGATTCCTGGCAGAGGTTCTGCATTCTGGCTGGGGTGGTCACACCGATCATCCGTGGGGAAGTGGAGACAGCATTCCCCTCACGAACCAGGGCGTAAAATCTGGGAGCAACAGAGGAGGAGCCAGATCAATAATCTGACCAATTCCCCACTGTTGTCGTGTTGGACTCCCGTACCAGAGCCATCAGGGTATACAGGTCGACCATCTGAATCGTTCCACCAGAGACACGCGCCACCTCCTCATCCACTGCCTTGTACCAGGAAGGTGCCTTGAGGATCGAACGGAACACCCGGAACTGAGGTGCGGTTCCCTGGGAGTTGTTGAAAATACTCACCGCCGCCGCCGAAACCTCCGAGGGAAGGTCGACACCCATCCGCACGTAGGGCATCCCATTGTGAACCCCCTTTTGAGCGATCTTCTGCGCCACGATTCCATCGGGCGAGAAACGCGAGTAAGCATCGATCCCTTCACGCGAGAGCCCCGGAGCATAACCATCGATGATGAAACCGGTCAGGGTGATGTCCCACTTGGTAAAGAACTGCTGGTTGTGACGCTCCCAGACTGCAACTCCTGAAGGCAGTCCCGAGTGGGTGCGCGGTTCTGAGAGGAAACCGGGGTTCAAGTACCCGGCTCCGGAATCACCCGCGACAAAGAAGTCATTGGGTGTCCGGGTCGCACGGGTCCAGGCCATCCCCAACGGGAAACGTTCGGCCAGATTGGGATTGAAGGCCCAGCTCAAGGGAACTGTTCCGCGTGTCGCATCGGTCCACAGACGCGGCATCATCCAATACAGCCAGGCCGCCGAGTCATAGTCCCCCACGTAATGTGCCGCGAACTTTTTCTGCACCACTTTCCCGGCTGAATCGATGAAACCACGTGCCTTCAGACTCTCACGGGTGGACTTGGTGTTTTGAGGAATCTGGTCCGGAAGCGGGTAGTGCTGATAAAAGGAGGCATTCGCCATGGCGGAATAACCCAGCGCGTCCGCATCCATGAAGGCATTGAAACAGGAAAGGATCTCGGCATACCGCCACTCGGTGGGTACCGCATCATGAGTCCCTCCCGCCTTGCATTCCTTGGTGTATTTGAATGCCCAGGGAACGAACCCGGCCACATGAATCATTCCATCGCCCTGGAATTGGTCATACGACGCGTGGAGCAAATCACGGAGTGTATCTGCATCCAATCCATTGGTTTGCCCACGGTCATCCACGGGGGTTTCGTCATCCCAGACATTCAGGTCAAAGAAAACACCTTTATGGGCGATCACATAATCATGGTTGGTGAGCGTGTGGTTCTGCTTCTCGGCACAGTCCCAGCTTTTCAGCCAGAAGCCATCGAGATAGTACCCCATCCGTTTGGGATTCGCCTTGCCGGGTTTGATCACATTTTCGATCAGCCAGTAGTAAGCATCGCACTTGGTGCTTCCAGTGGAGGGAAGGTTCGTCCCGGGTATCGTGCCCTGGCCCGTAAAGAGGGAGCCGCCCTCGGGTGTCACAAAAGATTGTTTGACTTGGAGTTTTGGTCCTTGCAACACCAGCTTGGTATAGAGCGAGGTGGGGTAGGTGTCATAACGGATACAAAGAAGGTTTTCGCATCCCGCAAGCGAGGAGGCCAGATTCGAGGTGGCGGGAACCCGCTCATCCCAGACTACGGCTCCGTTGTAATAGGAGGAAAAGCGTTCGAGCAGGGCTGTGAGAGACGCTGGTTTTTCTACAGTCCTTCCCTCCAGCCATCCCCCCGGCTCGGTCATCCGTGCCCACCAGAAATCATCCGGCTCAGTGTTGTAACGGATGTAGAGGCGGGCGGCATCACGGTTCACCAGGCCCTGAAGCGAGGCCACCAGCTGCGTTTCATCCCAGTAGCGGTGTCGTTGAACCGATTCATTGACATTCAGAGATGCCAGCGAAGTCATGTCGTAATACACAATCGGATCTGTCTGTGCTTGTACAGACACCTCCAGGAATCCAAAGAACGAT
>CAYZUX010000334.1:0-4936 GCA_964481775.1 uncultured bacterium | reverse complement strand
TTCAAAGATTCCCTGGGTGGCCGTAAGGTTCCGTACACTGTCCTGAAACGGGTGCATCCGTGGTTAAGACTTGTGAAGCGAGGGTAAAATGCGAGTCATCCTAGCTCCGAATGCCTTCAAGGAATCGCTCAGTGCTGTCGAGTTTGTGGATATTCTGGGAGAGGCCTTGCAGTCAGAAGATCCCGCAATCGAGGTCGTGAAGACACCACTCGCGGATGGCGGCGATGGAACTCTGGAGGTGGTGACACGGCTTTGGGAGGGCAGGATAGAGTCCTTCGAAACAGTGGATCCACTCAGACGCCCAATATCGGCGCCTGTCGTTTTTGACCCGAGCGGGCGAACTGCACTCATCGAACTGGCCACCACCAGCGGACTTGCTCAGCTGGAGCCTCACGAAAGAAACCCGCTCCAGACCACGACGTATGGCTTTGGTTTGTTAATCAACCAGGTTCTTGAGCGCGAGGTCAAGAAGATTTTCCTTTGTATCGGGGGGAGCGCGACAGTCGATGGTGGTACTGGTATGGCGGAGGCACTTGGCTTTCACCATGTCGACAGGAACCATGCCCCCCTCGCGGGTTGCGGCGGGAACCTGGGAAAGATCCACCGTGTCATCCCACCCGCGTTTCTTGAGTGGATCCGGGGTGTCGAGTATGTGGTACTCTCCGATGTGACCAATCCTCTGCATGGCCCCAATGGTGCGGCATATGTTTTTGGCCCACAGAAGGGGGCCGATCCGGAACAAGTTGCTCTCCTCGACCGGGGATTACGTCACATCGCGGGCGTCTGGGCCAGAGATCTGGGGAGGAATGTGGAGGATGTTCCTGGATCAGGAGCAGCCGGTGGGATTGGAGGCGGAGCGATTGTCTATCTCGGCGCGCATCTCGTCCCTGGCGGGGAGTGGATTCTGGAGATGGTGCGATTCAAAGAACTGCTCTCCACAGCGGACCTGGTGATTACCGGCGAGGGGAAACTGGATTCAACCACACTCCAAGGGAAGCTTCCCGGACGTGTGGCTGCCATGGCCAAGGAGGCAGGAGTGAAGTGTATTGGACTCTGTGGAGCCGTGGATAAAGGGACGCTCGACGATCTTCGTACGGGCGGGTTTACTCAGGTTCTCACACTGGCTCCCGAGGGAACACCCATAGCGGAAAGTTTTGCCCGAGCGGGGGAGTTTTTGAGGGAGAGGGGGAGGGAGATTTACCGGTCGATCAAGTGAATGGGTTCTCCTACAATCTCTAACGCCTTTCTATAAATGGTTCTGTCGAGAAAAAGGCCAGACAAAAGGAACTCATCCAACAACGGCCTGATCTCACTTACTAGGCCCAAATGTTTTGCCCTGATTAATAATCCGACAGTTCCCATCATTTTTATCCCAAGATGTAAAGCGGTTTTGCGTGCTTTCCGGTCATCCACAACGATAATCGATCCTGGATTCTCAAGAGCTACACATATCGCCGCCGCCTCACCTTTGTGGAGGTTTAATTGGAGAACAGAACGCATGGCGGTATCATGAACTTCGGTCACGAAAATCCATTCTGGCGAGGGTCCAAATTCTTCCATGACTTCCGGAGGAGCGAGGATCTGATCAAAACAATCCGCGAGGAGATCGAGTCGTCCCGTGCGAGAGAGGATCACAAGACAGGAAGTGTTCGTGACGGCCAGACTGCTCAAATCTTCGCCTCTGAATCCAACTCTTCCGCTGGATATCTGATGACGGGAATCTGGCGGTGAATGAGGATCTCGATAAACGTTCTCTCTGAGTATCCAGCCATCTCAGCGGCTTGCCCTAATGATAATTGCTCTTCCTCCCAGAGTTTGATAGCAAGCAGAAGCGAGGCTTCATCTGGATTCACTCCAGCCGGAAGTACGAGGTGCAGTTCACTCATCTGATCAAACCGATCTTTTTTTAGGATTCCAGAAATCACTCAACTAGTAATAGACTCCCGCGTCTCGTTGGATTTATCAAGGGGAATATCCATCCAACCAACCTTTCTTACCAGACCTTAGCTCATCCCGGTTGTATCAAAGCCATTGATAAAACATATGAGTCTTCGGGAATATCAAGGCCCAAATAAGATGATGTCGCCCGCTGAAAGGGTCCCATTTGTCGGACTGTATTGCTTAATGATCGTTTCGTTATTGAAGATCTGGTCGGGTCCAGAATCACGAAGATCATAGACCGAGGAAGGCCGCCAACCGAGTTGCCTCATACCGGTCAGTACTCCTTTCTCATAGGCCGAACCTGAATTTGGTTTGGCATTATAGGGACCCCAGCCTCGAGACCCGAGAGTCGTGAACGACGCATTGGGAAGCGGTTTAATAAATGCGACCGGTGTGGTCAGGACTCGTAGCCCCCAACGGACGGTAAAATCATCCTGGTTGAAGGGTTCCTTCCAGATATTGATACGTTCGTGGCAGGTTGCTGGATAGGCGTGAAAAGTCAGGTGGTAGGATTCGAGTGCGGTGTACAGGCTTCGGTGCTCAGCTCGAATCTTCGTGACAAGCGCACGTACGTACTCGCGATTCCATAAAGTTGGGCAGGGCAATAGCAATCAGGATCAGGATGATGGCGATGACGATGAGGAGTTCGATGAGGGTGAAGGCTCTGAATCTGTTTCTTTGACCCAGTCTATGACAACTGGAATATAAGTATTGGGTGGTCCACATGATCGAAGTCTCTTTTGATGGTCAAATCTTGATCCAAAATGACTGAGTTGGGTACCACCCTTACCGAAAACTCGGCGGCATGGAATGGGAATAGCGAACAAAGTCCACATTCAACCAGAAATCATGGCGGCTCACTGTTTGTGTACGATACCAACCCAAGTTAGCTGTTGAAGCCACAACCCCAATCCAAAATGGATCTCCCCCCCACACGTAAATCCCCCCCGGACTCCTTGTCCCATTGGTGGGAGAGTATGTAAACACTGGACGTCCATCGTCCAAATGGTAAAGCGGAGCTCTTGGATCAATGACTAATTCGTCGGCAAGGTGTGTTGACGGTCCAAACGAATAGAGGACCCATGTTTCAAGGGCATAGGAGATATCTTTGTAAGAGCCTTTCCTGAGTCCATTAAGGGAGTATGTTGGTGTCCATCTGCCACGGAAAGGGTCGAGCGGGATAGCGGACATATAACGATTGGGGCTGGTCAGTGAATAGAGGCCCATCGGTACGGAATCATCTGTGTATGATGGATATGCTCCGCGCGTGAAATCCTGTCTTGACGGGTACTCACCATAATCCCGGTGGTAGATCGCCATGGCAGTATTGATACTACGCAGCTCTCCCTTGACTTTGGCAACTGTCGCGCGCAGCTGTGCGTCCATGAAATTGGGCAAAGCGATCGAGATAAGAATCAGGACAATCGCGATGACGATGAGGAGTTCGATGAGGGTGAAAGCAGTAGTCTTCTTTTCTCTTCCTTTTCGACTATCAGTGGAAAAACCCGGCCATGTTCTCAACATGATGGAACCCTCCTTATGAATTGAATCATCACCAGCAATAATAATAAGATGATTCCATGAAACCCCCTCCACCATGTATCCGGGGTACATGATGGAGAGAAAAATTATTATTTATGATGACCACAGAAATCCCATATCATCTCAGACTCGGCGGAAGGGTGTGGTAATACCACACATTGTCCACACACTTACCGACATCGAAAATGCCGCAGGGTGGTGGACCCACATAGGCCGCCATATCGGCCTCTTGCATCATCACCCCAACCCAGAAGGGATCACCTCCCCATAGGAAGATGTCTCCCAGGCTCCGGGTTCCATTCGTGGGACAGTAGGAATCTGAGCACTCACCCTGGCACGAATAGTGGGCGCCATACCAACCATACTCCGAGTATTTAGAGTCGGGACCATACGAGTACAGGACCCAGGTGATGAGACTCTCAGGATTGGTTGCACCACCCTTCTTGATACCCGAAAGAAGATAAGGAGTCTCCTGGATGGAACTGGACACTCTTTTCGGGGAGAAAGGATCTGATGGGACTGAATAGATGTGCTTGGTGGGTGAGGTCAACCAAAACAGGCCAGCCAGTTCTCTGACTCTGGTGATTCCCTCCCGCTGAGACGCTGGGTAATCTCCAAAATCGAGGTGATAAGCCTCCATGGCCTCTCCAATGCCACGCAGCTCACCCTTGACCTTGGTGACTTGAGCGCGCAGCTGAGCATCGAGGAAATTGGGCAAAGCGATGGATACAAGGATAAGGATGATTGCGATCACGATGAGGAGTTCGATGAGGGTGAATGCGAATACTGGGGATGACTGTTCATACTGGGTTTTCTCCAGATGTAAACATCCGGGAAACCTTACTGGTAGCATAATCTCGCCTCCTCTCGAGACGGCTTCTACCCCGGATAGAACCAGTCGCTATGAAATGTAGCTACTTCTTGCGTAAGGATGGCACTCGATCACCTGGAAGTCAAGTTCGTGGCAACGCTGACGCCAAAAATCAAACTTTTCGGGGGGAATGAACTCTTTGACAGGCATGTGGTGAGGCGTGGGGCGTAGGTACTGACCGATGGTAATGTGAGTTGCTCCTGCCTCTTTCACACGAATGAGTGTTTCCTCAACCTCGTCCTCCGATTCACCCATCCCTAACATGATGCCCGATTTCGTGGGTATCTGTGGATAACGCTGTTTGATGGCTCGCAGACATTTGAGCGTGGCGTCGTGGCTGCCCTTCACACGTGCTTTACGTGACAGGCGGTCGACAGTCTCAATGTTGTGGGCCCACACATCAGGCAGATGGTCCTGGAAGGCTTCGAGACTGCGTTCGAGGGAGAATTGAAAATCAGGAGTCAGGATTTCCACTCTGGTTTCAGGGAGACGGCTCCGCAGGCTCGCAATACAGGCAGCGAATTGCGAGGCTCCTCCATCCGGGAGGTCATCGCGGTTCACGCTGGTGATGACCACATATTT
>CAYZUX010000333.1:0-4937 GCA_964481775.1 uncultured bacterium | reverse complement strand
TCAGGACTATCAGCGAACAGAATCAACATCACACAACCCCCGTTCACGGCTTGCGGCCGAATTGGCGGGTCAAGGCATCCAGGATGCCCTCCATCTTCATCCCCCTTGACCCCTTCACCAGCACCACATCCGCAGGTTCCAGCAAATGCATCAGCTCCAAAGAGGCAGTCTCCACTGTTTCGAACCAGCGAATCCGCTGATTCGGAAAGCCTGCTTTCCGCGCGCCCTGGACCAGGTAACGCGTGGAATTTCCTACAGCCACCAGGAAGTCAATCGAACCGGAGCCAAGGGAGTGCCCGACCATCTGGTGAAGCTCTTGACTGCGATGGCCCAGGTCCCACATTTCTCCCGCGACAAACACCTTGCGTCTGTCCATAAAGGTCTCAAGCAACCGTTGAGCAGCGGCCATTGAAACCGGGTTGGCGTTGTAATGATCCGCGATCACAGTGATACCGTTCTCCAGTTCGAGCAGCTGGCAACGTCCCGGTAGACCGGCAAAGGTCTGCAGTCCCTCGATGACAGAATCCAACTGAAGCCCTGAGCTGACCGCCACGGCGGCGGCGGCGGTAGCGGCCAGGACCTGGTGCAGTCCTGAAGTCCGAAGTTGAACCTCACCCTGGCCCGCCGGGGTCTCCAGCAGAAATCCATAGCATCCCCGTGTGGTCACACGTGGATTCACTGCGAGATACTCGGAGCCTTTCTCGGTCCCAAAAGTCACTACCGGCGCATTCGAGGCGGCGGCGAGTTCTTCCCTGAAACGGCACCCCTGGGGGATCACCGCGGTTCCATCAGCGGGAAGTCCACGAAGAAGATCGCTCTTTTCCTCCAGAACGCCCTCGATGCTCCCCATTCTTTCGATGTGCGCTTCCGCGATGGCCGTGATGACTCCAGTCTGGGGTTGTCCGATTTCGGTCAATCGTCTGATCTCCCCGGGACGGTCGGTTCCCATTTCCAGCACGACAAACTGGTCATCGGGCTCTACCTCAAAAATCGTCTTCGGGAGACCCACCAGATTGTTATGGTTCCCTTCGGTAACTTTGGTTTTGAGCAGGCGATTGACAGCATGCCGCAGAAATTCCTTTGTGGATGTTTTACCAACCGAACCAGTGATCCCCACAACCCGAGCCTGGCTTTTTCCACGAAGATGACGGGCGAGTTCTCCAAGAGCCCACAGGGTATCGGGGACTCGAATGCAGGGGATCTCAATACCGGGAAGCTTGTTATTCTGGATCACCACCGCCACCGCTCCTTTTTCAATTGCTTCCAGGCAGAAGTCATGGCCATCGAATCTCTCTCCTCTGATCGCCCAATAGATGTCACCGGGCTGAATCCCGCGAGTGTCATTCGACACGGCATGGATCCGCGTGGAAGGATTCGCATGATCAAGTTCACCGCCAATGGCCTCATGGATCTCACCTATCGTCATTTCCCACATCTGGACCGGCCATCAGGCCTTGCCTCCTGAATAGCCCAGCCGGGCGAGTTCCTCAGCAACCACAATCCGGTCATCGAAGGGATGACGAACCCCCTTGATCTCCTGGTAGGTCTCGTGGCCTTTACCAGCGATCAGGACAATATCACCCGCACCAGCTGCCTTGAGGGCCGCTCGAATAGCCTCCCGCCGGTCCACATACCTCAGGAATGAAGATCCCGCCCGTCCAACCATGCCGGATTCCATTTCATCAAGAATCTTTTCCGGATCTTCACTGCGCGGGTTGTCGCTGGTCAGCACCACCAGGTCCGAGTTTTCCTGGGCGAGGCTGGCCATGAGCGGACGTTTTTTCCGGTCACGATCTCCACCACAGCCCACCACGCAGAGGAGACGGTAATGCTTGACTTCCTGAAGGGTGCCCAAGACCTGTTTGACACCATCGGGTGTGTGGGCGTAGTCGACAAAGACTGTAAATGGCTGGCCCTGCTGGATTGGTTCCAGGCGCCCCGGGACATAGGTGGGCTGATGCACTCCCTCTTCGATGGCGGAAACCGGGATCCCCAATGCCAGGCAAGCCGAAATAGCGGCCATTAAATTGTAAAGGTTGTGCCGTCCCACCAGTGTGCTTTCGACTTTCAGTTCTCCTTGGGGAGTGGTCAGGGTGGCCGTGATGCCATCCGGGCGCAGGTCTCTGGAGAGCGGGCGGACCTCGGCCAGGCCTTCGAAGCCATAGGTGAGGATATGACGTGGCGCCAGGTCCAGGCACCAGCGCTTGGCCCAGGCATCATCCAGATTCAGGACCGCGATTCCGTTGGGTTTCAGGTGTTCGGTGAACAGACGAAGCTTGGTGGCCGCGTAATTCTCCATGTTTCCATGAAAGTCGAGATGCTCATGGGAAAGATTGGTGAACACGGCCGTATCGAAGCAGAGGGTATCGACACGGTGTAACGCCAGGGCATGGGAGGAAACTTCCATGACCACCGAGGAAACTCCAGCCTGCCGCATTGCAGCCAATCCTTCCTGCAGGTCGGAGCTGAATGGGGTGGTGTGTGGAGCCGGCTCAACATGTCCCGGCCAACGGTATTCGACAGTCCCCAACAATCCCATGCTCTCCCCGGCCGCTTGCCCGATGGTCTCAATCAGGTAGGTGGTAGTTGTTTTGCCATTGGAGCCGGTGACCCCCAATAATTTCAAAGAGTCAGCAGGTGAGCCATAAACATTCCGGGCCGCAAGGGCAAGCGCGCTGAGAGTGTCGGGCACCTGGATCCAGCGGGCGGCCTCGACTGCTTCCTCCACCAGCGCGGCTCCAGCACCTTTCTCAAAGGCCTGGCGGATGTAGTGATGTCCATCCGTATGTGCACCACGCAGCGCCACGAACAGGTCATCCGGCCCCACTTGACGGGAGTCATAGACCACACGGCGGATATCCGGGTCAGCCTGGCCGTGTTGGGAAAGAATGGACAGGCCCTGGATTACTTTAGAAAGCAACATCAGCGCCATCCCCTTTCTCCGTTTGATCCACCTGCTGGATATTCAAGCGCCGGACATCCAGGCTGTTCCACAGCGAAGAGATACGCGAAGCAGTCCCTGAAACCATCCCTGACAGCAGGGATTCCGTGCCTGTGGCATTTCTCGGAATACGGGCAATCCGCTCTGTCCGAGCAGGAACTCCCCGGCGGGGTTTCCCTTTCGGCACAATGCGTGGCGCCAGAAAGTCGGGGGCTACATGCATGTAAGCCAGAGTCCCCTCAACAATCTGGCGGAAAACCGGCGCGGCTGCTTCAGCCCCAAAACGGAGCGACTCGGGTTCGTCGATCATCACGACCACGACGATCCTCGGATGGTCAGCGGGTGCGAATCCGGCGAAGCTGAGAACACGCCGTGACTGGGAATAGGAACCATTCACCACCTTCTTGGCGGTCCCTGTTTTTCCACCCGCTTTATACCAATCGCTGCGTGCCATTCTCCTTCCGGTTCCCCGTTCAATCGCCTCTACCAACATTTGCCTGACAAGGCTGGCTGCTTCCTCGCTCACCACTCGTTTGCTGGGAGACTTCCTGGAAGGATAAAAATCCTCATCCCGGATGGCGGCGTCACTTCGTTTCATCTGGGGAACCACATGTCCTTTCACGACATGGGGGTGAACCTGCAGGCCGCCATTCGCAAGCACACAATAAGCCCTTGCCAAACCAATTGGTGAGACCATCAAAGGTCCGGTTCCAAAAGATATGACCAGCATGTCGTTGAGGTTCCATTTCTGCCAGGGCAAAAGGACCATGGGAGTTTCGCCGGGCAGATCGATCCCGCTCCGCCCGCCAAAACCAAAAGCGGTCAGGTAGTCGTAGAAAGTTTTCCTGGTAGGGTTCCGGGGATCAAGGTGTTCAATCATTTCCGCGATCTTTCCAATCCCCACATTACTGGAGTGCACCAGCACCTCGGAAACCGGAACCCGTCCCATCGCATGTTCATCTTTGATCGGTGTTCGACGGTATTTCGCGGGGAGGTAACGCCGTCCATTTTCGCAATCAATAATGGTATCCGGCTGGATCGCGCCGCAGTCGAGACCCGCGGCGACCACAAATGGCTTGAGGGTAGAACCAGGTTCATACAGGTTGGCGATACAGTGATTCTTGGCCCTTTCCATCTGGCCCGTCTGGGCATATTCACCCACCTGGTCGGCGCGGAAACTGGGATAATTGGCCATGGCCAGAACCTCGCCATTGTACGGATCCATCACAATGGCCATGCCTGATTTACAGTTCTGGTCTTCACACATGGCATACAGAGCACGTTCGGAAATCCATTGGATCGTCTCATCCAGGGTGAGCACCACATCTGCCCCGCGCAGAGGAACCTCGCGCATGTAGTCAAAGTCGAGGATCGCTTTCCGGTCACCCAGGCGCCGGGCGGGAACTTGAATGATTTTTCCGGCCAGGCTGTCTTCCTCAGCTTTCTCAACCCCATTCTGTCCCTGGAGATCAATATTCACATGACCGAGTACCTGGCCAGCCAACTCGCCCTTCAGATAGTGACGGGTTCCCTCTCGAGTGAAGGCCAGGCCCTCGATGTTGAGTCTGTTGATGGCCTCTGCGGTTCCGCTTGGTATGTGACGTTTGAGCGCCACCTCCTCACGGTCCAGCGCGGACAAACGCTTGACCAGAGTCTCCTCGGAAATTCCCAGGATAGAGGCCAGGCTGGCCGCCGCTGCGATGGGATCCTTGATTTTGGCTGGATGAGCCACGAGCGTTTCCCTTTCCGCGTTCCACACCAACAGGCGCATGTTCCGGTCGAGGATTACCCCTCGATCCGGTTTCCAGGTGATGTTGCGTTTCTTTTCAATTCGTCCCGCCTCTGCCATGGCTTTGTGACGAATCACCTGCAGGTCATAAAGACGCCATAGCTGGGCACTGACTATCACCAGGCAGAAGAGCGATGCCATCTTGATCCGCGGCCTGATCATCAGGCTGTACGGTTCATTCATGACGATCTATCCAGGCTACCGGCC
>CAYZUX010000332.1:0-4989 GCA_964481775.1 uncultured bacterium | reverse complement strand
CTGGCCACCTTCCAAGGGGCGCATTTGGGGAAATGCGGGAAGGGGTTGGCGCATTTGAAGGGGGAGATTTGAAATGAGCTGCGCCCAGGTACAATCCATGGCCGCGCGCTACGGCGCCGTGGTCCTCGGTTCGCTGTTCCTGTTGTTGCTGACAGGCTGCTATACCCGTCAGATCGAGGGACTCCAAAAGGACCTCAACACTCTCGACAGGAAGCTGCATACTCTCAACCAGAAAAGCAAGGATGTTCAGCCCGCCAAGGCAGCGCCCTCGCAAGGGGCGATCCTGCAGTTGGAGGACCGTCTGAATGAGGTCACCCTGCAACAGAGCGATCTCAAAGAAGATGTGAATGCACTCCGGCAGAACTACGCGGATCTGAAAACCGCCCCTCCCAGCGCCTTTGGCGGTGGTACCACCGACAAGGCCAAGTTCAACAGCCTCGAACGCCAAGTCGCCGAGAATAACCGCAAAACTCAGGCCATGCAGCGTGAGGTAGACCAACTCAGAGAAACCTTCGAAAGCATGCGTACGGAGACCAAGAACTTGATCTCCTTATTGAAGGAGGAGTTCGGCGGAGAAGGCACCAGCGGTACAGAATCCAGCCACAATCAGGTTTCCTCAACCACTGTGGAGGATCCTCCCGCCACCTTTGTCGCCAAAAGCGATCCGGCTCCCTCATCGACACCCGCAGCCCCCCCATCCTCAACCAAAAAGGAGGACAAGCGGACACTGGTTGCCAGTGCCACTGGCTCCAAATCCTACCAGGTCAAACCCCGCGACACCCTTTCCACAATCGCCAGGAAGTTCGGGGTTTCGCAGGAAGAACTCCAGAGGTTAAATCAGATTGAGGATCCCAAAGAGATCAAGATGGGGCAGACCATCCGGATCCCGTAGGGAGGAAGGCCTTACGCTCACGGAAGAAGTCTCATGGATTTTCATTCCTGATACCTTCCGGAAGGCCCTTCTGATAAAGCGACAGAGACAAGAAGAAAACGAATGGACACACTGTTAACCGGATATTTGCAGTCGAGCTGGGCAGGACGGATTATTGTTCTGGCCATCATTGGTGGATCGATCCTCTCCTGGGGAATCATACTCTTCAAGTCACGTCAGTACCGCCGTTATGAAAAGGATGTGGATCGCTTTCAACAGCTCTTTGATCACTTGGGCGGAAACCTGGATGCGCTTTACGAACAGACCCGGGATAATGATCGCAATCCTGCCGCACGGTTGTTCCAGTCCTGTTATCGAGAGATCCACCTGCTGGCTCCACGTGAATCCAATGTCGCGGTAATCCGGGCAGAAGTTGTGGAAGGAGTGGAAAGGTCATCGGACCGTTCCATTACCGAAACAGAAATGCAGTTGCACAAGGGCTTGTCGGTGCTGACCATGACCGCCTCAATCAGTCCATTGATGGGACTGCTGGGAACGGTCTGGGGAATACTTGAGGTTTTCCAGTCCATGGATCGTTCCGCCGCTCCGTCCATCAAGGATATTGCTCCAGGAATCTCCGCAGCCCTGGTAACCACCGTTTTCGGCCTTCTGGCAGCCATGCCCGCCGCTGCTGCATATAACCTCTTTCTTGTGCGTATGAATCGGATGGTTTCATCCCTTGAGAATCTTGCCAGCATGATCTCGAATATCCTGGTACGGCATCAGTTGCGTCAGGAAAGCCGCGCCGACTCAAGGCGTGAGGAAACCATGGAAGACCAGCCTCCCCGGACCTTCCAGCCCCGTCATATCACACGCAGGTAATCCAGAATGGCTCGCCGAAGACACGTACGTGAATTACCCAAGGCAGAGATCAACATCACCAACCTGGTGGATGTGACGATGACCCTCTTGGTGGTGTTCATGATCGTGGCCCCTATGCTCAAACAGGGACTGGAG
This sequence comes from uncultured bacterium, assembly GCA_964481775.1. Lineage (GTDB taxonomy): Bacteria > Hinthialibacterota > Hinthialibacteria > OLB16 > OLB16 > OLB16. Next base: position 3,101 of record CAYZUX010000332.1, on the reverse strand, counting down.
ATCGAACTGCCAAAATCCCGCGTAGCTGACAAGATTTCAACGGATGACAAGGTCATCCTGGTGGAATGCGATAAACAGCAAAGCATCCGCATCAACCACAGTGAAGTCGTTTTGGGGTCTGTTGAACAGATGATCCGTGATCTTCGTCAACAATATGGCGAGGTTCCGGTCCAGGTACGAGCTGATCAAGCCCTCTCCTATGGCTTCCTGGTAGGCCTGTGGGGAGAAATTCGTGCCGCCGGAGTGAATTCGATCGGCGTGGAGCTGGTCCAAATCAAGTTGGGGACATGAGGAGAAACAAGAGAAAGGGAATCTGGAGCAGGGACATTGGTCATTGTATTGACTGCCAGACCGAAGTCTGCTCTCCCGCCGTTTCTCGAGTGGTATAATGGAAGCAAGAGACGATGAGACGTTATTTCATCATATCGGCGATCCTCCATGTCGTGGTGTTTGTGGGGCTTTATTTCCTCCCGCTCTTGTTTATACGGGGCCAGGAACCCTCGCCACCACCCCTGGATGTGGTCTTTCTGCCGCCGCCGGAAGAGGTGGTCGAGGAGGATCCAACTCCAGAGCCGACCGCGAAGAAGACACCTTCTCCCGAACCGACCGATTACCGTTCGATTGTGGGAGAACTGGCGCCTTCGATGACTCCTACCCCCACTCAGACTCCCAGCAAGACACTCAAACCGTCATCAACCCCCACCTCAACACCGACTCCGCTGGAACCGACCAGCACGCCCACTGTCTCGCCGACCTCAGTTCCGCCTACGGATACACCTGTTCCCGCAACCAACACACCGACTTCCAAACCGACCAAGAAGCCGACCAACACTCCCAAACCAACCGCCAAACCAACCGACACGGCCAAACCGACGGCCACACCCAAACCTACCAACACAGCCGGACCGACTCATTCGCCAACACCGGATCCCACCAAGGAGGCGATCGCCAAAGCAATGAAGGATGCCGTGGCGGCGATCAAGAATGCGGAGAAAGCAGCTCCTGTCTCTCCCGTGCCGGTGAAGAAGAGTGGAATCCCTGGGGGAACTGGTATCGGAGTCGAAGGCGAAGGCAACGGATTACGAACCGCAGTGCCCTTTGGCGATATGGGTTACCTGGCAAGGCTGCAGAGTCTGCTGCAGAACAACTTCGAACCACCCCGTTCGACACGGGAGAATGGGAAACGGACCGCAGTGATTGGATTCAAGATCCTCAAGAATGGGGACATAGTGGATATTGAGATTGTCAAGAGCTCAGGACACAAAGGGATTGACCGGGCCGCGATCAAAGCGGTTGAGAACTCGCGTCCGATCGAACCTTTACCGCTGGGGACAAGCGATCTGGGGGTGAATTGTGACTTCGTCGTGGAATGAAACGGTGGTTTTGAGGGGTAAACCCTCCTTGAAGATGCTTCGACTGGTTTTTGGAATAGCCCTCCTGCTCTGCCTGGGGATGGAGCCCTCGCTGGCTCAGGAACCAAGAAGGGCGATCAGACGATTTTCGGATGGTTTCAGGCAACCCGACTTATCCGCCAGAGCCCAGCAAAGCCTGGTGGTTACCGGGACCGCCAAGTCGAACCTCCTGCAGGTTGCTGTAGCGGATCTGGAACTGACACGTGGAGCCGACTCGGAGTTGCAGGTCCAGTATGACAAAACCATGCGCTATGACCTGGATTTTACAGATTATTTCCAGGCACTTCCCAATACCGCCGAGATGGTGGCACAAAACAAACGTGACCAGGCAGTGCGCGCGATCGATTACACCGCATGGCAGAACCTCGATTGCGCGGTGTTGGTCAAAGGAGAGTTTGATAACCAGGGGAACCAGGGCAACATCCGCCTTTATGCCTATGATGTTTTCGATGAGAAGGCACTCAATGCTCTCGAGTACACCATCCAGTTCGACTCGCCGGAAAAGAAGATCCGCGAAGTCCGCCGGGCGGTCCACAACTTTGTGGATGGACTGGTTCAGAAATATGATCCGGAGGGATTCCAGGGCTGCGCGCATTCTTACATTGCATTTGAAAACGCTGCCTGGCGCACGGATGGGGGTGGAGGAAAGAAAAAGATCCGTGAAGTCTTCATCATGGATTACGATGGCAGGAATGTCCGCCAAATCACCCAGGACCGGGACCTGTGCCTCTCACCCGCATGGGCCCCGGATGGACGCAAGCTGGTCTACACCTCGTTCCGTCAGAGTAATCCCGACCTGTATGTCTATAACCTCGACACCGGCAAGATCCGTGTGCTGGCCGCTTTCCCTGGAATGAATGGCGCAGCCGCCTGGAGTCCTGATGGTGGCAGCCTGGCGATCACTCTCTCACGGGATGGCAACCCGGAAATCTACCGGATCAGTGCCGATGGATCTTCGCCGATACGCCTGACCAGATCACGTCATGTGGAGACTTCTCCGACCTGGACCCCGGATGGCAAGTATATTTACTTTATCTCCGACCGCTATGGATCACCTCAAATCATGCGAATGCCCTCCAGCGGTGGCCAGCCCACCACCATCATCAAGGGGGGGCAGAATGATGACCCGTGTGTGAGTCCCCGTGGCAACATGATCGCCTACACCTCCAGCTTGGGAGGAGGTGGCTTTAATATCTGGATTGCCGATATCAATGGGGGTAATCCACGCAACTTGACCCAGGATCTGTCCGGGAACTGTGAAATGCCTTCCTGGGCACCGGATGGAAGACACCTTGTGTTCTGTCATAAAGGCCAGGTGGTCATCATGGATGCAGATGGAAAAGACAAGCGGTACATCACCGATGACGGACGTGTACGGGGCGAATGCTCTTCCCCCGCCTGGGGGCCATAAAGAGATAAGAATCTCCCCTTCACCCCGGCCCTCGCCCGCCAGGAGAGAGGACCGGGGTGAGGGGGAAGGACCGAGTCCAACAAGAAGAATGTGTTATTCCCGCGAAAGCGGGAATCCATCAGGGAGATAGGGGAGAAATAATATTTCGGAAAGCACAAACCGATTGGAAGAGAAAGCGAAAGTTTTCACTTGAATCGGTCGATACTTCCTGCTAGTGTTCAGGTTATGAACCGATTTCTAGAATTGAAGTGAACCTAGGGGGAAGAAGATGTTCGGTT
>CAYZUX010000331.1:0-5040 GCA_964481775.1 uncultured bacterium | reverse complement strand
GGCGGCAAGAAACCTGGGGGTACTCCTGCGCCGGTTGTGTGGAGTGGGAACTCCCCGGAGCCTGCAAAGAAAGGGAATATTGCCCATTCCGGCCTTTTCAAGAGGCTTCTGGACCTTACTTCGACCCTTTGGGGCTGTCCCTGTTCTTTTTAGGCCAACATTGGATCGTTTGAGAACATGGCGCCCGGCCGCTACGGTCGGTCTCCAATTTTCGGATTAGGTGGATTTTTCAACACACTGCTAGAGACAGTCCTTGTCCTTTGTCCCAGCAGCGTTGGAGGGTATGTACCAAAAACCTGGCAGATTGGCTCCGTTTTCATCTTCCGAAATGGTGTGAGGCTCCCAATCGTCGATCCCAGTCGACGAGAAGGCATCATTTCTCTCCCATCAGATTGAGGGAGAGAAATGATGCAGAGATTGAATACAACAGTCTCACCAAACCTTCTCTCTTAAGAATAAACAGGAGGTATCAGAAAAATGGAAAACAACAAACCAGAAAAACAGTTCAAGCTCGGCGCAGTCCGAGTCAGTGTGTGGAGGGATGCCCGCAAGGGTGCCAACGGCCATAACTTTGAGACCAGGTCGGTGACCATCGACCGAGCCTACAAAGATGCAGGCGGTGAGTGGAAGAACACTCATAGCCTCAAGGAAGCGGATGTCCCCAAGGCTGTCGCAGCCTTGAACAAGGCTTATCTCTTTATGTTGGAGAAGGAGCCTGAACCAGAGGATTGATTGAATCTTGCCGGGCTGTTCGCCCGGCAATTCTTTTCTTCCAGAGAGACTCGTGCACCCATTTGAGTCAGCAGTGTTTCTTGGAGACTAACTGATTCACAATAATTTCCTTCGGTTCTTTTGAACCAAAGGGGTTGGGTTCAAAAGAACCGGAGGTTGAGAACATGATGTGCAAGATTGAGAAGAACGACAAAGGCAAGGTAAAGGTCAGATGGCATTGTCCCTTTTGCCAAGAATCCTTTGGGTTTCACCTGCACGATGTCGAGGTGATGGACATTTTTGTGGTCCGTCACCTGATGGTCAAGCACAACCAGACCCGGGAGGAAATTTCTGCCTATGAGCCATACCTTCAGGAGGCTGTGGCTTATGAATCTTAGCCCTCAGGAATCCACACTGATTGGAGAAGAACCTGCCTGGTTGAGTTTGGCCAAAAGAACCTCGTGGATTTTCTGCCAGACATCCGCCTGCTGCCAATCCCGCAACCTGCGCCAACAACTCATTCCTGATCCGCATCCCATCTCCTGCGGTAAGTCCTCCCAAGGGATCCCCGTCTTCAGGACGAAAAGGATCCCAGTCAGAGCCAGACGGTTCTCGATCGGTTTGCGGCCAGGAAACCGGAAACGGTGTGGTTTGGGTGCCGGTAAAAGTGGTTCGATCAGTGCCCATAATTCATCGGAAAGGATTGCGCGTGCCATAGGTTTCTCCCCCTTTTGTTCTCATTCCCCAATGACTTTTATCATCTCTTTCCTTTCCTCCTTAAATCTTTCTGTTAGGAACTCTAAGTAAAACGATAAAACGGCAACCACGCACCACGTTTAAATTAATTCCACTGGATCTTATTCTCTTCGGAAACCAATCCCCATTTCCTCCGGTTGGCCAAACAGTTCGGGATGAAGATATTTGCCACGCTCGCCATCCGGCTTCAATTTTACCACTTCTAGAGGATGCGCCTTAGCGTAGGCGTCGTTGCGGATACCAGTGACCTGCCAAGAGACTTCGACGTTCGGCTTGTCGGTTCTAATGGTGAAGTGATTGTTCTCAATCTTATTCTCGACAATCGCTTGAGCGAATTGCCCCATAACCGTTAGCTGATACCGAAAGTCCTTATTCAACGCCTCGAACCAATCGGGGAGAGTAACCGTCGCATGTCCCTCCGCATCCGTGGTAACCATTCCATCATAGAAATTCTTAGTATCCGAGGATTCCATCGAGGAGTGTGCAAGGTATTTATTTTTGGGATCGAGCGGATGGTCGAGTCGGGTAATGCTCCCCGATTTGAGGACATTACCCTGAACGTCGATATCCGCATTGAAACGTCCTGCCAGCGCGGCGACATTGAACCCAATGTACCCTTCGACCGCTACGCCTCCGGTTACGTGAGTGACTCCAATAACACCTGTTTTCCCTTGCCCGGATACGCCAGTACCATCGGGTGAGTTATAGCCGCTTACTCCCGATGCGCCGCTACGCCTTGCGATTCCCAGGATTCCGTTTGGCGCGTTTTCCGATTCTCCCCAGATCGCGGCATAATTCTCGGTATTTGTATAAACATGAACCTTGGCATTAGCATTCGGCGAGTCCGTCCCGATGCCAATTTGCTGATTCGGTCCCTTCGTGAAGACAAGATGATTATAGGCCGCGTTTTCTTGGAGAAAGAGTTTTTGAGACGGCGGATCGTAGAACAGGTCCCATCGCTCGAGGGTCGCGGATTCACGGATGCGGATCCGACCGTCGTTGACTTGGAGCTTCGTGTCGGGCGTCGTCGTCCCGATTCCAACCGAGCCGTTCGTGTAACCGATACGATTCCCATTGGTCTGCCACACAGGGTCGCCGATGTTGTCCACACCATCGGCGAAACCCTCTGGCACATTTTTGAGTCCGGACCAGGGAGTGGAAAGGGTGGTTAGGGAATAAGGAACACCGGTTAATGGTTGTCGCGGGTTTAGGATAGTTAATGAAGAACACCCTGTATTCTCGCAGACCTCGATTTGCAGCCAGCGTCCCTCGCCATTGAAAGCGGCCGGTCCAAATTCCCCACCCGAGTTCAACGTCACTGTGAAAACCCCATCGGTGATTGGGACATTGGTGAGAAGTTGACTTGCGCCAATTTGAGTTCCTCCTAAGGGAGGATCGCCTGAACCCGGTGCGTCCCACAGACTGAACCGAAGGTGAACCACCCCGTTCGGGATGACACCGTTCCGATCCAGCAGCCCCTGATAAGTGAACCCCAAACCCAATGGGGCAGCTGTTGAGGCTCCTGAAAATATTGTATGACAGACCATAATGAAGGTAATCACGAAAACGCAGACCATCTCAGTTTCTCCTTTTCGAAAGTGACTTCTTCTTCGCCTACTCGCCACTTGAATTTCTCCTAACAGCATGTCCGACTCAGGACAATAATTAAGTCCCTTCTCTTTCGGGCGCCCGCAAAAATTGGTTTCTAGAAATTTTCCGCGGGCCTCAGGCTTTTTTCTCTTCGATCCGGATTCGGTGGGCATTGGCCCATGGGGCCCTGCGAATACCGGTTACCAGCCAGAAGCCTCTCCTGTTCGGCAGACTGGTTCAAATCGAAAATCGATTCCCTTCGTTTTCTATCCCCACTTTGGCCTGTAAGAACTGATCGCTCTCCTCGTTATCGATGACGGTCAATTGATATCGGAAATCCCGGTTCAGAGCTTCGAACCATTCGGGTAGTAGGATCTTTGCGCAGCCAGTGGCATCTTATCCGTGTTGAGGACTGCTGAGAATTGCCCGTTCGTAACGGAAACATTCGAAATGACTTGATTGGCGCCGATCTGTACGCCGCCCTCCTCCGAATCCCAGAGATTGAATAGGAAATGAACCGTTCCATCCAATGGAAGGCCGTCCTGCTGGATTTCTTCGTGGTATGTAAAATCGGAATCGAGTGAGGTTTGGGCATATGAAAAAAATGGAGTGAAGAAACCAACTTCGATTGGACCGATGAGTTGACTATTGCGCATGGTTGACCTCCTTTTCGAAGTTATTTGAAACATTCGCACCATTTTGTAGATCTTCGGTCTTTGCTGATTGGGGATACACACCCTGCCAATAAAGGGAAATCTCCATGAAAATGTTGGGATTTGCCTGTGGGGGAGTCACTTTGGTCCGATTGACCCACTCGATTAAATCCAACGCATCGATGAACTGATCGAGCTGATCCGGCTTGACATCGAGACCGGAAGGAACGGGTTTAGGCGTGGAAGTTTTTGTGGGAGTGGCGGCCATGCCGGTTGCGGTTACCGTGGGGGTTGGGGTCTCCGAGGTGGGTTTCGGTCCAGTCGCTCCGACCCAGAATCCCCCACGGATTTGATATCCTCCTCCAGTGAGCTTCCCTGCGTCCGGTTGACCGATCGTTCCCGAGATCGAAGTCTCGTCCCCCTGCGAAGTTCCTCCACCTCCATCGATCGCAAATCGGGTGATTTGAGGTAGGCCTTCTGCCGCTACCGCGATGAAACAGATCACCGTTCCTTGGATCACCACTCGACCTAAATAATCCATCGCGCTCTTTCTCCTCCAAAAATCGAGTTTTTTTGACCTCAATGGAAATAGGGCCTTTGCATGCCTAGAAGAGGAGTTCACACGTGTGGGTTAGTAGATGATGAGTTGGTGTAAGACTTAGTCGGAGGAATGAGAGACCATTACAGCGCCGTTCAAACCCGACAACTCAGAACCGGCAGAACAAGCAACCCCACAGATCCGCAGAGCAACCTCACTCTACCACATCCCGATCGGACTGGGTCGCACTCGACTGCTGTACGATTCGTTGGGTAGTTTTAGAATCTCGCCCCGTTGGGCGCCTCAAGTCTGGGGGTTGTAATTAAATTTGTCAAATACAATTTTCCGACACTGTTTTCCGATTCGGTCTGGACAACCTAAAATAGTACCAGAATCTCGTTAAGCACCTTTGCCTGAACGAAGCCCAACTCGTCCGTTATGTGAAGGGCGGGCTCCTCAATGGTCCTTCTCCAAAATTGTGTTTTTCACATATTCACAGAGCGACCGGCACCACCAAGGGTGTGAATAGTCCCTCTCTCCCTTCTTGTGTAGTCCTGTGAGTTATAGCCTGAAAAGTGCGGCGGGGGGCGGAGGCATTTTCGAGTTCCTTCCTCCCGGGTTTCCGCTCCTTCCCCCAGTCCTGTTTCTACCCCTTGATCACTGCCCTTGTGTTTTCTTGAGCCCCTCAGGATGAGGTCTCAAGAAAACAAGGAGGTGATCTCGAATGAATAAGAAAAAGTTTTTGGAAGAAGAACTCGCACAGGAAGCCTGGCGAGAAGCGTATGAGGAGTA
>CAYZUX010000330.1:0-5047 GCA_964481775.1 uncultured bacterium | reverse complement strand
ACAGGGTGAGAGCATCCCTCCCAACATGAGCAGTAGCGTACTTTTTCCGCTTCCACTCGGCCCAACCACTGAGACAAAGTCCCCTTTCGGGATTTCGAGGGTGACCTCATCCATGGCATTCACTGTGTGGCCACGATGCTGATAAGTCTTACTTACAGAATCCATCACAAGCATCATCTCAAACCTCTTGCAGACTGGTACAGGGATCGAGTTGAGCGGCACGGCGCGCCGGGAAATAACTGGCTGCAAGAGCAATCCCACAGGAAATCAGGACGGCCCAGAAGAGAAGGGTTGGCATGGGTAGAACCGGGACACCCGCGATGCGCGGCCCCATCACCACCGCAAGGAGGGTTCCAAGGATGAAGCCTCCCACTCCTCCCACAAGACCCAACAGGGCTGCCTTAAGAAGGAAAATACGCAATACAACTTTGGAACCCGCACCCAGGGCCATTAGGGTTCCAATCTCGCGGCGTCGTTCATAGACATTGGCGTACATGTAGTTGGCCATGCTCGCACCTCCAACCAGGATGATGATGGCAATGAAGATCAGCGATAGCCGCGCCATCATCTGGTTGGTGTTGATCTGGGTGTCAACGATCTGGGTGATGGTCACCACCTTGGCATCGGGCAACAAGCTGTTCAGTTTGGCCACCAACCCTCCACTGATTTCCTGACAGCAACCGACGATCTCAATGGCATTGATGAAAGCACCCTTGCCGGTCATCTCCTGCACAGTATGCAAGTGTGCAAAGATCCGCGAGTCATCCACTGTTCCAGTTTGGGGGAGTGTGGCCAATATGGTGAAAGACCTTCCCATCACTTCAAGAGTACTTCCCTCTTGAAGGTTCAGAGAGTCCGCCACATCGGCACCAACCAGGGCCTCATTGGCCGCAAGATCATCGATGACGCGCTTCCGTACGAGGGTCTCATTGGGTTCTTCTTTAATGAGCCCTGGCATTTGGGCGCCACATCCCAAGGGCCGATTGAATATTCCCGCGCCCTGCCAGGCCGCCTTGGCCTGAAACTCACTCAGGGGAAGGATCCCGGTGAGAGTGAACTTCTTGTCCCCCAATTCAACCGGGACAGAGAGTTTCGGTGAGAGATTATCAACCCCTTCAATCGAGGACATGGCAATCTGAGAAACATATTCCTCGGGAAGCAGCTCGCTTTGCATATCGGCGCTGTAGTAATCCTGCAGCGTCACTGACTTGGGCAGGATCAGCACATTCGCCCCGAGTGCATCCAGCTCACGGGCCACAGCCATTTCTGAGTAGTGGCTGATGTTTTGGATGGACACGATGACCGTAATCCCCAGAAGGATCGCCATCAGGCTGGTGACGAGTTGGTTTTTACGCTCAAAGAGTTCGCGCCAGACAAGGGTTCTGAGTTTCATTTATGCTTTCTCCTTGTTCCTCAATTACCCATGGCCTTGGAAAACCAGCGTTTGATCGCGCTCTGTTGTTGCGGAGGTTGGGCTGCCGCTGGTTGGGCACCAGCTGCGGGACCACATTTACCGCCAGGACAGCATCCCCCTGGTCCGCACGAGCCACTGGACTGGAGCTTCGAAAGCAACATCGACTTCGTTGTTCCACCCATGAACTTTCCAACTGGAGATCCGGGAGGAACCAGCATGACTGTCTGCGCGACATTAAGGCTTGGATCAATCTGAAGCTGAGAGAATAGTTTGCTCTCATTGGGATCCGCGGGATTGGCATTGACTACATGAACCGCGGCGGCAAACTGTGGATCGGCACGGAGTTCGTTTATCCCATACATCGCGGCGTCATTTTGTTGTGTGGATTGATTCTGGATGCAGAGAAAGACCAATTTTCTTTCCTGGAGCCCTTTCATTGTCTCTTCTAAAGCAGGTGTTCCAAACGCTCCCATGAGCTGGGCCTCATCGAACTTGGAAGGAAAGCCTCCCATGATGGCTCCATTGGGTGCCAGCACGAGTACCAAGGGCATGGGTGCGCGGCTGACATCGAAACGGTGGACAATCTCCTGTTCAAGCGGATCCGAAATATTGACTGGGACCCCTTCGGCACGGCCGGCCAACTTGCTCAAAGCGGAGTAGAAGACCGCCCACATGGCATCGGTCTGCTCGTTCTGGCCATTGTTGAAGAAGATGAAACAGTATTGTTTGTTGGCGGCGGTGCGTTGGAGAGCTGCCATCCCCTTACCACCAGCCACGGGACCCGCAGGTTGTGGAGCTGGGGCTGCAGCCGGTGCTGGAGCAACTACTGGCGGAGCGGCAGCTGGTTGGGCGGGTTGGGATGAAGAGCCCGGGACAATCCAGTTACCCTCCGATGAGGCAGGGGATTGTGCAAAGGAAGGTATTGCTGGTAAGACCAAGAGAGAGAGGGCCATCAGGCCATAGACAACGACTTTCCCCTTCGACATGGAAAGCATCCTCCTGTGTGAATCGGTCTGGACAACGAAGCCGGGGCCCTTTGCACTGGCATTGGCTCCAGGTGGGGCAGTTCGAAAGACAATCTCCGATCTACACCACTCACTTCGCCATGTGTAGAAGTATCGGCAATGAAATACGGATTGTCAATGGGATTTGATGGATTTTGTTTGAGAGGCCCCACACCAGCATGTGTAACCTCTACAAGATGAGCCGATTGGAAGCGGTAACCGGTCTGATCGGTTTGGTCTCTGGCGTCAAGTGATCCCTCTCCTGACCACAGGGGACCAGAAGTGTCAACCCAAGCGCAAATATAAGTGTCAATACGGTGCCGGAATTCTTGACAGATAATGGCGATATGGCCTAACATCCCTGAAGCAATGAATTTCCCCTTCCCACTCTTTTCCGAATGGCATTGAGGGAAGGATCCCATTCTTACTATGCGGAGGCAAATCGTGACCAAAAAGGCATTCTCGAATCAACCAGCCCCAAGTGACCGAAGGGGCTTCATCAAGGGACTTGGTCTTTTGGGGGGAGCGGTGGTAGCTGGAGGTGCTCTTACTTCAACCACAGAAGCAGCTTCCTCGTTCCGTAAAAATGGTGAAACGCCTCCTGCATGGCCATGGCCTTATGTCGAGTTGGATCCATCCCGAGCTGCAGATTTGGGATATCAGGGATTTTACCAGGGAAAATGTTGTTATGGCACTTTCAAGGGGATCATCGGTCAGCTAGCTGAAGTCGTTGGCTCGCCGTATAATACATTTCCCATGGACATGATGCGTTACGGTGAAGGGGGTGTGACTGGCTGGGGTTCGGTGTGTGGGACGATCAACGGAGCAGCGGCTGCCATCAATCTGGTGTGCACGACCGAGAATGCCGCGAAGATCATCAATGAAATCGCCGCCTGGTATTCAGCCACAGAGCTTCCAATTTATGTTCCAGCCGAAGGTACAGCGTTTGTGGCCAACGCCTCAGACTCCCCTCTGTGTCATGTCTCCGTCAGCAAGTGGTGTGACCGTTCCGGATTCTCGGCCACTTCGAATGAGCGCAAGGAACGTTGCGCGCGTTTGTGTGCGGACGTAGCCAAAAAGTCCGTTGAGCTACTCAATGACCTGTACAAAGGCAATTTCGCTTCCCAGTATGGACCTGCTCAATCGGTTGGCGAATGCATGACCTGCCATGGTCCCAATGTGATGAACAATACTTTAGGCAAGATGGATTGTGTCTCGTGCCATGACCCACATTCAGCCCTGCCGTTTGCACGTGATTGGTGGAAGTCTTCCGGGGGTTGTGATCTGGTCCCGGATGGACGTGTTGATGAACAGGATCTGCTGAAATTTATTCAACTCTTGAAGAAATAACAGACTTGCGGGGGCGGGAGAGACCCTCACGAGGCTGCGGCTCCAGATCCATCGCAATCGGTCTGGGTGTCTTCTGCCCCGGCTGTCTGAGAATTTGTGAATCAAGAGTCTGAGGAATAAGATCGATTATCATTCCTCATGGAAAAGGGTTTCCCAGTGAAGCATTACCATGCTTTTCCTTTGATTTCATTTAACTTAGAGCGAACAGGAAGTCCTCAACCAAAAGAGGTCTTGACAGTTTATGGTTATATGGTAGTATCACCATATAGACATGGAAAAGAAACCGATTGAGTTTTACGAAGCGCGCGCGAATGTGGCCAAGGCCTTGGCTCACCCCAGTCGGCTTCTCATCCTGGAAGCCCTGCAGGAACGGGATATGTGTGTCTGTGAGCTGACCGATCTGGTCGGCTCGGATCAGTCCACTGTTTCAAAACATCTGGCGATTTTGAGACAAGCGGGACTGTTGGACACACATAAAGACGGTTCGATGGTGTTTTACCGGCTCAAAATTGGTTGCCTCAATGGCTTTTTCAGTTGCGTTGAGTCGGTACTCAAACAACGGAGGGATGCTGAAATGGCCGCATATGGCTGATTTTTTGGCCCAATATATGGCTATTCCGCCATCCTGCCATAGATGAAAGGATACGAGTCCCATGAAACGGGAACTGAAAATATTCAGCGCCTTCATCGGCGTTTTCTTGATCGCATATTTCCTCCCCTTGGGGAACCCTAAGGTCACGAATGCCATTCTGGAGGCCTTCAACCTCCTGCAATGGTATGCCCGTCAGCACACCCTGGCCTGTGTGGTTCCCGCCATGTTCATCGCCGGGGCGATCACCACCTTTCTCTCCCAAGCTTCCGTCCTCAACTACCTGGGGCCTAAAGCAAACCGCCCCCTGGCCTATGGGGTAGGCGCGGTCTCTGGAATCATCCTCGCGGTCTGCTCGTGCAGTGTTCTGCCCATGTTCGCCGGGATATACGCTTTGGGAGCAGGTCTCGGCCCTGCTTGCGCGTTTCTCTACTCCGGTCCGGCGATCAATGTCATGGCGATCTTCCTTTCAGCGCGGGTTTTGGGATTCGATATTGGAGTTGCAAGAGCCCTGGGTGCCATTATCTTCGCAGTCATCATCGGTCTGCTGATGGCCTATATTTTCCGTAAAGATGATGTCAAGCGGAATGAGGCTGCCCTGCAGATGCCGGATCCTCCTCCCAGCCCAAGACGGCTCTGGCAGACGACCCTTTACCTGGTTTGCATGATCCTCTTTCTGGTTTTTAGTGA
>CAYZUX010000329.1:0-5056 GCA_964481775.1 uncultured bacterium | reverse complement strand
TGACGACCGGTGTTAAGGAGTGTGGAAACAGGTCAGTTCCTGGACCTCCGGAATAGTCTTCATACATGCGCCAGCGGAAATAACGGCTGATATCGAAGTCACGCTTGGGGGAATCGCCGAGGAAAGCTTCCCAGTTCAGCTCGGGTCCCGGCTTGGCATTGGGATCGGGGATTGGCATTCCGCGTTCGCCCCAATCACCGACACGGAAATAACCACATTCCGCATGGATGGGTTGCCCGATCAGGCCCTCCTTGACCTTTTCCGTCATGATACGCCAGGCGGGATCCGACATGCCTTGCGCGCCGACCTGGAAGGCCACCCTGGATTCCTTGACCAATTGATCCAATTGCTTGGTCAGCTCGAACTGGCGCCAGTGGGTGACTGGTTTTTCGCAATAAACATGTTTTCCCGCCTTGATGGCATCGATGGCCTGATATCCATGGATATGATCCGGTGTGGCGATACCCACCACATCCACATTCGGGTCCGCCAACAACTCACGGTGGTCCATGTAGATTTTAGCCTGGTGGGGTTCCCCAGTGGCCTTGGCACGTGGAGCATAGGCATCGCAAACCGCCACCACTTTGACATTGACACCTTTATCTTTCATCCGGTTGAGCACGTTGACATGGTGGGAGCCGCGGCCTCCACATCCGATCATGCCAACCCCAATCGTGTCATTCGCACTCCCACCACCCGGTGCGGTTTCCGAGAATGCCCTGGAGCTGAGTCCAGACGCGGCGACAGCCGCGAGAATTCCTGTGTCCCTCAGGAACTCTCTCCGAGTGGTACCTTCCCTTGTGTTCTTCTCCATGTTGATTACCTCCATCTGATTAAGCCAAGTTCTTACTTCGCCAAAGGCAAAGCAGTCCATTTGTTATACAGGTCAGTAATTTTGGATGCCTCGATCTTACCATCGGCCAGGATCAGTGCATAACGTAGTGTCAGACTCTCCGGAGCTTTGAGTTCGAGCGGTTCTTTTGAAAGGTTGAGTGTCGCGGACAAGTAAGCGAATCCCTGTGTCATGGTGAACCAGGTTGCCGGGTGACGGGGATTTGCTGAATGATCGAGCAATACGATGGTGACCTCTTTCCCATCCGCCAATGCAGAGTAAGAACACCATTTGGCGCGTGCATCATTAGTTCCATCCACACCGGTTTTCCCATCAGAATTCAGGAAGGATCCGCCGGTATCCATCGAGGGGAGAAACCTCATGCCCAAACCATGGTAGTTTGCTCCGGTCAGGGTGGCGGATGCTTTTCCTTCAGGTAAGGAGAAAGTGGAGGTCCAGGTAATTCCTGAGGCTTTCCCCTTCTGGTCAAAGGCCACTTCGATGAGGCGCTGCTCCTTGAGGAGTACCTTCTCATCCTTGGAACTGCTCCAATTGATGTGGCTGGTGAAACCGGTCCAGTTTACACCGCCGAACTCATGGGTTTTCACCTCGGCGAGATCAGTTGTCTTCTGGATTCCGGGATCATTCCTTTCCTCCCAGAAGTTAACATCATCCACCCGGATGGCGAACATCAGACCATGGTGATGCAAGTGATCCGAAGGAGCATCCCGTAGGACATTCACTCCAGAGGGGGTACAGAACTGCTCGACATAAGGTTTGAAAGGAACCCCGGCATACTTGTAGACCAGTATGGTGTGTCCTTCGTCCTTTATAGTCACCCTTTCGTTGTCTTTGGTGAACTCGACTGAGTCCGCCGCCAAAACCCCCAGACTTGAGAACAGGAGGATGACAGTCATGAAAGACAATCGAATCCAACCCTTACCCAACACCATTGAAAAACAAGCCATTTGAAAACCTCCTCGCAGGATCAATCCATCCAACGGGATGGTAGTGTCCTGCTGGAGAGAGTCAAGGAACGGTAGGTCAAGGTTGCCCTGTTATGATCTTCCCGACACAGCCGTTTGAATTGCGATTCCACATACGATCAAAGCCAATCCCACCAGTGAGGAAAGGTGTATCTCTTCACCAACCACGAAATGGATGAAGATGAGCGATAGAAAGGGTGACAGGTAAGCGAGATTCCCGATCAACACCTCCTGATGATCTGTTTCGAGTGCTTTCAACCAGAAAACGAATGTCAGTCCCATTTCAAAGAGACCCACATAGATGGCGCCATAAACAGATGCTTTCAGAGAGGAGAAAGGCGAAGGAAACAATAAGACCAGAACACAAACATAAGCCACACCAAAAAAGAATCCAGAGGTCAGCTTTACCAGGGGATCGCGCTGGTCTTTGAGGTTGAGGATCCAATACAGGGCCCAGACCAATCCACTTGAGAGAGCCATGAGAGCGCCTGTCAGGTTGAGCTTGCCTAAACTAAAAAGATCTCCTCTGGTCGAAACGGTGACGACACCTATGAAACTCACCAATAGACCATATACCGCTCCTCGAGAGAGGGATCTTCCAAGGAAAGGAACAGAAAGCAGGGCGAATAGAATTGGCCAGGTGTAGTTGAGGGGCTGGGCCTGTTGGGCGGGTAGACGGCCATAGGCTCCGAAGAGCAGGAGGTAATAAACGAGGGGATAGAAGAAACCCAGGCCAGCGGAAAACAACCATTCCGCTCCCGATTGGTGAAAAAACAAACCAGCCTTTTTCCGCAGAATCAGAATAGAGAAAAGGACTATCAAGGATGTTCATGAAGCGATCAGGAGCAGTTGAAGAGGAGTCAGGCCAGCCAGCGCGATCTTGAAAGCTGAAGCGACAGTGGACCAAAGCAGAATGGCAAGAAGAGCGTAAGCGAGGGAAACCTTGTTAAGCGGCTTCATCCCTTACGGGGAGACTGGGGATGGGTCTCCAGGTGGCAGGCCACCTGATGGGCATTGCCCATGTCAGTCAGGAGGGGTTCCTCAGTGCGGCAGGGTGAAAAACAGGCAGCACATCGGGGGTGGAAGGAGCAACCTGGTGGCGGATTGATCGGGCTGGGAACATCTCCTTCGAGAAGTTTCCTCTCGCGTTGGATGGATGGGTCGGGTACCGGCGCCGCTTCGAGTAACGCTTCGGTGTAAGGGTGAAGCGGGGTGCGATAAAGATCATTCTTGCTGGCGATCTCCACCAGCTTGCCCAGGTACATGATGGCCACACGGTTGCTGATATGCTCCACCACCGAGAGAGCATGGGAGATGAAGAGGTAGGATAAACCCCGTCTGGCCCTCAGATCCATCAACAGATTGATAACCTGAGCCTGGACAGAGACATCCAGAGCGCTGACTGCCTCATCGCAAACAATCAGCTTGGGTTCCAGGGTAAGTGCACGGGCGATACCGATACGTTGACGTTGTCCGCCGCTGAACTCATGGGGATAACGATCCATGTGAGTTGAGGACAGACCCACCTCTTCCAACAATGCTACCACACGGTCTCTTCGCTCGCGTTTGTTCTTTCCGATGTTGAAAATCTTGAGCGGTTCCATGAGAGCACTGGCAACCGTCAGCCGTGGATTCAGGGAAGAGAAGGGGTCCTGGAAAATAATCTGGATGTATTGCCGGAAAGGGCGCATTTCCTTTTGTGAGAGTGAGAGGAGATTGGGAGAATCCTCAAAATAGATCTCGCCTTCCGCTCCATCAAGTAACCTGAGGATAGCTCTTCCAACGGTGGTTTTTCCGCAGCCACTCTCACCAGCCAGGCCCAGGGTTTCGCCGGGATAGATATCAAAAGAAACACCATCCACAGCACGGACGTGTCCTGCAATCCGTGAGAAAACCCCCGAACGGATAGGGAAGTGCATCTTGAGGTTGCGTACTTGCAATAGTGGCTTGAGGGGAGCGTCGGCCATGAATCGTTCGGATATGATTTTCTTTACAAAGACTGTACACGCGGCATTCAAATACGTATACTTCAGGGATAGTAACGAATAGTGCGAAAAATCCAAGGTCAGGGAGGACCAGGGATGCGTATCGCAAGTCAACTTCCTCCACCGGTTATCGCGCCCCAGGTTTTGGGCAAGGCCATCAAAGCGGGTGTGTCTCAATCGGCATCCGTAACAAGTGAGGATGTCCTTGAGTTGTCGGGCCTTGCACGGATCGCCTCTTCATTAGGAGCGGAAGGGATAAAAGCACTCCAGGCGCTTGGTGAAGGTGGAATCAGCCAGGAACGACTCCTTGGGTTTGTCGAGTCCCTCTTCCAGCGAGGGATCCACGATGAGAACGCCGGATCCATTCTTGCGAAGATGACGAATCTCTCCAGCCTTCTGGGGGAGGGTGGGGAAAACGACCTCTTTTCTGCCATTGAGTCACGCGGTATCTCTGGCAACCTCAAGTACCTGGACAGCCTTGATAACCTGTTCAACCTTGGCTCACGTAATGTCGCCGGGATTTTTGATACAGGCAGGAATAAGTCAGACGAGGAGTTTGATGTTTTCCTGAAAAGTGTAGCCGATCTGCTCAAAGCGGGAGTGATCGGCACGCGCACCGTGGAGTGGCGTGGCCAACCGACTCAGGTCTTTATCGAGAACGAGGTGGGTTCGGATTACTCGCGTGCCCGCCCCTACCGGCGTCAGTTCCCAGTCTAAGTCCAGTCCCAGAAAAGTTATCTGACTCTAACTTTCTTCCCTGTCCGTGCTGATTCCTGCTCCGCCAGACACAGTGCGAGTGACTCACGTGCCGATTGCCCCAGGAGTTCAGCCGGTTTTTCACCAGCCAACAACGGCTTCACAATCGCTTTCCATTCAGCTACGAAACCATCTTCGGTGGGAAGTTTGACTTCGACCTTTTTTCCATTGGGTTGATAGAGGGTGACCGGGCAGTGGTTGGAGTTGAATACCACGGTCCCTTTTTCAAAGTAGGCCTCATAGGACTGCTCAAAAAGCAATCCTGCAGTTGCGATCCAACCTCCCTCGCTGGTTACCACAGGACCCTCTTTTCCGAAATCGTATTGGTTGACGACATAATCGCAGGCGGTTTTTGCGGGGATCCCCATTGAGGTGACTGCTTTGGGTTTACCGAGCAGATGAATCACGAAATCGGCATCATGGATGTGGAGGTCAATAATCGCTCCTCCTGATTTTTTGGGATCCGCGAACCAGTTACCGCCCGCAGCCTGCCAGTC
>CAYZUX010000328.1:0-5125 GCA_964481775.1 uncultured bacterium | reverse complement strand
TCATGACATCCACGCTGTCCAGCATGGCCTTACCGAAGCTATTCTCAAGCGTTGGGTAATAGATCCACCAACGCCAATTCTGTTCATACCGTTCCTGGGAGAAGTACTTTCCGTTGGCGTAGTTGTACTGGTAGACCACCTGCTTTCCATCCGGACCTATCACTCGCGAGTCCGGGAAGAGAGTATCAGGCTGATTCGTGGCATACAGTTGGTGGGCGACGTGAAACATCCCTTTTACGTCAGGCTTGACAGCCGCCAGTTGCTTCATCATCCCGGCAATCCGCTGCTTTTCAAGCGGATATTCCGTAAAATCGATTCCCTCTATCGAGATTCCCGGATCATCCGTACACCAAGAAAGACAAAAAGCCGTGGCATAATGAGCATTACGGATATCAAAATACTCCGCCGGAGGAACCAGGCTGATATCCCGCTTTTGTTGAGTTCCTTGAAGGAAGGCTAGGGAACCATCGACAGTCACATGGTTCCTGTTTTCATCCCGGCGGATGGCATTCACCAAGTCGAAATAATCACCGGTTGAATTAAGATAGACTGCCCATTCAAATGTATAAGAAGCCCCGGCATCCAGAGCAAATTCATTCGTGAAGAGATCCAGCCACCCCTTTTCATCAAAGCAACCGCGTGCCTGAACAATGTAGACATCATCCAGCGCCGCTAATCCAATTCCCAATCCTGAGCCTGCGGCAAACAAAAGTGGACAAGTTTTTATTAGCCGTGTTGGAACGGCTCTACCAGCTTCCCTGCCACCCACGAAAACCCGTCTGTCTTTTATACCTTTGGTGTTGAGCCGGTTGTGAACCATGATGCCTTGTGGTAATGAGGTGTTGTTCGATATCGTATCGGATACCAGGATGCGGTGTGATTCTTGCGATATAATCCGTGAAATTGTGTAGAACCGCCCTTTTGCACTCAGACCATCATCCTTGACTTCTACTTCCCAATCGGGCTCCCCATTCCTATCCAGTGTGTCCACGCAGGCCAGTGTATTCACTGCATTTCCCGGGAATGAGAAGGTTGATTCAACTGGAAATGAATCCTTCCCGGTAGTCAGCAGCATTCCACCTCCTTGCATGATATTCACGTCTATTTTCGGAGAAGCCGGTTCACGAGGTAACGGTTCAACTGAGATCATTTCAGGTGATGGAACCATGGCAACTGGAGCGGGATACTCAAAGGCTGCGCTAGCGAGCGCAACACGCGAGCTGCTCCGTAGATGGGCACACAGTTCATAGCATCCCTGCTGCAATGGCTCCAAATCGAAGGAGTAGAAGCCAGTGGCTTTGGAGGGAAGTGTCGTGATTATTTGAGATTCGATCAATGCCTTATCTGGGCCGCCCCCAGTTCCGGGCATCCGGCTCAACTCAACCAGGATCCGCTCCTCTGGCGCCAAAGGCATCACACCAAGGAAACCCACCTCCGCACATGCCTTTTTCTCCTGGTAGTAAATGTGGGGCTTCAATATGAGGCTGCCTTTATGCACTACATCTTTGAGGTAGCGTGGCACACCCCTCCAAAACCATTCCTGCACCTCATTCTGGTCCAAGGCACTTTTCATGATGGCCATTTCATACATTACTCCAGCGAATGATTGTCCGGGAGCGCTGATCCGGAAAGGTGCCTTTCCCAAAGCAGGAGATTTCGCTTGGAAGCGAGCGTCCAGAACTCCATTGATATAAAGCATGACCTCCTCTTGACGGCGGACCAGCGCAATAAAAAAGACAGTCTTGTTTTTCAGGGGAGTGACACCAAAACCGAACTGTTCAAAACCATTGTGACTCGACCGGTACATCAAACGCCCTGTCGCCCCATCAATCCTCAGGACAAAACCCTCTTTCTGATAATCTTCGCAGTCCATCAAGGTCCAGTTGGTGGCCTCATCGGGATAGGGAGACGCATCAAGCTCCAGCCAGGCAAGAATGGTCGAATCACCCACACTTTTCAAATTCCTGTTATCACCAAATTCAACATAGCTTCCCATCCCGGAAAAATTCAACCCCTGACCATGATCCGTCTCCGCCCACCGTGCGCGCACTATCGTTCCGTCATACCCATGCATGCTACGGTCATGAAGAATTTCTCCTGAACCTTCATCAAAAATCCAATGCGCCAATAGGTCTGCCTCGCTGACGGCATTATGAAAACATGGAAGCAACAGGAGGATGAATAAAAGTGTGACGGATCTGGATGAACTCATGATGCCACCTCCAGACTCTGGAAACTTGAGGAAGATTTCAGGTTAGCAGCTTATTGATAAAGGGCATAGCAGCCTGTTGAAAGACTCGTTATTACGATGAAGTCGTGGATTCCCGCTTTCGCGGGAATGACGATTTCCGAGGAAATTTGCTTGCCTCGTCATTCTCGCGAAAGCGGGAATCCATGGTTACCCCATTTTTCAACGGTCTGATAGCAGTGGATTCCCGCAAAAGCGGGTATCCATGATGAATGTATGGCCAATGAGATTACTCTTGTGGCGCAAGTTTCAGGTATTCCTCCACTACCATCTCCGACAAGGGATGATCTTCGGGTATCTCCGCGATCTCTGCGAGAACTCGGCCTACACCATCATAAACGACCCTGTCTGTTAACTCCCTCGATTGGGGATCATCCGGATTGGTGACCGCGAGCGTTGAGGCGATCAGGTAAGCCAGGTTTACGGGGAGGAAACCAGACCGGAAAGCTAGCATCGCAGGGCCCACCAGGCGTTCCTCACGGCTTAATTTACGGATCGGCTCACGGATCACTCGTTTGATATCATCGGGAAGATAGGGAGACTTCATGGCCTCCAGGAATGATGTCCGGTAGATATCGATTTCCTGGGGATCAAAGGCATGTTTGGCGATCAGCGCGGTGGCGGACTCTTTTGTCGCCCCTTCAACCCTTTCCATGATTTCTGGATCTCTGGCGGCCTCGTCCATGAGGGAATAGCCCTTGCCAAATCCGAGTAACCCGATCGCGAAGTGGCCTGTGTTCTTGATATAAAGCTTTCGTTCGAGAGCTGCTTCCTGGTTCGCAGCCAGAGTCATCCCTTCGAGATGGGGCAGAGGCTTTTTCACAGCAGTCGCGTCTACCGACCACTCCTGTGTCGCTTCGGCGATGAGTACAAGCGGGTCAGGTTCGGGGATGGGGACTGCCCGAGCCACCATGGAATCGGGAAACCCCACTCTGGCATCGATCCATCCCCAATCCAGATCAGGGGCCTTCTCTTTCAGGTATCCTCTCAGGGTGGTGGAGCTGCGTTCCATGTTTTCGCAGGCGATCACATTTAATGGCTTATCAACGCCTGTCTGGTATCGGAGACGAAGCCCTTCGATCAAAGTCGGGCACACCGAGTAGAGATTGGTGGGAATGACCGCTGTTGCCACAATATCAGCCTCGGCGATGGCGTGAGAGCATTCATCCATCTCGGAGGTGTGAAAGATTTCGAATCCATTCACAGGGAGTTCTTCGAGTTCTGGACCTGCCAGAAGCACTCGATATTCCCCGGCCTCACGCAGGTAGTCCACCAAATCACGCTTTCTCTCAATGAAGGTCACACCCCAGCCGGCACTGTGAGCCAATTGGCCAATCTGGCCCCTGCCAGTAGCGCCAGCTCCAATGATCACAATCCGGGGAGAGGGAGTTGTCACGGGGAGTCCTTTTCCATCGATCTCGGGTCAAACAGCCTTTTCCCCGTCATGCTCTGATCAGGGATATCACTTGGCCGGAGAGTGGGCCTATGGAACATATATAACGCACCCAATGGTGTAAAGTCAAGCATAAAATGCTCAATCATTGATTAATAACTCCTCAAATATGACTTAATAGTTCATCTATAAATCAGAGTCTGCGTATATTGATTGACTCATTTCGCACCAGATGGTAGTTTGTGAACCATTCAGGAGGTGTATTGCCATGCAGAAGATGACTCTAACCGATGATTTATCTGGTCTGTTTTTTCAAAAAGGAATCTGGGTGGTAATCAGTTTCTGTTTTCTCCCGGCGGGTTTACTCGCTGCCCCAGTGACCTTTGACACCACCAACCTTCCACCCCGGACAGTCATCGAATATCCCCCATTGAGAGAGATCCCGGAGTGGGTTCAAACCAATCTCCGGATTGGCCATCTCCCCCCCGCTGACTGGCATATGATCGATGAGTTTCTTAAGGCGGGTTATAACGTGGTCACGGTCAATGTGTTAACCAAGTGGGATCGTGTCGGCCCGAGTGCCTCGATGTACCCGGCAGAGGAAGTGGCTGAAGCGGACAAGTACCTCCGGCGTGTGGCGGATACGATCCACAAGGCGGGAGCTCGTGCAGTCTTCTACATGGGCCCGGTCCAGGTTCCCTGGGGGAATGAACGCTTCTACAAGGCCCATCCCGACTGGGTGCGGATCCGTTCCAATGGAAAACCCGATCCCACCATCAACTGGGCCAGCATCCGCAGTGGTTATGCGGAATGGCTTCTGGAACAACTGGTCTATGTGACCAGGGAATATGGCGTGGATGGGTATTGGTTGGATGGCTATGCCCCCGTCCATCTCCACACCTACGACGAGCAAACTCGTCAGCAATTCAAGGATTTTTCCGGGGGGCATGATATCCCCAAGCCCACCATCGATCAGCCGGATTCGCCCATGTTCTATGATGTCACCAGGGATCCAATCGCCCGGCTCTACATGAAATGGCATGAGGACTACTTCACCCGGTTCGCGGACCGGATGCGTGGGGCGATCCGGAGTGTCAAACCGGACACGATCATTTATGCCAACAATTCCGGCAATCGGACCTGGTACTTCCCCAGCATGTACATGGGCGAATACCCCTCCGCTTATTCCGGAGCAACTGATATCTCCTCCGTGGAGCTTTTCTGGGATGTTCCGGGAGACCCGCTGTACGAGCAATTTGTCTGTGCCTTTATGCAATGTATTACCCGCGACCGGGGTTCCTCGATCTGGATACAGCCCTCCGCGCATGGGATTTCCGGGCGATCGACACCGGTGGAGATTCAGTTGAGGGGGCTTCTCGGTCTCCCCTGGGGGGTTCTACCGGAGTTTGTTGAATCCGCGAATCGGGAGGAATACAAGACGATTCATGTGGAGAACATGAAGGCACGTGAAAAATGGCTGATCA
>CAYZUX010000327.1:0-5213 GCA_964481775.1 uncultured bacterium | reverse complement strand
AAGCCTCAATATGATCCGGAGGATCCAAACGCCAATCGTCTGATTCAGAACGGAAACCTCATGCTCAGCGAGGGGACCATCTCACTTCAGTCCGAAAGCCACCCGGTTGAGTTCCGAAAAGTGGAAATCCAGCTAATGCCTCCTTTTCAGGAAAGGGGTTCAGAGCCCTAAAAAACTCGGATAATTGCTGTCCCAAGGAGAGGTGATTTGTTCCTCTTCTGGCCTGTTCAATCAATCACTTCCCCTGTGGATATCATCGGTCTTATCAGTGGATTGGGTTCTCGTGCCTTGGAGTTTGAGTTATTACGATAGAACAATCTATGGAAAGTTTGTCCTGAGATAATCGAACACTCAACAAAACTGCCGGAGGATTAAAAAGAACCGTGAAGATCATCAATGTGGTAGGGGCACGACCCAACTTTATGAAAATCGCTCCCCTCATGGAAGCCTACAAGTCATTCCCAGGCATAATTCCTGTTCTGGTACACACCGGTCAACACTACGATCAGAAGATGAGTGACCTCTTTTTCCATCAGCTGGATATTCCAGAGCCAAGTATCAATCTGGAAGTTGGTTCCTCTTCCCGGATTTCCCAGACAGCCTTGATCATGCAACGTTTTGAGCGGGTTGTAGCCATGCAAAAACCAGATGCTGTTCTGGTTGTGGGAGATGTCAACAGCACTGTTGCCTGCAGCCTTGTCGCCGTGGATTCCGGGGCAAAACTGATCCATGTCGAGGCAGGCCTGCGCAGCTTTGACAGGACCATGCCTGAGGAGATTAACCGCATTCTGACGGATTCGATCAGCGATATGCTTTTCTGCACCGAACCAAGTGGTGTTGACAACCTCCTCCGTGAGGGGATCCCTGCTGAAAAGATTCACCTGGTTGGCAATGTGATGGTGGATACACTGTTAAAAAATCGCGAAAGGGCCGAACAGACTACAATTCTTGATGATTTGGGTGTGAAGCCGGGATGTTATGCAGTCTTAACTTTGCACCGTCCCTCCAATGTCGATAATTCAGTTGTGTTTGGAAATCTATTGGATGCTTTCGATGAAATTCAGAAGGAAATCCCCATCATCTTCCCCATCCACCCCCGGACGCGCCAACGTTTATTGGACGGCATTTGTGGAGAAAGGGTTTCCCAAATGAAAAAACTCATTCAAATTGACCCATTGGGCTATCTCGAGTTTCTCAAACTCATGAACCACGCCAAGCTGGTCTTAACGGATTCGGGGGGAATCCAGGAAGAGACAACCATTCTGGGGGTTCCATGCCTCACACTCCGTGAGAATACTGAACGTCCCGTAACTTGTGAGATGGGAACCAACCGCCTGGTCGGAACAAATCCCAGGGAGATCATGAATGCCTTTGAGAAAATTAATAAGGGTGGTTTACCCTCAGGACAGGTTCCTGATCTATGGGATGGAAAAGCAGCCCAAAGGGTGGTGTCGATAATAGCAAAATGTTTGACTTAATATTTTTCACTCTGTTTGCATAATAAGGTCTTTATATCGTCTTGTCTCAACTTGTCAGGAGCAATCATGCACAGATTCTTTTTTGCATTATTTATATCTTTAATGTTTTTTCAGATCTCTGCCTTTACGGCAGAAGATGAGATTTCATCCGTGGATGAGCTCGCAAAGGGATTCCTAAGCCCCCCAAATGAAGCGAAACCTTGGGTCTATTGGTGGTTTGAAGGTGGATATGGTCATCCGGAGGGAATGGGCAAAGACATTGCCGCCATGAAAGAAAAAGGTATCGGTGGTGTCATGCACATGCAGACCATCAACGCGGGTGGATTGCCTCTGCCACAAGAACCCAAAATGCTCAGCCCGGAGTGGGATGCCTGGTTTGGAGAAATGCTTCGCATCGGGCATGAGGCCGGGATGTACCTCTCAGCCAGTATTCTCGATGGCTGGTCTCATGGTGGCTGGTGGATTGGAAAGGAGGATGGAGCCAAGCAACTGGTCTATTCTGAAACCCAGATGGATGGGCCAGGACAAGCGACGATTCCTTTACCACAACCCCTGACACGGTTGGATGTCTATCATGATGTCGCAGTGGTAGCATACAAAGAGAAGTTTCCTCGGCCTCTTGCACCAGTACAGGTTACATCGAACAACGTAAAAAGCGGGTATTGCGGGGAAGAAAACTGGCCAGCGGTACATGCAGTCGATTATGACCAGCATACATACTGGCGAATCCAGACTCCCTGTACCAACGAAAATCCAGCTATATTGGAACTACGCTATGCACAACCGATCAAAGCTGTCTCTGCACTCCTGAAGGTAATGCCCTTTGACGGTCCTGCGGAAGGAGAAATTCAAGTATCTGATGATGGAAATGAGTTCCGGAGAATTTGTGACTTCTCTATGCAGTTAAGAGAAGAAAACAAGGAATTAAACTTTTCTGAAACTACAGGAACATATTTCCGTTTAGTCATCCGACGTGCCAATGATTCAGAATTACAATTAAGGGAGTTTCAGTTGTTTCGCAAAGGAGATAACCATTATTATAGGCCCGGATTGAAATGGTGGGAATATAAGTCAGGGAATCGTGCCTGGTGGCAGTGGCCCCCTAATCCTTATGAGGCACTGGAAGAAATGGACTCTTATAACCGTCCCGGCGACCTAATTGCAACAGAAATAATTGACTTGACTTCGAAAATGGATTCCAATGGAAAATTGAACTGGCAGATTCCCGAAGGACAATGGACCGTATTGCGTTTCGGTTGGACACCACTCGCCGAACCAGCCAGGATGGGGAGTGGAGGTTACGAGGCTGATGTACTCAGTACAAAAGCCGCGGATCTGATGATGGACAATGCAGCCAGGCGGATGCATGAATTAAGTGTTTCCAAAGCTGATAATGCACCGATCCTATTCCACACCGACAGTTGGGAGATCGGTGCGGGAGGGAAAGGTCAGCAACCAACATGGACAGAAAACTTCCGTGAGCAGTTCAGGAAATGCCGTGGATATGATCTGTTTCCATACCTCCCCGCTTTGGCACGGAGGATTGTGGATGACCTCGAAACCACAAACCGGTTTTTAAGGGATTATCGCGACACTATTGCGGACCTCTTAGCAGACTACTACGGTCATCTGCAGAAACGTGCCCATGAAATGAACGGTGGCATCAATTCTGAGTCGGGTTATGGGAGTTATCCACATCCGCATATGGATGGCCTGAAAGTGTTTGGCCGAGCGGACCGACCGATGGCCGAATTCTGGCATCCATTTGGAAAATATCGCAACGAGTATCTGGAATATGTCGATATCATGCGAACAGCAGCCTCCGGAGCCCGGATTTATGGAAACCGCTTTGTTCAAGCAGAAACTTTGACCTATCATCCGACCGATGGTCTGTTCACACCTCCCACGGAATACCGGCGCACCTTGCATGAAGCCTGGGCTCGCGGACTCAATCAGGCAGTCATTCACAAATACACCCATCAACCCTTTGAAAAGAAGCCTGGTATGCTTGATTACGACATATTCAATCGGAATTTTACATGGTGGCCGCTTGCAGATGGAATCATTGGCTACATGGGACGATGCCAGTATCTCCTGCAACAAGGTGATTTTGTGGGGGATTTTCTTTATTTTGTTGGTGAAGGAGCCACGCGTTATGTCCCCGGAAGGGAGTTTCTAAATCCACCCCTTCCTTTTGGATTTGATTATGATGGCATCAATGCCGAGGTGTTGCTCACCCGTCTGTCTGTCAGGGATGGACTCCTTCATCTACCAACATGTACTCCTGAACCGAATGTCCCAAATGAGGATGGAATGTATTACCGGTATCTGGTTCTTTGTGAACCACAATGCAGGATGATGTCACCCGTGGTCCTGGAGAAGATGGTTGAACTTGTAAAATCTGGAGCAACACTTGTTGGTTTTCCTCCCCAATCGTCTCCAGGCTTATCAGATCGTGCCGCCGCAGATACCAGGGTTAAATCTTTGGCCATTCAACTATGGGGAGAGAATCCTGGCAAACAGGGACAGAATCAGATCAGCCAAGGGCGTGTTGTATGGGGCCAGTCTCTTCAAGAAATCATGATGGCTGATAGCCTGAAGCCTGACCTGGAAATAATGCCTCCCGAACTCTTCCCGATTCGTCCTGGCCTTGGAGAAGCCAAATGGATCTGGCATCCTGAAGACGGTCCAAATCCACCGCCATGTGAACGCTTCTTCCGCGCCACCATAGATGTTCCCGAAGGCCGCACCGTAAAAAATGCTCGTGTGTCCATTACGGCTGATAATGAATTCGTGTTGAAGATAAATGGTCTTGAAATCTGCCGTGGAGATTATTTCGCTCAAATGATTGATTCTGAGATTCCTGTTTCAGTGTTTCACAGCGGAATAAACGATGTTCGTGTCCATGCGATTAACGGTGGTGAAGGACCCAATCCGGCCGGATTGATAGTCAATATTCACGTTGGTGTGGAAGGCATAGGAAGAATCGATTGTACGACTGGGAGAACTGCCTGGGAATCAAGTATCGGGAACGACCAATGGGTATCGGCAGTAGTTCTGGGTCTATTTGGTTTTCATCCGTGGGGGATCCTGAAAAGAACAGAGGAAGCGACCAGGATTGCCTGGATCCACCGGCACACAGAAGATGCTGAAATCTATTTTCTGGCCAATCCAGTTTCCCAACCGGTGGATGTGACAGCAACTTTCAGATTCAAAGCGAACACGGTCCAGCTTTTCGATCCCATGGATGGAAGTATTGAGGATTTACCAGAAAAACAATACACCTCTGATGGCCGAACAACGGTTCCTCTTCATTTCGAATCAGAACAAGCCTTCTTTCTTGTATTACACAATGGAAAGACAAACATTATAAGTGAAAAAGAGAACTTTCCTCAAATTCATTCTGTGATGAACATTGAGGGACCATGGAATGTTGCCTTTGAATCGAATTGGGTAAAACCTTTTCCTGATAATGCGGATCCAAACAAAGACAAGCTGTTTATCACAATACAGCAACTCGATGACTGGAGATCTTTCAATGAAGAGGGAATCCGGAATTACAGCGGAGTGGCAACCTATCAGAAAAACTTCAACCTGAACACGGCATCATCGCATAAGAATCTGTTTTTGAGTGTTGGAATAGTCAGAGAGATGGCTCGAGTTATCCTGAATGGGAAGGATCTGGGAGTGGTGTGGTGTCCACCCTGGAGGGCGAGGATTCCAGAGGGATTACTC
>CAYZUX010000326.1:0-5223 GCA_964481775.1 uncultured bacterium | reverse complement strand
TGGAAGCGGAAAAAGTACGCTACTGCTCATGTTGGGAGGGATGCTCTCACCCTGTACGGGCCGGGTCTGGTTGGGTCAGGACTCGCTGTATGATCTGGACACAGAGCAGCGTGCTAAGATGCGCCAGGATAAAATCGGTTTTGTGTTTCAGACCTTCAACCTGGTCCCGTATCTGACAGCCCTGGAGAATGTCCAGATTCCGCTCTACCTGGCAGGTTTGGAGGAAAACGACCAGAAGATAAAAGCCGAAGAGCTGCTCAAACGTGTCGGTCTCGGTGAACGTCTGGACCACAAGCCTTCGGAGCTCAGCATCGGACAACAGCAGCGTGTGGCTCTGGCGCGGATGCTGGCGAATGATCCGGAAATCATCCTGGCTGATGAACCCACCGGGAACCTGGATCCAGAGACCAGCGCATCGGTGATCGACTTCCTCAAGGAACTGAACCAGGAGGGACGGACCATTGTCATGGTGACCCATGATCCGAATGTGGCCATGAGGGCCAAGAGGACGCTTCGATTGGTCGATGGCTCAATCCATGAGGACAATGTCCGCGAAGCCCTACATGTGATCGGGTAAGGAGTGTTCTTATCTCACATACTCATCCAAGAGGGAAACTGATCGTTAAGGGAGAGATCTGTGAAAGAGTTTATGAGCATTACTAAAGCGCTAGGGGATGAGAACCGTGTGCGGATTCTCATGTTTTTACGCGGTGGAGAACTTTGTGTCTGCCAAATTATTGAAATGCTTCAATTGGCACCCTCCACTGTTTCTAAACACCTTGCGATTCTACGGCAGGCGGGTCTGATCGACTGCCGGAAAAATGGTCGATGGATCCATTATCGATTGGCTGAAGAACTGACTGAAGTTGCCATGGGAGCTCTCCGCTGGGTAACCAACTCACTTTGTTCAGAAAAGCGAGTCCATGAGGACGACGAGAAGCTAAAGAAGGTGAAAGGGACCTGTCTCGAAGTGCTTTGTAACCACTACCACGAATCAAACGGGAACCGGGAAGCGGCCTAAACCCATGGTTTCCCTATGGGGTCAGGATGAAATCTGTCCGCCTCACACTTCGTTGAATGGCCATGCGACGAATAAAAGGGATAATGGGATACAGTATGAGACCGATAAACTCTCCCGGATCTATGACCCCCATCCATCAGACTCCACAAACAATTCATGGTTTTATCGGGAAAATCATTCTGGACCGGATGAACGAATCGTTTTTGATTTGCCCGGGGACTTTCCTTCGTTATCAAGGGGTTTCAGGCAACTGTTATTCATTTTTTTTCCTTTATCCCTCCTTATCCTCTTGGATATTTGGAATCATAGCGTGGCCCAGCCGCCTGAAACCCGCTGGTTGGTGATGCCTGCCCCCAATCCGGACATGACTTATATGCTCCAACCCAACAGTGACTTCGTCACCTTCGGAGTCCCGTTTCGTACCAATGAACTTGGCTTCCGTGACGGTCCCATCGTCCCCAAGTCCCCCAATATGTTCCGAATTCTCTGTGTCGGTGATTCGGTGACATTCGGAACTGGGGTCACGAATGAAGAGACCTTCCCGAATGTGCTGGAACGGCAGCTGCAGCAATACACTCTTCCCGGGATCGTGGTGGATGTGATCAATGCCGGGGTCAGCGCTTATAATGCACGTAACATCCGTGGTCTGTTGGAATACTATCTTTCCCAATTGAAACCCGATGTTGTGGTTTACATCTTCGTTGAAAATGACCTGGATGACAGCGTTTCCGCTGGATTTTACGGGGAAGACCGTGGAGGCCGAGCTGATCACCCAGGGACCACTCTGGTTGCCGACAGCTGAGCAACGCCAGCAGGGCATAATCCCATTGGCTGCCCAGGTCCATCGAATCCGCCGAGTGAATCGAGCTCAAGGTTGACAGAGAGAGGATCTTCGGTATACTTCTATGTATGGCGAAGTAACGGTATATGCCCAAGCCACATAGGAATTCAATAATGATCCAAGACTCAAAGTCATCGTTCCCCAAGCTGAAGGTCCTGTTCCTCTGCACAGGTAACTCTTGCCGCAGCCAGATGGCCGAAGGCTGGGCACGTCATCTCAAAGGAGATGTCATCGAGCCTTACTCAGCGGGAATTGAGACTCACGGCCTGAATCCGGATGCGGTCCGGGCCATGGCGGAAGCCGGTGTGGATATTTCCAGTCATCGCTCCAAGAAGGTCGAAGATCTGGGTGGTGTCGCGTTCGACTATGTCATCACGGTCTGTGGACACGCCCATGAGACCTGCCCGGTCTTTCCCGGCGGGGCCAAAGTCATCCATGCCGGATTCGATGATCCACCCAAACTTGCGGCAGGAGCGCAAACCGAGGAAGAACGTCTGGCTCCGTACCGGCGTGTACGAGATGAGATCCGGGAGTTTGTGCGGAACCTTCCGGACTTTTTGAAAGAGCATGACTTGTAGGTCAATGATCATGATGGAGGAAGAATGAAATGATGAGTTCTCAGAGTGCCACCACTCAACAGGAAACCATCCGGGTCGCTGTGAGAGAGGGTTATGGAAAGATTGCAGTGGGCGTAAGCCAGGGATGTTGTGGGCCCTCTTCGTGTTGTTCATCGGATAACGTGGATTCTGCCGAGATGCTGGCTCAGGCCATTGGTTACGATCGGGATGACCTCTCAACCCTGCCACAGGGAGCCAACATGGGGCTTTCCTGTGGGAATCCGGTAGCGTTGGCTTCGTTGTGCCCGGGAGAAGTTGTTGTTGATCTTGGGAGCGGCGGGGGATTCGATGTCTTCATCGCGGCACGACAGGTTGGGCCATCCGGACGAGTCATCGGGGTGGATATGACCCCGGAAATGCTGTCGAAAGCTCGGAGGAATGAGATTGACTTCGGCGAAAGAACAGGTCTTCACAATGTCGAGTTCCGCCTGGGGGAAATTGAGCACCTGCCAATTGCTGACAACAGTGTTGATGTGGTGATCTCGAACTGCGTCATCAATCTCTCCCCGGACAAGCCCCAGGTATGGCGTGAAATCAGCCGTGTGTTACGGCCGGGAGGACGAGTGTCGGTGTCTGACCTGGCTCTGTTGCGTCCACTCCCCCAGGCCATCCGCGAAATGGTGGAGGCATTGGTGGGCTGTATTGCTGGAGCTGTCCTGCTTGAGGAGACCGACCGCATGGTCCGTGAGGCAGGCCTGGTGGATATTTCCCTCGAACCCAAGAGTGACTACATTGATGCGATGACTGGTTGGGAGGATCCCCTGTATCAGAAAATTGTCGCCGCCCTTCCCGCGGGAAGCCGGGTCGCAGATTACATCACCAGCCTGACCATTAACGCCAGAAAAGGCAATTCAGACAGGAGAGAGAGGACATGAGCTCCACAACAGACACCCTTTCAGCACCCCAAGTGGGAAAGAAACTAAATCCCTTTGAACGCTATCTGAGTCTCTGGGTGGCTCTGTGTATGGTGGTGGGAATTACCATTGGGAAGCTGCTTCCCGGCTTTACGGATTTATTACGGCGAATGGAGTTTGGCGCGGGGAGCCAGATCAATATCCCCATAGCCGTTCTGATCTGGCTCATGATCTACCCGATGATGCTCAAGGTGGATTTCACATCGATCCTGGGAGTCGGAAAGCGTCCAGGTGGTTTACTCATCACCCTCATCGTCAACTGGCTGGTCAAACCCTTCAGCATGGCCTTTCTGGGGTGGGTCTTCTTCAAGCATCTCTTTTTGCCGCTGATCGGCCCCGAACTGGCGGATCAATACATCGCTGGTGTCATCATTCTTGCGGCAGCTCCCTGTACCGCCATGGTGTTCGTGTGGAGTTATCTGACCGATGGCGATCCCGCTTATACTCTGGTCCAGGTGTCGGTCAATGACCTCATCATGCTCGTGTTGTTCGCTCCCATTGTGACTTTTCTGGTCAGTGGGGCCTCGGCGCTGACAGTTCCTTTCATGGTACTGGTCTATGCAGTCATCCTGTTCATCGTGATCCCCCTGGCGGCTGGGACTATCTCACGTGTCTGGTTGATCCGGAAGCATGGCGAAAGCTGGTTCAATGAGGTGTTCCTCGCGCGCTTTCACCCCGTGGCGGTTGTTGCGCTGTTGGCGACACTGGTGCTCATCTTCGCGTTTCAAGCCGACAACATTACCGGGCGCTTCTTCCATGTCGTCCTGATTGCCATCCCGATCCTGATCCAGGTGTATTTTAACTCCTCACTGACCTATGGCCTGATGAAGGTCTTCCGGATTCCTCACAACATCGCTTCACCAGGGGCGCTGATCGGGGCCAGCAACTTTTTCGAACTGGCGGTAGCCACCGCTATCGCGCTTTATGGTCCGGAATCGGGAGCGGCCTTGGCCACTGTGGTGGGTGTCCTCGTGGAGGTGCCGGTGATGCTTTCCGTGTGCTCGTTTTGTAACCGGACACGGGGGTGGTTTGAGCATTCCCAACCCGTTGGTTAGGAACTGGCGTTGGAACAGTCAGGCACTATGCGAAGCCATTCCGAGACCCATGCAGATCTCGAGGAACGCCTCCTTCAGGTGTCCATACTCGCCCTCGAAAATGGGGAGACAATCATCGGGTCTGACCTCACCACACCATAGCCGCAGAGCGAAAGCCATACAGGTCTTCTCTCCACACTGACGGCAATTGGTTCCGGGCAGACGTTTGTAGATCTCCAGAGCAGGAGGCTTCCTCCTCATCTCATTCGAGGGGACGATCTCACTTCGCCTTGACCAGACCCGGTTTACCCTTAGCCGGATCATCTCAAGTGTCCGCCACGCATCTACCACATCATCCGCCTTTGCGACTGAGATCCTGTGGGGATAGAGCACCACCATCCTGTATCCATCCATAAACATGAGAGTGGGGCCATTTGGATTATAGAAGGCACCCGGCATCTCCGCATTAAGGTAGGGGAGAACCTCCGTCATATCTCCATGGATGTGGGCGATGATCCTTATTCTTGCGATGTCAGCGATGCATGGTGCCAGCACCATGATATGGGCTGACTCAAAAACAGGTTCCCGGAACTGCTCGGGTTCCTCTAGCGGGAGGTGAATCTTATACACTGAGGGATCAACCCATCCTGATGTGGTGATGGTTGGCTCCTCACTGATCGCGGATCTACCAGTGGCGGTTGTGGTTAACAGGACCGTACCCACATGCCGGTATCCAGGTGCCGCTTCGGTCGCCGTGTATGGCAGGGATAGAGAATCCAGTCTCTGTTTGGCCTTC
>CAYZUX010000325.1:0-5274 GCA_964481775.1 uncultured bacterium | reverse complement strand
TGGAACATGGGGAGGAACATCGATATCACGATACCGCCGACGACTACACCCAGGAAGCAGATAATGAGAGGTTCCATCAGCGAGGTCAGTCCCGCCACCGCGATGTCCACCTGCTCCTCATAGTAATCAGCGATCTTGACCAGCATGTCATCCAACGCGCCGGTACGTTCACCAATGTCGATCATACGCACCACCATGGGGGGGAAAACCGCGCAGGTCTTAAGTGGGCCAGAGATGGATTCACCTTCTTTGATGCTATTTCGCACCTTGAGCACCGCTTCTTCAACCACACTGTTCCCGGAACTTTTGGCCACGATTTCCAGTGACAGAATGATGTTGACACCTGAACGCAGGAGAGTGCTGAAAGTACGAGTGAACTTGGCGATGGCCACCTTCTGGAAAAGCTCACCAAGGACCGGCATTTTCAGAAGAAGGGAGTCAAACTGGTAACGTCCCGCTTTCGTGTTGATATATTTCTTGAAAAGGAAACCCAGGATCATAGCGGCCAAACCCACGATCCAGTAGTATTTCTGGCAGAAGAAACTCACGTTGATCATGAATTGTGTGGGGGCAGGCAGCTCAGCGTCAAACTGCTCAAAGATATCAGCGAATACGGGAATCACCTTGATCATGAGCAGGGCCACCACCGCCACGGCTACGCTGGCAATCACGGCCGGATAAATCATCGCAGACTTGATCTTGCGTTGGAGTGAGGAAGCTTTCTCAAGATAAGAGGAAAGCTGCAACAGGATCTGATCAAGCATACCGGCCGCTTCTCCTGCACGGATCAAGCTGACATAAAGGGTGTCGAAGACCTTCGGATGTTTGGCCATCGCATCGGTGAGGGTATCACCCGATTCCACATCTTTTTCTATCTGCTTGACTACGGCCGCAAAGGATCCATTTTCCAGGTTCTCTCCCAGGATCGACAGACCTTCAATCAAGGGCAGACCTGCATTCACCATGGTGGCCAGCTGACGGCTGAAGACCACCTTGTCATCGATCGTGATCTTTTTTTTCTTCTTGCGCTGTTTGTGAACTGTAGCTGCAGCTTTGGTTTGGCCCTCGCGGATGGAAGTTACCACTAAGCCTTTCCCTCGAAGTAATCCCATTCCTTCTATAGGACTGGCAGCTTCGATTGAACCTTCCACAATCTGTCCGACCCGGTCACGTGCTGAATAGACAAAGGCTGGCATCCTTATGTCCTCCTTCGACTGATCTCTCAGTTCTCATAGGTGGTACTCAATACCTCTTCGACTGTCGTCAAGCCATCCATGATCTTGGCAATCCCACTATCCCGTAACGTATGCATCCCGTTTTTCCGGGCGATAGCCTTGATTTCCTTGTTAGGCAATCCTTTTATGGCCGCATCAGAAAGCTCTTCATCCATCTCCATGACCTCATAGAGCGCCATTCGGCCACGATAGCCAGTGTCACTGCAATTGGAACAACCCTTCCCTTCATAGAAAGTAAGTGAAACAGCCAGACTGGGATCCACGCCAAGTTGCTGAAGCAGCTCCGGTGTGGGCTGGTAGGGCCGTTTACACTCAGGGCAGATTTTACGTACCAGGCGTTGTGCCACCACTAACAACAGGCTGGCTCCCACCAGGAAGGGCTCCACTCCCATATCGATCAATCTGTTCAGGCTGCTGGGGGCATCGTTTGTATGCAGGGTGGAGAGGACAAAGTGACCGGTGAGGGCTGCCTTGACCGCAATGGAGGCTGTATCCAGGTCACGAATTTCACCAATCATGATGATGTCGGGATCCTGGCGCAGGAACGACCGCAACACCTCGGGAAATCCCATACCAATTTCGGAACGGACTTGAACCTGGTTGATTCCTTTCAACTGATACTCCACCGGATCTTCGGCAGTCATGATGTTTTTACCGGGATCATTGATGCGAGAAAGTGCCGAGTAGAGGGTAGTGGATTTCCCTGATCCAGTCGGGCCAGTCACGATCATCATCCCATACGGACGCCGGATGGCTCGCTCGAATTTCGCGAGCGATTCCGGTTCAAACCCAAGCTTGGTCAAGTCGAGTTGGAGGTTGCGTTTGTCCAATAAACGCATGACCACTTTTTCACCATGGACTGTCGGTACTGTTGAGACACGGAAATCGACCACCCGGTTCTCCAGCTTCATCTTGAAGCGGCCATCCTGAGGTTTACGGCGTTCGGCGATATCCAGTTCCGAGATAATCTTGACCCGGCTTGTAACCGCATTCTGCATCTTCTTGGGGATGCCTGGCATTTCCTTGAGAACCCCATCAATACGGTAACGGACCCGGACTGCTTTTTCCTCGGGTTCGATATGTATATCGCTGCATCGGCTGCGGATGGCTTCAGAAATGAGCATATTGACCAGGCGTATGATGGGAGCGGATTCGACCCCCTCTCCATCGAGATCATCATCCTGGTCATGAACGACCTCGAGATCCTCCTGTTGCATATCTCCCAGCAAGCTGGCGTAGGTTTCTTCAACCCGGATCTCATTGCCTCCATAATACTTGTTGATAGCCGCCTCGATCTCTTTCGGTAAAGAGATTACAGGCATCACATCCATCCGGGTCTTGATCTTGATTTCATCGAGGTGGTGGATGTTATCGGGATCGACGAGGGCCACTGTGAGGAGTTTGTCGGTTCGATCCAACGGGATAATCTTGTACCTGCGGGCCATATCCTCACTGACCGAATCGAGGATTTCGCGGTCAATCTCATATTCGGAAATGGAAATGTATGGGATCTGGTAATGGTCAGAAAGAGCTTTGGCGAGATCTTCTTCTGTCAGATATCCATTTTCCACGAGATAAGCTGCCAGGGAGACCGAGCCATCGCTGGCATTCAAAGCTTTTTCGATATCGACTACCTGATCAACAGAAAGAATACCTCTCGAGATTAAGTACCGCTGGAATGAGCGTGAGAAAATGGGTTTCGCCAGGGGTACAGGGCGAGCGGCTTGGCGCACCATGAGGTTGCTCTTTCCTAAAGCTCCTTTTTTTCAACCGACTGAATGGGATCAGCCTTACTTTCTAAGATTATCGCTTTATCAATGAAATGTCAATAATGTAATTTACCATAGGAATAATAGCCATCTACGAAAACCTAGGCTGACCCATATCCCTGGGGCAATGACTCAGCTTGTTCCATTTGCGTATCGCCATGTACGGGAGGAAGTGATATATGTGGGGGCAAGTTCTCCATGAGGAACTTCAAGTCCTTCAGATCCTGTTCTCGGGGAGTCAGTCATGATGCTTGATGCTTATACTCAGGTCCTGGCCGTTCTGGGAAAACCTGTACGACACTCCCTCTCTCCAGCCATCCACAATGCAGCCCTTCAGGCCACGGGTTTGAACTATGTTTATGTGGCGTGTGAAGTGGATGACATTCAAGCAGCGGTCATGGGCATGCGTGGATTGGGGATTCGCGGTTTCAGCATCACGATTCCCCACAAGGTGGCTGCCATGACCTTAGCCGATGAAGTCGATCCAGTTGCGGCCAGCATCGGTTCCATCAACACACTCGTAAACAATGATGGGATCCTTCGCGGCTATAATACGGATGGATATGGGGCTTTGCGCGGGATCGAAACAGCAGGAGTGAACCTGGAGGGAGCTGAGGTGACAATCCTGGGAAGTGGCGGAGCTTCCCGGGCGATCGCCTGTACCTTGGCCGCCAAGGCGGATATCTCCAAGCTGAATATCCTTGGTGTGATTGAGGATGAAGTCAAAACACTCACACGCCATGTGGCACAACTCGCATCAGCACGGGTGGAGGGAGATGTCCTGACCAGCGAATCCCTCAAAAAAGCCCTGGCGGGAACGCTTCTCCTCATCAACTGCACTCCGATCGGGATGCATCCCAAGATAGACGAAAGCCTGGTTCCGGCGGACTTGCTGGGGTCGCCACTGGTGGTGTTCGACATTGTGTATAATCCAATGGAAACGCGTCTCCTCCGTGAGGCACGTGAACGAAAGTGCCGTGTCATTTCAGGGGTTGAAATGTTTATTCACCAGGCCGTGGCACAATTTGAGCTATTCACTGGACAGAACGCCCCCGAAGCCGTTATGCGCAAGGTGGTTCTGGAGAGTTTGCGGGGGTGAACGTGATTTTGTACAGGATCTCTGGGCTGGCAACGGCGGGTTTACCAGGCTGGTCCGGTTGGAGTTGTCTTCTATTCGTCATCTTCTTGGTGCAAACAGCGGATCTTCATGGAACGTTTGCCCAGCCTCCTCTAACCAATCCGATCAAGGTTTTTGTCAGCATTCTCCCACAGGTCTATTTCGTGGAGAGGATCGGTGGGCCACAGGTCTCTGTGGAGGTCCTGGTAGGGCCTGGAAAATCTCACCACACCTACGAACCGACTCCCCATCAACTGGCTCTCCTCGCAAAGGCGGATGTGTATTTCAAGATTGGGGTACCCTTCGAACAGTCACTCACCACCAAAATCGCTTTCACCATGAACCAGATAAAAATGGTCGATACTCAGAAAGACGTTCCATTACGTCACCTTCCGGAGTCCGGTGGAAAAGGAATGCCAGATCCTCATATCTGGATGGATCCCAAGCTTGTCAAAATCCAGGCATCGATCATCGCGGAAACCTTATCCCAACTGGATCCTCTGCACAAAGCGGAATACGAATCCCGTCTCAAAAGCTTCCATGCGAATCTGGATCAGATAGACCGGGAAATCTCTGAAATCCTGGCACCGTTGCATGGAAAAGAGGTGTATGTCTTCCATCCGGCATATGGATACTTCCTGGAAACGTATGGACTCAAACAAGTGGCTATCGAAGTCGAAGGCAAAGAACCTGGTCCAAGGCATCTGGCAGAGCTGGTAGAACGGATGAAACAGAACCGGGTGAAAGTGTTGTTCGTTCAACCTCAATTTTCTTCGAAAACCGCAAAGGCGATCGCCTCAGAGGTGGGAGCCTCCATTGTTGTCCTTGATCCTCTGAGCAGCGATTACCTGGAGAATCTCAAGCAGACAGCCATCAAAATCCGGGACGCTTTCGAAAAATAAATCGGCAGACGATTACCCTGGCATGGTCGACAGGATGACCTTGACAAGGCCCCTTCGCAGCGGTTCCAAACCCAGCTCGAGGATTGCTGAAACCGGATACACATCACCAGGTACGGGACGTGGAACCTCACAGGACATATGGGTATACAGTTCATCCGTGATCTGGGTGATCTCCTCATCACCCAGGGGGTCATCCACCTTGGTGAGTGCGATCAGACGAGGAAGGTGGAGGAGGTCGGGATTGTAAGACC